>DHOB01000056.1:64368-68120 GCA_002409675.1 Ruminococcaceae bacterium UBA5401
AGGCGTTCCTCGTCCCGGCCGGGACGATGGTGGAGCTGTACGCCACCACCCTGCACTACGCCCCGTGCAGCGTGAACGGGCGGCCCTTCCGCAACGCGATTGTGCTGCCGCGCGGCACCAACCTGCCGCTGCGCTCGCCGGCGGAGGGGAAAGGGGAAATCCGCCTGCTCTTCGCCGCGAACAAATGGCTGATTGCCCACCCCGATTCCGGTCTGGGTGCGGACGGCGCCTTCTGCGGGCTGGAAGGCGAAAACATTGAGGTGGATTAGCCCGAGTCTGGAAAGGAGGATGGCTGAAATGGCAAATCAATGCGTTCTGGGCGTGGACGTCGGCACGTCCGGATGCAAGATCCTCGCGCTGGACGAAACGGGGAAAATCCTGAACTCCGCGGTGGAAGGGTACCCGTGCTACGCCCCGCGCGAAGGCTGGTCCGAGCAGGACCCGGAAGACTGGTGGCGCGGCGTCTGCGCCGGCCTGCGGAAAATCACGGCGTCGCTGGGCGGCCGGAAAATCGGGGCCGTCGGCTTTTCGGGCCAGATGCACGGGATGGTCGCACTGGATGAGAACCGGCGCGTGGTGCGCCGGGCCATTCTGTGGAACGACCAGCGCACCGGGAGCCAGTGCGAAGAGATCACGCGGGCGGCCGGCGGTCCCTCCGCCCTGCTGAACATCACCAACAACCGGATGCTGACCGGCTACACCGGCGGAAAAATCCTGTGGATGAAGGAAAACGAGCCGGAAAATTACGCGCGGACGAAATTCATCCTCAACCCGAAGGACTACATCCGCTACCGCCTTTCGGGCGAGATCGCGACGGACGTCTCGGACGCTTCCGGCACGGGTCTGTTCGACGTAAAGAATCGCCGCTGGGCGCAGGGACTGATCCGCAGAACCGGCCTGGACCCGGCGCTGTTCCCGAGGGCCGTCGAATCGGTCGACGCCGTGGGCCGCGTGACGAAGGAAGCCGCCGCACAGACGGGCGTGCCGGAGGGTACGCCCGTCGCGGGCGGCGGCGGCGACGCCGTGATTTCGACCACGGGCCTCGGGCTGGTGCGGCCGGGCCGCGTGGGCGTGACGCTGGGCACCTCCGGCGTGGTCGCCACGTCGCTGGATTCCTGCCTGCCGAACCCGGACGGGATGCTGCAGGTCTTCTGCGGCAACGCGCCGGGGCTCTACACCGCCATGGGGGTGACCCTGGCGGCGGCCGGCTCGTACCAGTGGTTCCGCAGCACGTTCGGCGACTGGGAGACCGAGCGCGCAAAGCGGGAGGGCGTCAGCGCGTTCCGTCTGCTGGACCGGGCCGCCGCGGCCGCCCCGCCCTGCTCCGGCGGGCTGGTCTTTCTGCCCTATCTGACGGGCGAGCGCGCGCCGCTCAACGACCCGGACGCGAAGGGGGCGTTCCTCGGCATCACGTCCCGCCACACGAAAGGGCACTTCGCCCGCGCCGTGCTGGAGGGCGTGGCGTTCTCCCTGCGGCAGGTGTACGGCCTGATGGAAAGCGTCGGGCACGGGGTTTCGTCCGACGAGATCGTTCTGGCCGGCGGCGGGGCGGTCAGCCCCGTGTGGCGGCAGATTTTTGCCGACACGTTCAACCTGCCGGTGCGCACCGTCTACGGCAGCGCCGAGGG
Organism: Ruminococcaceae bacterium UBA5401; assembly: GCA_002409675.1. Classification (GTDB taxonomy): domain Bacteria; phylum Bacillota; class Clostridia; order Oscillospirales; family Acutalibacteraceae; genus Thermocaproicibacter. The sequence goes on from DHOB01000056.1 coordinate 65,997, forward strand.
CGGCTCGTTCGGTGCGGCGCTCGCCGCGGGCGTGACCGCGGGCATCTGGCCCGACCTCGCGGCCACCGTTCCCCTCGTCCGGCCGGAGAGCCGGACCGAGCCCATCGCGGCCAACGTGCCGCTGTACGCGGCGCAGTACGAAAAATTCGTCAGGTTCTACGGCGCTCTGAAATGGAGCTTCCGCTCATGAAACAGACAAAATCCGGGAAGGAGAATCCATCATGCTGAAAAACATTCCGAAAGTCAAGCCGGCAATCGTCGCCGTGAGCCGCGACTGCTTCGTGAAGTCGCTCGCGGAAAAGCGCCGGCGGGCCGTCGCAGAAGCATGCCGCCGGAACGGCACGGAGCTGTACGAGGCGCAGACCATCGTGGAAAACGAGGCGGACATGTTGCGCGCCGCCGATGAAGTGAAACGGGCGGGGTGCAACGCGCTGGTCGTGTTCCTCGGCAATTTCGGGCCGGAAACGCCCGAAACGCAGCTCGCCCAGCATTTTGACGGGCCGGTGCTGTACGCCGCCGCCGCGGAGGAAAGCGGCAAGGACCTGATAAACGGCAGGGGCGACGCCTACTGCGGCATGCTCAACTGCTCTTATAACCTGGGGCTGCGCCACATCCCGGCCGTGATACCGGAATACCCGGTCGGCACGGCCGGCGAGATTGCAGAGATGATTCGGAAGTTCATCCCCGCCGCGCGCGCGGCCATCGGGCTCAAATCGCTGAAGGTCATCACCTTCGGTCCGCGCCCGCAGGACTTTTTCGCCTGCAACGCGCCCATCCAGCCGCTGTACGACCTGGGAATCGAAATCCAGGAAAATTCCGAGCTGGACCTTCTGGTCTCCTACCGCGCGCACAAGGGGGACAAACGCATCGCCGGCGTCGCGGACGACATGGCGAAGGAGCTCGGCGCGGCGGGCAACACCTACCCCGACCTGCTGCCGCGTCTCGCGCAGTTCGAGCTGACCCTGCTCGACTGGGCACAGCAGAACGCGGGTTCGCGCAGGTACGTGGCCTTCGCCGACAAATGCTGGCCGGCGTTCCCGAAGGAGTTCGGCTTTGAGCCGTGCTACGTCAACAGCCGGCTGGCGAGCCGCGGCATCCCCGTCGCATGCGAGACCGACGTCTACGGCGCGGTCAGCGAATACATCGGCGCCTGCGTGACGGACGGCGCGGTCACCCTGCTGGACATCAACAACAGCGTGCCGCAGGACCTGTACGACAGCGACATCAGGGGAAAATACCGCTATGCCCACCGCGACACCTTCATGGGCTTCCACTGCGGCAACACGCCGCTGTGCAGGCTCTCGAAAGGCGCCATCAAGTACCAGCTCATCCAGAACCGTCTGCTGGAAAACGGGAACAAGCCGGACTTCACCCGCGGCACGCTCGAAGGCGACATCGCCCCGGGGGACATCACGTTCTACCGCCTGCAGGGCACGGCCGACGGCCGGCTGAAGGCCTATGTCGCGCAGGGCGAGGTGCTGCCCGTGGCGACGCGCTCGTTCGGCGGCATCGGCGTCTTCGCCATCCCGGAGATGGGCCGCTTCTACCGCCATGTGCTGATTGAAAAGCATTTTCCGCACCACGGCGCGGTGGCCTTCGGCCACGTGGGGGCCGCCCTGTTCACCCTGTTCCGCTACCTCGGCATCCCCGACGTCTCGTTCAACCGGCCGAAGGGCATGCCCTACAAGACCGAAAATCCGTTCGCATAGAACCCCTGACAGAGGCCGCGCCGGTTTTCTCCGGCGCGGCCTCTGTGGTTTTATGGAATTAATTTATGAAAAGATGCGCCGAATCTGCGGCATGACCTCTTTGGCCGCCTGATAGCCGGCCTCCATGCACTCCGGCATCTGCCCCAGGTTCAGCACGCCGGAGGTCTCCGGCAGGTCCGGGTTCAGCAGCAGCTTTTCGCCGCGCGTCACGCATTCCCGCAGGCGGGTCTCCATAATGGAAAGAGAATGCGACGCGACCTCGATGATGTTCATCCGCTCCGGCATCCGGTAAAAGTCCGAAACGTCCACGGCCAGCACATTCGGCACGCCCGCCGCGACCAGCAGATCCACCGGCAGCACGTCGGCGACGCCGCCGTCCACCAGATACATGCCGTCGATTTTCTTCGGCTGAAAG
>DHOB01000056.1:68359-70079 GCA_002409675.1 Ruminococcaceae bacterium UBA5401
GAGTTGGTGCAGGCCACCGTGAGCCCGCTGCACAGGTCCACGCCGGGGATCACGGTGCGCATGGTCAGGTCGCGCATCCGGCGGTTCCCGGTCAGCTTCGCAAAGCACTTTTCCATCCGGTCCCCTTTCAGCAGCCCCGAGCAGGCGCATTCCTTCTGCGCGAGCAGCCTCGGCGCCAGCGCGAGGATGCCGGAGACGTCCGGGTCCGCCAGCAGCGCGCCTTTGCGGGACGCCTGCAGCACAATCTCCCGAAGCTGCTGCGCGGAAAGGCCGCAGGCGTAAAGGCCCGCGACGATGCCGCCCGCGCTGGTCCCGGCCACGGCGCAGGGCTTCATCCCGCACTCTTCCAGCGCCAGCAGCACGCCCACGTGCGCCGCGCCGCGGATGCCTCCCCCGGCCAGAGCAATTCCGTAGGACATGCCGTCCCTCCCCCTTTTCTCCGTTTCTTCCAGCTTATGAAAAGGCGCGGGAAAATGACAGCCCGGCGGACCGGGCAGCGGCGGAAATTCCCCCGAAAATCTTCCGGAAAACGGGCGGGGCGGATTGATTTTTTTTCGGAAATGCGCTATGCTTACAGACAGAAAATAATGAAATGGAGGGGAATCGGCATGGCAAACGGAATTTCTGCGATTCGGCCCGCGCGGCAGGCGCTTTCCGCCGCCCCGGCCGCACAGAAGGCGGAACCGGCCCGCTCGTTCGCGCAGTGCCTGCGCGCGGCGGATAAGAAAACGGACAAAGCCGGCAGCCTCGATTCGATTTTCCGCTCCGCCGCGGAGCGTTTCGGCGTGCCGGAAAACCTGCTGAAGGCCGTCGCCAAGGCGGAATCCGGCTTCCGGGCGGACGCGGTGTCGCGCTGCGGCGCGCAGGGAATCATGCAGCTGATGCCCTCCACGGCCGCGGCGCTCGGCGTAACGGACACGCTGAACCCGGAGCAGAACATCATGGGGGGCGCCAAATACCTCGGGCAGCTTCTGCGCCGCTACGGCGGCGACGAGGAACTGACGCTCGCCGCCTACAACGCGGGCAGCGGGAACGTGGAAAAGTACGGCGGAATCCCGCCGTTCACCGAAACGCAGAACTACGTGCGGCGGGTGCTCGCCTATGCCGGGGAACCCCTTTCCGCCGGCGGCGCGCCGGCCGCGGCCGCCGATGGCGTCTCTGCCGAAAGCGAGCCGTCGGTGGAGCCTTCCGCGGTCCGGATGCCGGAGCTCGCCGGAGAGGATTTCAGGCGGTTCGTTGAGCTCTATATCGGGCAGATTGAGCAGGACGCGCTCGACGGCGCCGAAAAGGCGAAAAAGGCCGGCAGGGTCTGAGAAAGCGCGTTTCAAAAATTGAACATCGCGCCGGCCGCGGGTTCCGCGGCCGGCTTTTTTCTGCTCGCCGTGCGCATGGACCGTCCCGCTCCCGGCAACAATAAAACGGAAATCTGAAAAAAGGAGACGGTCCGGGTGAAAGACGATTTTTCCTCCCCGTGGCAGGAGGTGGAGCTGCCGGAGTTCCCGGCGCTTTCCGGCGACTGCGCGGCGGACGCCGCCGTGGTGGGCGGCGGGCTGTGCGGGCTGCTGTGCGCCTACGAGCTGCTGCGCGCCGGGGTGAAGAACATTGTGATTTTGGAGGCGCGCCGGGTGTGCTCCGGCACGACGGCGCACACGACGGGAAAAATCACTTCCCAGCACCGCCTGATTTACCGCAGGTTGCTCGACGGGGTCGGCCCGCGGGG
>DHOB01000056.1:70339-80775 GCA_002409675.1 Ruminococcaceae bacterium UBA5401
CTGACCAGCGAGGACGCGCAGAAACTGGAGGAGGAGGCCGGGGCCGCCGGGCGCCTCGGCATCGACGCCCGCGTCGTGAAGGAATGCGAGCTCCCCTTCCCCGTCGCGGCGGCGCTGCAGTTCCCGCGCCAGGCGCGCTTCCATCCGCTGAAATTTGCCCGCGGCCTGCTGGACGTCCTGCGGCGCGAAGGGGTCCGAATCTACGAAAACAGCCGCGCCGTCGCGCTGGAGGACGGCGTAACCGTCACGCGGGACGGCCGGGTCTACGCGAAAAGCACGGTGCTCTGCACGCACTACCCCTTCGTGAACCTGCGCGGCCTGTATTTTTCCCGAATCGTCCAGAGCCGTTCCTACGTCCTCGCGCTGGAGGGGCCGCCGCCCCTGCGGGGGATGTACCTCGGCTGCGCGGAGGACGGGTATTCCTTCCGCAGCTGCCGGGCGGCCGACGGGAAAGACCTGCTCCTGCTGGGCGGCTGCGGGCACAAAACGGGGCACGAAACCGAGGCGGCCCACTATGAGAAGCTGGAGGAAACCGCCCGCCGGCTCTTCCCCGGCTGCACGGTAAAATACCGCTGGTCGGCGCAGGACTGCATGACGAACGACGGCATCCCCTACGCGGGGCGGTACCGCCAGATGGAGGGCAACATCTACCTTGCGTGCGGCTTCAACAAATGGGGCATGACGGGCAGCATGGCCGCGGCGCGCGTCGTCGCCCGGCTGATTGCCTCCGGCGGGGAGGAGACCTCCGTCTTTTCCCCGCTGCGCAGCAGCTTTTCCCTTCAGGCGCCGGAATTCTTCCGCCAGGCGGGCGACACGGCCGTGAACTTCCTGAAGGGCTACTTCTCCGTTCCGGGGCGGGAGCTGTCGCAGCTTCTGCCCGGCGAGGGCGGGGTGGTGGACTACAGCGGCGCGAAAATCGGGGCCTGGCGGGACGAAGAGGGCGGCCTGCACGCGGTGGACCCCGTCTGCCCCCACATGCACTGCCCCCTGCGCTGGAACGGCGAAGAAAAAACCTGGGACTGCCCGTGCCACGGCTCGCGCTTCGACGCCGACGGGAAGGTGCTGGAAAGCCCCGCCGTCCATCCGCTTTCGCGGCGCGGCCCGGACTGAGCGCAAAAGGGCATAAAAAAAGGCCCCCGGCCCGGGTCCTTTTCAGTGCGCCGAGCCGCCCTGCCGCAGGCTCTGCGCCAGCTGGCGGATGCGCTTCATGTGGTAGGCGTAGACGGTCTCAATCTCGCCGCCGGGCTTCGGCTCTTCCGTCAGCTCCATCACTTCAATCGCCCGCAGCTCGTCGAGAATCATGCGGTATACGGAAATCCGGCACGAAATTTTGAAAATTTCGTCGTCGTCGCCCCGGAAGAGCCTGTATTCGGAAACGTAGCGGTGGATGATCCGCTCAATATCGCTGATGGAGGATTCCACGGCCTCCACATCGATCTGCCGCCGGGCGGCCGCGTCCTCCACGGCGGCGGAGAGCCGCTCGCGCAGGGCCGCGAACGAGCGCTTTATCTGCTCCGCGTAATTCGGCGGCAGCACGGCCAGGTTGATGCCCACCGCAATGCCGATGCCCAGCAGCGCGTCCGCGCCGCAGGTCAGGGCGGCCAGCCACGGGTCCCCTGTGCGGCTGAACATCACCGCGGCGAAGGTAAAGCTTGAGAGCGCCTGCGCCCCGTCCAGCCGGAACAGGTGGCACAGGTACAGCGAAACGATGATGCCGAGGCCGCAGAACCCGGCGTTGGCGGGGGAAAACGCGGCGAAGCATCCCCCCAGCGCGGCGCCGAGCACCACGCCGAACATCTTGTTTTTGCCGGACCGGACGGATATGTCGATGGATTTGCCCATGGACATCACGGTCGCCACGGCCGCGATAAAGGGCTCCTCCAGTCCGAGAAGGTTGGAAACCGCAATGCTCAGGGTCACCGCGATGCCCGTCTTGACGACGCGCATCCCGAGGCGGTGGTCCGCATGCACAAAGCGAACAAACCAGCCCATGGGTCACCTCCCGTCGCCGGCCGCCAGGCGAACAATCTCCTCCGGCTTTTCCAGGATATAGACGGCATGGTTTTCCTGCAGTTCGCGCCGGTCGCGGAACCCCCACAGGGCGCCCGCAGTATCCATTCCCGCCGCGGCGCCCGTCTTCATATCGGTATTGGTGTCGCCGATGTACAGGCACTCCCGCGGGGAAACGCCGAGCTCCCGGGCGATGCGCAGGGCGCCCGCGGGGGACGGCTTGCGCGGGATGCCGGGCTGCTGGCCGTAGCACCGGTCAAAGCTGCCGCGCGGGAACAGAAAATCAATGATGGCCGTAACCCAGGCATGCGGCTTGTTGGAGAGCACGGCCGTTTTCACGCCCAGCCGCTTCAGCGCCCGCACCGTCTCCGCCATGCCCGCATACGGCTCCAGCAGGCGGGTCGGCTCCGCGCCGTACAGGGCGCCGTAGACCTCCCGCACTTTTTTGAAGTCCTGCTCCGAATAGGCGCCCTTTCCGGCGACAAGGTCCAGCATCCGGTGCACCTGCACGTCCGCGCCGTCCCCCACGATGGTCCGGTAGGTTTCGGCCGGGATGGAGCGGTACCCGAATCGCCACAGAGCGGCATTGGAAAAATAAGCGATCGACTTCAGCGTGTTCGCCAAAGTTCCGTCCAAATCAAAGATACATGCCCGATACAAAAAATCACCCGTTCGCTGCTTGCTATTTTAGTACCCCTTATCATACCTGTTTTGCCGGGCGTTTGCAAGTGCCGGGCCGGGGAGAGGATTTTCCGCAATTTACATCAAACGAAGCCCCGAGACGCTTGTATTTTGGAAAAAATATGATACGATTAAAGTGTGGAGAAAAGTTTTAAGATAAAAAAAGAAACGCGAGGATTCTGAAAAGAGGCAATCAAGATGAATAAAGCTGTTCAGTTTTTAAAGGACTGCGGAACTTTTTATCTGGCGACGGACGACGGCGGGCAGCCGCGGGTCCGGCCGTTCGGGGCCGTTATGGAGTACGGCGGCAGAGCCTATATCTGCACCTCCAACACCAAGGCGTGCTTCCGCCAGATGAAGAAAAACCCAAGGGTCCAAATCGCCGCCGCCAAAGGGAACGACTGGATTCGGATCACCGCGCAGGCGATACCGGACCCGAGCGGCGAGGCCAAGAGAAAGATGCTGGAGGACAGCCCCTTCCTCCAGAAACTGTACCGCGCGGACGACGGGACCTTCGAGGTGCTGTACCTGAAAGACGCGACCGCCACCCTGTATCCCGCCGCCGGCGAGCCGGAGACTTTCCCGCTGTAAAAATCAGGGTTCCGGCGGGGCAGATTTGCCTTTACACGGAATTGAAAAAATGTTAAAATTGAAACAAGTGCAGCATGCCGCTGCGCAACCAGGCCAACCATTCCTTAAAGGAGGAAAAACAGCGATATGGATTCAAGAAAAATGAAGACCATGGACGGCAACACGGCGACCGCATACGCCTCGTATGCGTTCACCGATGTGGCCGCCATCTATCCCATCACGCCGTCGTCCGTCATGGCGGACGAAACGGACAAGATGTCCGCTGCGAGCAGGAAAAACCTGTTCGGCAGACCCGTTCGCATCACCGAAATGCAGTCGGAGGGCGGCGCTTCCGGCGCCGTGCACGGCTCCCTCGCGGCAGGCGCCCTGACCACGACCTACACCGCCTCGCAGGGCCTGCTGCTGATGATCCCGAACATGTACAAAATCGCGGGCGAATTTCTGCCGGCCGTGATGCACGTCTCGGCGCGCTCGCTCTCCACACAGGCGCTGTGCATCTTCGGCGACCATTCCGACATTTACGCCTGCCGCCAGACCGGCTTTGCGATGCTGTGCTCCAACAGCCCGCAGGAGTGCATGGACCTGGGCGCCGTCGCCCACCTCGCCGCCATCAAGGGCAGCATGCCGGTCATGCATTTCTTCGACGGCTTCCGCACTTCCCACGAGATCCAGAAAATCCACATCTGGGACTATAAGGACCTTGCGGACCTGCTCGACTGGGACGCCGTGAACCGCTTCCGCCGCAGCGCGATGAACCCGGAGCACCCCGTGACCAAGGGCACGTCTGAAAACGACGACCTGTTCTTCCAGGTCAACGAGGCGAGCAACAGCCATTACGACGCGTTCCCCGCCATCGTCGTGGACTATATGAACAAGGTCAACGCGAAGATCGGCACGGACTACAAGCCGTTCAACTATTACGGCGCGCCGGACGCGACCGAGGTCATCGTCGCGATGGGCTCCGTGTGCGAGTGCGCGGAGGAAGTCGTCGATTACCTGAACGCGAAGGGCGAAAAGGTCGGCCTTGTAAAAGTGCACCTGTACCGCCCGTTCGTCCCGAAGTACCTGACCGCCGTCCTGCCGAAGACGGTCAAGAAAATCAGCGTGCTGGACCGCACGAAAGAGCGCGGCTCCATCGGCGAGCCGCTGTATCTGGACGTGGTCGCCGCGCTGAAGGACACCGAGTTCGGCTCCGTCCCGATTTACACCGGCCGCTACGGCCTCGGCTCCAAGGACACCAACCCGGGCCAGATTGTCGCCGTGTACCGCAACATGCAGTCCGCCGAGCCGAAGAAGCGCTTCACCATCGGCATCGAGGACGATGTGACGCACCTGTCCCTGCCGATTACGGAGAACCCGGACACCACCGCCCCCGGCACCCATTCCTGCAAATTCTGGGGCCTCGGCGCAGACGGCACGGTCGGCGCGAACAAGAACTCCATCAAAATCATCGGCGACCACACGGACATGTACGCGCAGGGCTATTTCGCCTACGATTCCAAAAAATCCGGCGGCCTGACCATCTCGCATCTGCGCTTCGGCAAAAAGCCGATTAAGTCCACCTATTATATCACGAAGGCCAACTTCGTCGCCTGCCACAAGCCCTCTTACGTGAACGTCTACGACATGGTAGAGGACCTGAAGCCCGGCGGCAGCTTCCTGCTCAACTGCGAGTGGAACGAGAAGGAACTGGACGAGCACCTGCCCGCGAAGATGAAGCGGTACATTGCCCGCAACAACATCAACTTCTACACCATCAACGGTGTGAAGCTCGGCAAGGAGATCGGCCTCGGCGGCCGCATCAACACCATTCTGCAGTCCGCATTCTTCACCATCACCGGCATCATCCCGAAAGAAAAGGCCATCCAGTACATGAAGGATGCCGCGACCAAGTCCTACAGCAGAAAAGGCGAAAAAATCGTCAAGATGAACCACGAGGCCATCGACCGCGGCGCGAACGAGTTCGTCAAGGTCCATGTGCCGGAAGCCTGGAAAGACGCCGTCGACAACACGACGGTCAAGAAAGTCAACTGCGGCGACCCGGCCCTGACCGAATACGTGAACAACGTGCTGATTCCGGCCAACCGCCACCAGGGCGACAAGCTGCCGGTTTCCGCCGTTTTGAAGATGGCCAACGGCACGGTGCCATCCGGCTCCGCCGCCTATGAGAAGCGCGGAATCGCCATCGACGTGCCGGAATGGAACCCCGCCAACTGCATCCAGTGCAACACGTGCTCTTACGTCTGCCCGCACGCGGTGATCCGCCCCGCCGTACTGAACGCCGAGGAAGTCGCCAAGGCCCCGAAGAGCATGAAGATGAAGGACATGACCCTGATGCCGGGGCTGAAGTTCGCCATCACCATCTCCACGCTGGACTGCACGGGCTGCGGCTCGTGCGCGACGGTCTGCCCGGGCATGCGGGGCAACAAGGCCCTGACGATGAAGCCGATGGAGACCCAGCTTGCCAGCCAGGAGGGCTTCGACTACGGCCAGAAGCTTTCGCCCAAGCCGGAGGTCGCCAAGAAATTCCGCCCGACGAGCGTAAAGGGCAGCCAGTTCCACAAGCCGCTGCTGGAATTCTCCGGCGCGTGCGCGGGCTGCGGCGAGACGCCGTACGCCAAGCTGGCCACACAGCTCTTCGGCGACAGGATGTATATCGCGAACGCGACGGGCTGCTCCTCCATCTGGGGCGGCTCCGCGCCGGCGACGCCGTACACCCGGAACGAAAAGGGCTACGGCCCGGCCTGGAACAACTCGCTGTTTGAAGACAACGCGGAGTTCGGCTACGGCATGGCGCTCGCCAACGACGCCATCCGCGGCAGGCTGGCCGACTATGTAAAGGAAATCCAGGCGGCGGACGACGCTTCCGACACGCTGAAGACCGCCTCCAAGGAATATCTGGACACGGCGGAGAGCAGCGTCGCAAACCGTGAGCCCACCGACCGCCTGATTGCGGAGCTCCAAAAAGCCGCAAAAGGCTCCGGCAAGACCGCGGAGCTGGCCAAGAAGACGCTGGCCGACAAGGATTACCTCGCGAAGAAGTCCATCTGGATCTTCGGCGGCGACGGCTGGTCCTACGACATCGGCTTCGGCGGCCTCGACCATGTGCTCGCTTCCGGCGAGAACGTCAACGTCCTCATCTTCGACACCGAGGTGTACTCCAACACCGGCGGGCAGGCCTCCAAGGCGACGCCGATGGGCTCCGTGGCGCAGTTCGCGGCGACCGGCAAGTCCACCAAGAAGAAGGATATGCCCGGCATGTTCATGACCTACGGCTACATTTACGTGGCGCACGTGGCCATGGGCGCGGATTACAATCAGACCGTCAAGGCGCTTACCGAGGCGGAAAGCTACAACGGCCCCTCCATCATCATCGCCTACGCGCCCTGCATCAACCAGGGCATCAAGGGCGGCATGGGCATCTCCCAGCTGGAGGAGAAAAAGGCCGTCGCGGCCGGCTACTGGAAGAACTTCCGGTATGACCCGAGGCTTGCGGCGCAGGGCAAGAACCCGCTGCAGCTCGACAGCAGAGAGCCCAAGGCTTCTTACCGCGACTTCATCATGGGCGAGGTCCGCTACAACTCGCTGACCCGCTCGTTCCCGCAGCGCGCCGAGGAGCTGTTCTCCAAAGCTGAAAAGGACGCCAAGCAGGACTACGAGCATCTGGCGGTGCTGGCAGGCAAGAAGGACTAACCGGTATCCCGTCATTTCTCTCCTTCTTTTAAGAAAAGGCTCCGCAGGCGGTGTGCACCCGCCCGCGGGGCCTTTTTGCGCACGAAAGCCCGTTTACATATTTTTTTCAATTCATTCATAAAAACATCAACCGGATATCATATCTTTTTAACAGATGCGGGGGATAATAGAAGCGGAAAATACAGGGAAAGGAATGATTGCCATGGTCGGTCCCATTTACCACAGCGGCACCGGATCAGACGACAACAGGGACTTGAGCGTTTACGCTCCCGATGAAAACAGGGGGACGAACGGCACCGTCTGGGAAGGCGACTGCTACCATTCTTACAAAGCGCCGTCCGGCGAACCGGACGGAGGGCCCGGCCCCGCCGGTCCGGAAGGGCCGGGCGGGAGCCGGCCGCCGAAGAAGCGGCATCTGCTCCGGAAAGTGCTGGTGGGGGTGCTGGCGTGTCTTGTGGTGTCGGCCGGTTCCATCGCAGGATTCACCGCCCTTATCAACAACGGAACAATCCATCTGAACACTGCCGGCGACACGCCGCCGGCGTTCACCATCGTAAAAAACAGCAGCAGTTCCGCGCCGGCCGCGACCAACACAACGGCCACGGGGGAGCTGAGCAAGCAGGCGGTGGCCAAGAAGGTCATCCCGTCGGTCGTGTGCATCCAGAGCTACAGCGCCTCGCGCGGCTCGCTGGAGGATTACTTCAGAGAGGGCAGCAGCGACAAGAGCAACAGCGGCCTGACCCCGACCGGGAGCGGGAGCGGCATCATCGCGTCGAGCGACGGGTACATCGTCACCAACGCCCACGTGGTGTCGGGCGCCTCTTCGCTGAAGGTCATCCTTTCCAGCGGCAAAACCTACGAGGCCAAGCTGATCGGCAGCGACAGCGTCACCGACCTGGCGCTGGTCAAGATCAGCGCGACGGGCCTGCCGGCGGCGGAGTTCGGCTCGAGCGGCGACCTGCAGGTGGCGGACACCGTGATGGCCATCGGCAACCCGGGCGGCGTTGAATTCAACTCCACCGTAACGGTCGGCTATATCTCCGCGCTGAACCGCTCCATCACGAACTCCGAGACCGGCTACACCATGAAGTGCATCCAGACCGACGCCGCCATCAACCCCGGCAACTCCGGCGGCGCGCTGGTCAACATGCGCGGGCAGGTCGTCGGCATCAACTCGTCCAAAATCGTGGCGACGGGCTTCGAGGGCCTCGGCTTCGCCATCCCCATCAACACCGCCCAGCCCGTCATCAGCGAGCTGAAGCAGTACGGGTATGTGAAGAACCGCGCCGTGCTCGGCATCAGCGGCCAGTACCTCGACGCGCTGTCCGCCCGTGAAAACGGCATCGACGTGACCGGTTTCGTCGTCGTCTCCATCAACAGCAGCAACGTCTCCGCCGCCGGAATCCAAAAGGGCGACATCATCACGGCAATCGACGGGAAGACCGTCACCAGCCAGGGCGTCATCACCTCGGCCGTGGCGGCGAAAAAGCCGGGCGACACCGTCACGCTGAGCGTCGCGCGGGTGATGAGCGGGCAGACGTTCACCGCGTCCGTCAAGCTCTCGCAGGCGACCGGAAAATCATAATCAAATAAGACCATAAAAAAAAGCCGCCTTTTTGGCGGCCTTTTTTTATGCCCGTTCCCCCTGCCGCTCCATGCAGGCGGCAACCAGTTTCCCGTAATCGGGGTGCTCGGCCTTCGGGAACTCGCCCGGAAGGCCGAACTTGCGCTTGAGCCTGCCGAACGCCGCGGGGAGCATTTTGAGGATTTCATAGGGGTCGTCGGGCAGCAGGAGAATGGCCTGGTCGACGCTTTCGACCACATAGCCCGTTTTTTCCCCGCCGCGCACCCGCAGCACGCCGCGCGGCTCGCCCTGCCGGTCGAGCGGGACCCGGAGCGTGCGGAAAACCGGCTCCGCGCAGTCCGGCCGGCGCCCCGGGCAGGAGCCGACCAGAAAGACAACGGTCCCGCGCCGCAGCAGGCGGGCCAGCTCGGAGCTGAGGCTCCGCTCCCGCGCGCAGACCCGCACGTCCGCGACCTTCACGCCGAACAGCGCCGCGGCGCGGCCCAGGGTCCGCTGGCACGCGGAGGTCCGCCGGGCAAAACAGAACAGGATTTCCGCGTCCATTTTCCGCTTCCCCTTTCGTCCCGCTTATCCGCCGCGCTTTTCGCGGCTGTAGGCGGCGTCTTCGATTCCGCCGAGATTCAGAATCCGGCGGCGGACCATGTCCAGCGCGTTGGAGGCCGCCATCTCGCGCTGATATCCGCGCCCTTTGCGGCGCGTGTTGCCGTGCATCTCGCGCACCCAGACGTTTTCCCCGTCGCTCAGCGCGAGGTAAACCAGCCCCACCGGCTTCTGCGGCGTGCCGCCGCCCGGGCCGGCGATGCCCGTCACCCCCAGGCCGAAATCCGCGCCGGCGAGGGCCCGCACGCCCTTCGCCATGGCGCGCGCCGTCTGCGGGCTGACCGCGCCGTACTGCCGCAGGGTCGCCTCCGGCACGCCGAGCAGCTTCTGTTTGGCTTTGTTGGAGTAAGTCACGGCGCCCAGATGGAACACTTCCGACGAACCGGGGATATCGGTGATTCTCTTGGCGACGAGGCCGCCCGTGCAGGATTCCGCCGTCGCGACGGTCAGGCGCCGCTCGGTCAGCAGGCGCACCACGGCCTCCTCCAGACTGGCGACGTCCACCCCGTACACGAACGCGCCCAGCCGCTTCCGCAGCTCCGCCACAGCCGGACCGCACAGGGCCTCGGCCTGCTCCGGAGTCTGTGCCCGCGCGGTCACGCGGACGAACATCTCGCACTCCTTGGCATAGGTGGCGCAGGTGGGGTTCGCGCCGGCGCACAGGTCGGCGATCTGCTCGGCCACGTGGCCTTCGCCCAGACCGAAGACATGCACCATGTGCGAGACAATCGCCGCATGGCCGCCCGCCGCGAGAAACGGCACGGCGTAATTGCGGAGCATGGGGACCAGCTCGGAGGGCGGGCCGGGCAGCATGGCGACCAGCTTGCCAGACGCCGTGCGGAAGCCGCAGCCGGGCGCGGTGCCCACGTCATTCGGGAAAACGGTGCAGCCCTCGGGCAGAAGCGCCTGCTTTTTCTGCGTCTCGCCGAGGGAGCGGCCCTGAAAATAGCGCTCGATGCGCTCCATGCTCGCGCGGTCCATCACCAGCTTTTTCCCGGCTACCGCGGCGACGGTCTCCTTGGTCAGGTCGTCGCCCGTGGGGCCGAGGCCGCCGGTGGTGATCACGATGTCGCTCCGCTCCAGCGCGGTCTGCAGGGCGGCCCGCAGGCGGCCGGGGTTGTCGCCCACCGTGCAGGTGTACAGCAGGCCGATTCCGGCGGGCGCGAGTTCCCGCGCCACCAGCGAGGCGTCGGTGTTCACGGTGTGGCCCAGAAGCAGTTCCGTCCCCACCGAAATAATCTCAGCGTTCATAGAGTTCCCTCCTTAGCGGTTGGGC
>DHOB01000075.1:0-958 GCA_002409675.1 Ruminococcaceae bacterium UBA5401
GCTTTTTTACTATAGCATATTCCGCCGGCAAATGCAAGCAAAATCTGCACCCGCGGGGCGGCCCCGGCATAGAACTGCAGGAATGGGCGCGCAAACGGCGGGCATACTAAAGGAAAAAGGAAGGGAGGCGCAGCCATGGGCGGCGAAAGAAAGGGAGGCAGCCACATGCCGATCGGTCTGATGATGTCGCTCGCGCAGCACGAGAAGGCGATGGAAACTTTCGGCCGGCTGAACGACGAGCGGCAGGAGGCCGTGCTCCGCTACGTGAAGGATTCGCGGACGGGCGAAGAGGCGAAGAGCCGCATCCGCAACGCGGTGGACCAGCTGGAGCAGGGAAACGCGCAGTTTTTCGGCTGAGGCGGGGCCGGCGGCGGCGCCCGGCCACATGGCACAGGCAGTTCCGGCATATTATAGCAATTGGAGAAACGGCGTTCCTAAAGCGGCGCGGCTATGGTATAATGCAATCACATCATACTGAATACAGTCAAAAAAAGTCGGAAGAAGGAAGAGCACATGGAATATCGAGACACCGGCTCCCCCCGGACCTGCCCGAGGTGCGGCGCGCCCCTCCCCGGGGGCGTCAACTTCTGCCCGCACTGCGGCGCCCCGCTGAGCGGCTACGGCTATGCGTCCGCGGCGCCGCGGACGCCGTACATATCCCCCTGCAACCGGCTGGTCGCGCTGCTGCTTTGCATCTTTGTCGGCTGCCTGGGCGCCCACCGGTTCTACGTGGGGAAAATCGGCACGGGAATCCTCTGGCTGCTGACGGGCGGCTGCCTCGGCATCGGGGTGCTGGTCGATTTAATCATGATTTGCACGGGGAGCTTCACCGACCAGTACGGGCGGTATGTGCTGGACTGGAACGGCGTGCGGTAGCCCGCCGGCGCGGGCGCGCGTACATTTTTTCGTTTTTCGCATACGATGGTTCAGGAGGTGGTCGTTTTGGACACGGCGACCC
>DHOB01000075.1:1162-2466 GCA_002409675.1 Ruminococcaceae bacterium UBA5401
GGGAACGCGGAGGACCCCTTTGCCAACGCCGGCGGGCACTACAACCCGGAGGGCTGCCCGCACCCGGCGCACGCGGGCGACCTGCCGCCGCTCTTCGGCAACCGGGGCTACGCGTTCCTGGCGTTTTTCACGAGCCGTTTCTCGATTGAGGACGTCGCCGGCAGGACCGTCATCATCCACGCGCAGCCGGACGACTTCACGACCCAGCCGGCGGGCAATTCCGGCGCGAGAATCGCCTGCGGCCGGATTCTGCCGACCCGCGGGCGCAGACGCTGAAAGGCTTTTCCCCCGCCCGGCGCGGGCGGAAAACGGGATTTTATTCGGAAGGGAATTCTGTAACACAATGAAAAAGCCGCCATAAAATGGTATTGGGAACAAGTTCCGCTGAATGTTAGGAGGATGATTCTATGGATAAAAGCAACGCGGCGGCAACCGGCGTTCCGTCCGCTGAAAATTCCGGAAGCATCAAGGAAGCCGTCTGCATCAACGCCATGCGCGTCTACGACTCGTGCAGCTCGAAAGAATACCTCGAGGACCGCAGGGTCTATTTTACCCCCGACAAGCACGAGCTGATTGAGCAGGCTGCCAGCGTCCGCATCCGCAACGCGACGGTCATCAAAGTGTTTCTGCACCTGGAGCCGGTCCCCTTCAACCAGGGGTTTTACTCGGTGGACCTCAACTTCTTCTTCGACGTGTGCCTGGACGTCTTCAGCGCGCAGTCCGCGTGCCCGACCATCGTGCACGGCGTGTGCACCGCCAACAAGCGGGTGATTCTGTTCGGCAGCGAGGGCAACGTGAAGATGTTCGTCTCCGGCAGCGGAGAGGACCCGGACGTCGAGGTCTCGACCGGCAAGGTCCTGCCCAAGGCGACCTGCCAGGTCTCGGAGCCCATCGGCCTTTCGGCGAAAATCTGCGACCGGCCGCCGCAGGGCTGCGACATCTGCAACAAGATTCCGGACAACATCTGCTCGCTGTATGGCAAGGAGTTCGACTACAGCTGCGCCCACTCCGTCTATGCGACCATCGGGCTGTTCACCATCGTGCAGCTGGTGCGCACCGTTCCGATTCTGGTGCCTTCCTACGACTTCCACGTCCCGGAAAAAGAGTGCGCGCCCTCTTCCGACAGCCCGCGCGAGATGTTCCGCCGCATCGAGTTTCCGACGGACGACTTTTTCCCGCCGAAAGTCGGCGACACCTGCACCTACAACAACGCTTCCGCCCCAGCCGCGGCGCCCAACGCCTCTTCGCAGGAATAAGCGCCCCGCGGGCGGCAGGGCATTCCCCCTCTTGGTATCCCGCCGCGG
>DHOB01000075.1:2637-3558 GCA_002409675.1 Ruminococcaceae bacterium UBA5401
CGGAAGATGCGAGGCAGCCTGAGAAAACGCTCAAGCTGCCTCGCCTTGCTCTGCGGAAAAAAGGGCTTGACGCGGCGGACAATCTTCAGTATAATAGAGGGGTCGTAAAAATCCGCTACTGTGGCTCAGTTGGTAGAGCAGCGCATTCGTAATGCGCAGGTCGTCCGTTCGAGCCGGACCAGTAGCTCCACAAAAGGCCGGGGACCGCGCGGGTCTCCGGCTTTCTTTCTGCCCTGATGGATTCTCACTGCCGAACAATGGGGTTTATTTGGGGTTTGCCGCCGTTCCGCTCCGGCAGGGCGCGGCGGCGGTTTTTCATCTCACATGGAGCTGCGCCTTCAGCGCGTCCTGCAGGGTCTGGGAGAAATTAATGCCCTTTTCCTGCGCCGCCGCGTTCAGCCACGCCGGAATCGTAAGCGTCTTTTTGACCGACTTCTCAAAATGCTCCTTTGCATACGCATCCACATCGACCATCACCATGTTCACAAAGGCCCCGTCGGGGCAGCCCTCATACTCGGCGCGCGGATCGACGCTTTTCAGGCCGGTGGGCGGCGGCGCCTTTTCCCCGTCTTTCCTGCAGGAATACAAATACCCCGCGAGGCAGTCCACCGCCTTTGCGAACGCATCGTCAAGCGTGGCTCCGCAGGTGGAAAGGTGGTTCAGGTCGGGAAAAATCACGGAGTACTGCCCGTCGGCCTCCGGATAAAAGCACGCGGGATAATTGGATAGCATCGGAATTCCTCCTTTTCGCGGCGGGGGCCTTTACCTCAGCCCCGCCTGTTTCAGAATCATTCGTTTTTCAATCTCCCTGAAAGTCATGCCCGATTCCTCCCGACATCCTGATTATAGCATAGAGCACGTATCCTGTAAATACGTATGTGCCCGCCGACGGCCCCGGCGACGAAAAACCGGGACTTTTTT
>DHOB01000075.1:3774-4330 GCA_002409675.1 Ruminococcaceae bacterium UBA5401
AACCGAAACGGCGGGGCCGCGCGGGACGACGGGCGGGCCTTCGCCGAGCTGCTGCGCGAGCTCACGCTCGAAACCGTGGCGTGCGAAAAGACCTTCCGCGTGGTCGGCGGCTCCGCCGGCGGGGACGAACTGCTGCGGGCGCGGCGCCTGGGGCGGCTGCGGGAGCGCGCGGGCGAGCTGGGGATGGAAGCGGGGACGTTCGACGCGCGGCTCCGGGCCTGCGGAGGGGACGGGGCCGCGCGTTCCCCCGACCGGCCCGAATGGGTCGCGGAGGGCGGCGGCATCGACGAAAGCGCGTTCTGCGAGGCGTACCGGCGCGGGCACGGGCTGCGGTGCATCTCCGGCGCGTTCTACGGCCCGCTGGGCGCGGTGCCGGACGGGAAGGTCAAAAGCGAGATTCAGGCGGAGCTTGCGCCCTATTTCCACAGCAGGCTCGCGGCCCGCGTGAACGGCCTGCTCGAGGCGCTGCGGAACTGCTGCTACTCCGAGCCGCCGGACCCCGAGCCGAACGTGATTCACACCGCGAACGGGGAGCTCGACATCGGCGCGCAGGGGA
>DHOB01000079.1:0-5430 GCA_002409675.1 Ruminococcaceae bacterium UBA5401
CATGCCAATGGCATAGCTGGGCAGCTAAGTGCGGATCGGATAAACGCTGAAAGCATCTAAGCGTGAAGCCGACTCCAAGATGAGATATCCCTCAGCGCAAGCTGGAAAGGCCCCTTGAAGACTACAAGGTTGATAGGCTGCGTGTGTAAGCACGGCAACGTGTTCAGCTTGGCAGTACTAATAGGCCGAGAGCTTGACCAATTGTTCTTTGGTCGACCCTCATTTCTAACCTTTTCGCTTCTTCACTTCTGCTTCTTAAATGCTTTATTCAGTTTTCAGGGTACAGGCTCAGAATAAAAAGCCCGCCGATTTCGGCGGGATTTTTTTGCTTTCCGCATTAAAAGTCCCCTGCCTTTTCCGCAAAAGCAGGGGGATTTTTCGTCCCTGTCGTTTTGAGAAACCTTCAGGCTTCCGAAGATTTTCGGGAACCGCTTCCGTCCGGCGGCCTTTTTTCGTCCACAAACCTTACAGTCCGGATAATTTCGATAAAATACTACTATCTGTGTTCGCCGCCGCGGTGCGTTTCCGCCTGAGCTTAAAGAATCAGGCGGGCTTTTGCCTGCACTTTCAGCTTTTGGCCGAGGGCGTCCGCCCGGAGGATGCCGTTCTTGAAGCGCTCTCTGGTCATGGGGTAGGGGACGCACTTCCACTCGGTGACCGACGGGGCCTTTTCAAGAATCGCGGGCAGGTCCTCCGCGCTGAGGTCAAGGTCGCCCAGGCAGACCGGCAGGCCGAGCGAGAGGTTGAATTCCGCGTACTTTTCCAATTCTTCCGGCCGGTTGTCGCAGGCGAGCAGGCACAAGATGCCGAACGACACGATTTCGCCGTGCAGATGGGCGCCCGCCTTCCCCGCCAGGCTCACGCTGTTGTAAAAGCAGTGCGCGAGGCTGCTGTTGTAGTAATACTCGGAGGAAGACGTCAGGTTGGAAACCAGACCGGTGCTGACGATGATGTCCAGCACGACCTGTTCCAGCGCAAAGCTGACCTTCCCGGCCCGGCAGTCGCGCAGGGCCTGAAGGCCGTACTCAAAAAGCGGGGCGCCGCAGGCCCGGCTCAGCTGGGCGCCGACCAGCAGGGTGTGGAACATCTCCGCGCCGCGGGTGGCGAGCAGCACTTCCGGCTCTTTGGAGAGCGCATCCCCGATCCCGGCCCAGAAAAGCGTCTCCGGCGCCTGCGCGATGATGCCCGTATGGATGAAGGTGTGGTCGGGCGGGGTTTTCAGCGTATAGTATTCCTGCAGCGTGCCGTCCTGATGGTAAATCACCGCAATGGCCGTACAGGACGCGCAGTTCGAGGCGATGGTGGGAAAAGCGAAAAGGGGCTTGCCCAGCCTGTCGCAGACGACCTTGGAGGTGTCGACCGCGCGGCCGCCGCCCACGCCGAAGATGATGTCGGCGCCGCGGACGGCCGGATTTTCCGTCAGGGCCTCCACGTTCTCATAGGTGGAATTCCCCCCGTACCAGACGAAATCCGTCACGGAAAGGCCGGAGCCTTCGACCGCGTCCAGCAGGGCGCCCCTGGCCTTGGCCATCGCCGTCTTTCCGCCGATCACCACCGCCTTTGTGCCGAACCGCCTGGCAATCCGCGGAACGGCGCGGTAGCAGTCCGGGCCGACGCTGTAACACGGCAGAAACACATCGTAACTTTTCATAGAATCCCTCTTTTCCCGTTTTCAGGTGATTTTTTCTATTATAGTATAGAAAGAGCGGAAAAACCACCCTTTTTTAAAAAATCCGTTTCACTGAAAAACCGCCCGCAGACCCGGAAAATCCCCGGGCCTGCGGGCGGTTCAGAAGGATGCCGTCAGGAACGGCGCCTGAAATCGGCGGAACCATCGGAACGGAAAACGGAGCGGAAAACTTTTTTGGGGTCCCTGCACAGCAGGAGGAGCACCCACGCGGCCAGACCGCACAGCACGACCGTAAAGCCGAGCAGGGCGTCATTGGCGCTCAGGTCGAGAAACGGCCCGCCCGCCGCGACGCTGTAAAAACCGTCCACCAGCCACATCAGCGAAGCGCCCCAGTACATGAGGCAGAGGATGCTGACTTTATAGAGGTCTTTCGGCGCCATGGCGTACCACACGACGGTGGAGACGACCGCCGCGGCGAGCGTAATTAGCAGGCACATCGCTTCAGCCCTCCCGCGCGGCCCGCCCGGCCGCTTTTCTGCAAAGGCGGTCTGCCGCCAGCACCAGCGCGCCCCAGACCGCGGTGACGAACGCCGCCATCGTCACGCCGACGGTGGCGATTTCATGCAGCATGGGCCCCACGTCGGCCGGGCTGCTCATTGCGGTCAGGAACGGCGGCCAGGGGACCACTTCCCCGTGCCAGATATGCTCGACGGCCAGCAGGAACACGCCGCCCCACAGAAGATTCGTCAGCCAGTTCAGCTTGCGGCTCCACGGGATTCCGGTTTCGGGCCGCCGCTCCTCGGGCCGCCCGCCGGACCGCCTGTCGGCGAGCGCGGCCTTGGGCCTCGCCGCCGCCAATTTGACTTCCCTTTTCTCCAGACATTTTTTGACGATGGTCACGGCGATCGCTTCGGCTGCGGGCGCCAGAAAACATGCCATCAAAATTCCCCCTTTGGAATATAAAAAATAAGGCCGCGCTCCGCTTTCGGGCGGATGCGACAGCCTTCGTGGCTATCATTGGCAACAGAGCAAACAGTAGGCCGGAGAAAGCGAAAAACCGGCGGCCCGCGGCCGGGTGGAGCGCCGCCTTCATGGCGACGTTATGATATTGATCATTATAGAACGAATCCGTTCCGCTTGTCAACGCCTTTCAAGAGAAATCCGGTGCTTGCGCGGACCGCAGTACGGACCCGGAAGCGCAGAAAAAAGCGGGAAGGGACCCTCCCCGCATGGGCGGCGCCGGCCGGGCCGCGCATCTCAGCTGACGACCGTCCCGCCGTTGACGTGCAGAACCTGCCCGGTGATGTCGGAGGAATCGTCGCACCCCAGAAAGACGTAGGCGGGGGCCAGCTCATACGGCTGGGCCGCCCGCTGCATCGGGCTGGTGGAGCCGAAGGTCCGCACCTGCTCCGGCGGGAAGCTGGACACAATCAGCGGCGTCCAGACGGGGCCGGGCGCGACGGCGTTCACGCGGATGCCCCGGCCGACCAGCGAGAGGGCCATCGACCGCGTGAAAGAGACGATCGCCCCTTTGGTGGAGGAGTAGTCGATCAGCATCGGGTTGCCCTCGAAGGCGGTGACCGAGGCGGTGTTTATGATTGCGCAGCCTTTCGACAGGCGGGGCAGCGCCGCCTTCGTCACATAGAAGCAGGAAAAGAAGTTGCTTTCAAACGTGTTGCGGAGCTGCTCCGCCGAAATCTCCGTCAGGCTGTTTTTGGGGTACTGCACGGCGGCGTTGTTGACTAAGACGTCCAGCCCGCCGAGCTGCGCCGCGGCCTGCTCCACGGCCCGGGCGGCGCTCTGTTCCGTGCGCAGGTCGGACTGGATCGCCGCGCATTTTCTGCCGAGGCGCTCGACGGCCCGGGCGGTGTCCTGCGCGTCGCCGTTCTCGCACAGATGCACGACGGCCACGTCGGCGCCTTCCTTGGCGTAGGCCAGCGCCACCGCGCGGCCGATGCCGCTGTCGCCGCCCGTTATCATCGCCCTTTTCCCGGCCAGCCTGCCGGATGCCCTGTACGCCGGGTTGTCGTACCGGGGCGCGGGGTTCATCTCCGCCTCGCGGCCGGGCTGGCGGTTCTGGTGCTGGGGCGGGAACGTGTTGTGGGGCTGTGGCTGCTGCATAAGTTTTTCTCCCTTTCAAGGCTTTCAGAAAATTCGCCGGAATCACCGGCCGCTGTCACCCGTTTATCCTGTCCAGCCTGAAGGAGAATATCACAATGCCTGCGCCTTGTCTGCCCCGGCAGGGCGCGAACCGGCGCCGCTTTTCATCAATTGACATTCGCAAATTTTTTCGCCGTGGCCGCGGATGAGCTGATTCGCTGATGAAGCCATCCGCTTTCTCATGCCTGCTTCACAGAGCCGGTTTTTTTGCATTTCAGCCAGTAGTACTGGGATCGAAACCCGCTGAATTCCAAGGTCACCTCATAGATGTCCCTGCCGTTTACCAGAATCCGGATGGGGCTGGTGCGGTTTAAAATGTCGATTTTCTGTCCGGACCCGGCCGCGTATTTTTCAATGGCGGCGCATTTGACCTGGTCGTTTGGAAAGATGAAGCCTTTGCCGATGAAGGAATATTTGTCGTCCAAACCGATGGCAAAACTTTTGGCGAAACTTTCTTTCAGCCAGTTGACAAAATTCATGCCCATGCGCCTCCCACGCGCGAAAAACAGCTTCCGGTCGAACCCTACGAGAAGTAAATCCACAAACCCGTAAAGAATCATTTCCACGAGATACGCCCTGATGCCCAGCCGGTTCCATAAAAACAGATGCGAGAACAGGTTGAAGCTGAAATGCGCCAGAACCGCCACGGCCAGATTGCCGCCGCTCCTCTCAAAAAGCCACGCGAGAAAAACGGAATTCGCCGTGATGCTCGCCGTAAACAGCAGGAAGCCGGGCAGCCCTCCGGCGAAATTCAGGTGCCAGACGCCCCAGAGCAGGCCGGCAGTCAGCGAACCCGCAAACAGCGAGTGCTTTTTGCACAGCTCCGGCAGAAGGAAGCCCCTCCAGCCCGCTTCCTCGGCGGCGCAGCCTGTCAGCATGGCGAGGCACTCCCCGCCGTAGAAACCGGCCCGGCCGCCCCAGCGGGCGAACGGCGCGCCCCAAACGGAGAGCAGCTTTCCGCAAGCGAACAGAATCGCCGCCGTCGCCGAGACGGCGAGGATTCCCCAGCCGGGCAGCTTTTTCACCTTAAAACGGGAAAAAGCGCTCCGCACGGGAGCCGGCGAGCCGAGAAAAAGGCTGAACAGCAGCAGCCCGACGGTCGGGCCGAACTGGTTCAGGGAGAAGGACGGGGTGAGGATCACGCCGAACAGCAGATGCGGAACCAGCAGCAGAAGGCTCGCGGCCATCGTCAGCCCGTAATACCACAAGACGGGATTTTTCTGAACTCTTCTCTGCAAACGGCACCGCCCCCCGCGCTTTCCGCCCCGATTATACCATCAAAATGCCGCAAAGGCAAAGGGTGCGGCCGCCGCGCGTCGGGTGAAGGCCTTCGGAAAGCCCTGCTGTCCATACCGGCGGGAGCTGTCTTTGACCGTCCCGGCAAAGCGGGCATTTTATTTTGACTGTTCCCCACGCCGGGCCGGTGCCGGCGGCGGCCCGCCGCGGGCGAAGGCCATTTCCAAAGAGGAGGGATTCGATTCGCGGCGCGAACTGCGCGCCTTGGTCGGTCGCTGCTCTGACGTGCCACAGGCACGTCATTCAGTACAGCTCCTCCTTCGAATCCCTCCTGACAAATAAAAGGCCGGAAGTCCAATCCTTGCGATTGGACTTCCGGCCTTTGGTCCGCCCGGAGGGATTTC
>DHOB01000079.1:5812-7708 GCA_002409675.1 Ruminococcaceae bacterium UBA5401
CGGCACGTTTTCTTTACGCTCAGACCCTTTCGGGTTCGAATCCCTCCGGAATAAGCGAAAAAGGAACGGCACAGCTCTACGAGCCATGCCGTTCCCCTTTTTGGTCCGCCCGGAGGGATTCGAACCCCCGGCCTTCAGAATCGGAGTCTGCTGCTATATCCAGGCTTAGCTACGGGCGGATACATCTTTATTATAGCATACGCCCGCCAAAAGTCAAATGCGGCGTCACCGGTGTTTCCCCAGGAAAAACAGGGCCAGCGTCCCCGGGCCGGAGTGCGCGCCGATGACCGGCCCGCAGAAATTGATAACGGTCTCTTTGACGCCGAGGCGGCGCTTCACCTCGCCCGCGACGTACTCCGCGTCCCGCGGCGCGTCGCCGTGGCTGATGAACACAATCTGCTCCTGCGGGTTCTCCGCCAGCGCTTCCATGCGGTCCACCAGCGCGTCCAGCGAGGCGCGCCGGCCCCGCGCCTTGCCCACGCTGACCAGGTGCCCCGCATCGTCCACGTGCAGCACGGGCTTGATGTTCAGCATGGTGCCGAACAGCGCCGTCGCGGCGGAGATGCGCCCGCCGCGGTGCAGGTGGTTCAGGTCGTCCACGGTGAACCAGTGGCACATCCGCAGCCTGTTCCGCTCCACCCAGGTGCGCACTTCGTCCAGGCTTTTTCCCCGCAGGCGCAGCAGCGCCGCATGGTAGACCAGCAGCCCCTGCCCCATCGAGGCCGCCAGCGTGTCCACGGCGCGGATTCTGCGCTGCGGGTATTTTTCGGCCAGCTCGCGGCAGGCCATCTGCGCGGCGTTGAAGGTGTTGGAAAGCCCCGAGGAAAACGCGAGGTTCAGCACGTCCCGCCCCTTTTTGAGGAGCGGCTCCATCGCCGAAACGTAGGCGTCCACGTTCACCGCCGCGGTCGTGCACGGCTCGCCGGCCCGCAGCCTGCGGTAGAACTCCTCCACCGGCATCTCCCGCCCGTCCAGCGTGTTGCGGTATTCCTTCCCGCCCATCGTGAACGAGAGCGGCAGCACCGTCAGCTCCAGCTCCTCCGCCATCTTTGCCGGCAGGTCGCAGGAAGAGTCCGTAACCAATGCGAAATTTTCCATCTTTTCTCCTCGCCGCGTTCCGCTTTCGATGCGGCGCGCTTATACGCGCTCCATTTTAACATGAAACAAAGATGTTTGCAAACGGGGCGCGGGTTCCGGCGGTTTACTCCGCTTCCCTTCCGGCGTACAGCCGGCAGGAGAGGAAGTACGACCCCGCGAACAGCAGGGCGGCCGCGAGCGGGGAAAAGCGCAGGATCATTTCCCACGGCACGGCGGCGGCATGGTTTTTCAGGGCCGAGGAAAGCAGCCAGGGAATCAGAAAGACGGCCGCCAGCACGAAGCGCGTTTTCTGCAGGCCGAAGCGGTACACGACCGGCAGCAGCACGGCGCACAGGACCAGCGGGGAAAGGCAGCTCACGCCCAGCACGGCCGCCGCGTCCGTGCCCGTCATCCGCCCGCGCAGCAGAACCGCCTCCGCCAGAAGGGAAAGCGCGCCCATCGCCGCCGAAAACAGCAGCACGAACAGGTACTTTGCCCCCACGATTCCGTTCCGGCCGACGGGCAGGCTCAGCGCGTATCGGTTCCACTTGGAGTTTTCGTCGTAGGCGAGGGTGTTGAGAATCAGGACGTACTCCAGTATCACGGCGATGGTCGAGACGACGCCCGCGACGGTGCCGCTGTCGGCCGGCTTGTCGGAAGAGCGCGCCAGCACGAAGAAGAAGATCACGTAAAAAACCAGCAGGTACAGCAGCGTCTTTCCCTGCCGCCGAATCAGCAGAAAATCCTTGAACAGAAGCCCTTTCACGGCTGTTCCCCCTTTGCGTACAGCAGCATGATTTCGTCGAGCGACGCCGGGTC
>DHOB01000079.1:7955-8260 GCA_002409675.1 Ruminococcaceae bacterium UBA5401
AGCGCACGAAGCCGGATTTGTCCAGCCCGCCGAGCTGCGACGCGCCGCACCGCAGAATCCCGCAGCGGTCCAGCAGGTCGTCCTTCGGGCGGCTGAACACCACCCGCCCCGCGTGCAGATAGGTCACGAAATCGGCGATGCGCTCCAGGTCCGACGTGATGTGCGACGAGAACAGCACGCCGCGCCTCTCGTCCTGGATGAAGTCGAGCAGGATGTCGAGGATTCCGCTGCGGGCCACGGGGTCCAGGCCGCTGGTCGCCTCGTCCAGAATCAGAAGGCGCGGCCGGTGCGCCAGCGCCGCCGCA
>DHOB01000063.1:0-453 GCA_002409675.1 Ruminococcaceae bacterium UBA5401
GCCTGGAAACCGGCGGCGGCCTTCGCGTCCTTTGCCGCGGCGTCGGCGTCCTGCGCCAGAAAGAGCTTGACGTACTCGCTGTTTTCCCGGAACTGCCGGGAAGAAAACGTGCCGGAAAAGCTGAGCGACGACTTCTGGATGTCGTTGAGGCGAAAATCGAAAAAGCTGTAGGCGAGCGAGGTCAGAATCGGCCAGATGGAGAACACGGCGAGAATCAGCAGCAGCGGAACCAGAAACTGGAACTGCCGAAAGGTCATTTTGTTTTTCATAAAGGATACCCCCACAGACAGACCGGAGCTTCAGAACAAAGCGGGGCGCGCATCGGTTCGGTACGCGCCCCGCTTTTTAAGGAATCGGACTTTATGGCTGCAGCGCATCCTGCACGGCTTTTGCCGTCGCATCGGCGTCCTGGCTGCCGGAAAGATATTTGTGGACGTTGAGCTGGATGGTGTC
>DHOB01000063.1:661-1029 GCA_002409675.1 Ruminococcaceae bacterium UBA5401
TCCATCGTGAGCAGCGGGTTCGCGGCGACCACGGTGGAATCGGTGATCAGGGCGTTGTAGCCGGGCAGGTAGGCGCCCTTGGTGGACATGACCTTCTGCCCTTCCGGCCCGGCGAGGAATTTGACGAACTCCCACGCGCCGTCCGCGTTCTTCGACTTTGCGTTGATGCCGAGCAGCCAGCCGCCCACGCATCCGCCGTTCGGCAGCGGAGCGATGCCGACCTGCTCTTTTTTCACCGCCACGTCGCCCGCCTTAATCAGGCCGTACTGGTAGGGCCAGTTGCGGGAGAAGACCGACTTCCCGTTTTTGAAGCTCGCGTCCGTCGAGCCTTCGTTGTAGTTCAGGATGTCGGCGGGCACCAGCTTGGA
>DHOB01000063.1:1376-3048 GCA_002409675.1 Ruminococcaceae bacterium UBA5401
AGCAGCGCCACGTCCGGGAAGAACGGCAGGGTGTACTGCTTGCCCTGGTAGCTGCCCGAGGCCATCGACCCCTTGTTGAAATCCGACTTTTTGTAGCCGGCCTTGCTCATCTGCACGTCGATCGGGGAAAGGTACCCCGCCGCGGCGAACTCCCCGGCCCAGACGACGTCCAGCGAAATCACGTCGTAATCGGACGAGCCGGAGGAAAGTGAGGTCAGCAGCTGGTCGTGCATCTGCGCCGAGTCGTTGGTGAACTGCTGCCATTCCACCTTGTACTTGCTCTGCGATTTGTTGAACGCGTCCACCGCGGCCTGGGTGGCGGGCGTCGAATCCGCCTGGGCCCCGAACTTCAGCGTCACGGTTCCGCCCCCCGAGCTCTCCTGCGAGGCCGGGGCGGAGCTGGACTGCGCCGGCGCGGGCGCGGACGAAGACTGCGCGCCCTGGCCGCCCGCACAGGCGGCCAGACCGGCAATCAGGCAGAGCGACAGAAATGCCGACAGTATTTTTTTCATAATGACAATCCCCCTTTTCAGAATGAACTCCCTTTCAGAACAAGGCTATTGTAGCCCGAAAAAAACGATTTGTATTTTAAAATCTTCATTTTTATTATATAATTATAACAATATGAAAAATATTATATAAAAATATATTTTTAAGAGGGGAAAAATATGATTCGCCTTGATTTTTCCGAGCAGATGAACCTTTTTTATTACACAGTCCATCTCCCCATCGGCATCCTGCAGAACGGGGTCCTCAGGCAGTCGCTGCCCAAGCGGATTGAGACGGCTCAGGCGCAGGTCGCGGGCCGCCCGTCGTTCTCCGTCCCCTACAGCCCGCAGGAGCGCGCCAGCCCGCAGTTCCTCTCCAGCGCATACGGCGAGCGGTTCATCGTCACCGTGATTGACGACACCTTCGCCGCGGCCGCCGGGCCGTTTTTGACGGAGCCGATGCGCGGCGGCGCCCTGGTCCGCATCATCCGGAGCCGGAAAATCCCCCTCGGGCTCAAAGCGAAGCTGGAGGCGTACTACCGGGGCCTGCCGATCGTCAGCCCGCAGACCTATTATTACTGCGGCAAGCTGATGTCGCTGCTGTTCGGCCCGCGCAGCCTTGAGGCCTGCCCCGAGCCGCAGCCGGTGGGCCGCGAGGTCCGCTTCATCCAGGAATACTTTCACAACACGCTCAAAAACCGCGAGAAGATGTTCACCCATCCGCCCTATTTTCTGGAGAAGCGGCTGATTGGCCAAATCAAAATCTGCGACGAGGCCGGGGCGCTTTCCACGCTGCGGGAAATCAACCTGCTCAACCGCGCCGTGCTGGCCAAAGATCCGCTGCGGTCCCTCAAGGACTCCATCATCTGTTCCTGCACCTTTTTCACGCGGGCCGTGATAGACGCCGGCGTGTTCCCGGACGTCGCGTTCACGTACAGCGACACCTTCATCCAGGAGATTGAGGAGATGGGCAGCCTCTCGGCCGTCCGGGACTTCGAGCGGGAGATCGTCCGGCAGTTCATCGGCCTGGTGCGGGAAAAGAACTCCGAAAAGTATTCCCGGCCGGTGTTCGACGCCATGCAGTACATCAACAACAACCTCACGCAGGACCTGAGCCTCGCGCGGATTGCCAGGCACGCCTTTGTGCACCCGAATTACCTGAGCGGCCTGTTCAAAAAAGAAAC
>DHOB01000063.1:3276-4160 GCA_002409675.1 Ruminococcaceae bacterium UBA5401
GCGAATTTCTACCGGTTCTGCAACCAGAGCTATTACTGCACCCTTTTTAAGAAATACCTTTCGGTCTCCCCGAAGGAATGCCGCAGAAAAGCCGCCGCGGACGAAAAAAAGCCGCCGGGTGTTGCACCCGGCGGCTGAACGGAAGATTAACGGCGAAAAGTCCCGGGCCGGCGCCCGCCCGCTCACGTCATTTTGACGCCGGCGAAGCTGTGGAGCTCGGTGACGTTTTCCGTGACCGTGCGGCCGTCCGCCTTGGCGAGGAGGCGGGCCCGGTTCCTTTTGATGTTCCGCAGCGTCTCCACGCCGGCCGGCCCCGCGATGCAGCCGCCCTCGCAGGCCATGCCCTCCACGAAATTCTCCGCCAGGCGGCCCGCTTTCAGGATGGCCAGCGCTTTTTTGCACTCTTTTGCGCCGCTGCAGCGGGCGCAGGAGACCGGGGCCTGGAAATTTTCCTCTTTCAGGACCTTTTCCACCGCGCCGGCGACGCCGCCGCTCTGGGCGAATCCTTTTCCCGCCAGGCTGCCGTCCTGCGTGTCTTCCGCGGCTTCCTCGGCGTCGATGCCCTTGGCGTGGAACATCGCGTCCAGCTCCTCAAAGGTCAGGACGTAGTCCGCCGTGTCCTTCACTTTGGTGATTTCCAGCTTTTTCGCCACGCAGGGGCCGATGAAGACCACCTTGGCCCCCGGGCTGCGGGAGCGGACGTACCTCGCCACGGCGGTCATGGGGGAGACCGTCGTGGAGACGTTCGCTTTCAGCGCCGGAAAGTGCTTCTCGATCATTTCGACGAACGCGGGGCAGCACGAGGACGTCATCTTTCTGCCGCCCTGCACCGCTTCCTTCAGCTCGTGCGCCTCGTGCGAGGCGACGGCGTCGGCCCCGAGCGA
>DHOB01000065.1:0-23264 GCA_002409675.1 Ruminococcaceae bacterium UBA5401
GCGGATTCCATATCCGTCTTTTGGATTGCCGAAAACGAAATACTTGACTCAAAAACCCGGCAAGTCAGCGCTTCCAATGAATCTGACCACCTTTCTTCGACCTCCTGTTGTGTGAATTTAAGTCACATAAAATATGTGGTACAAGAATAATTCTAAAGCACAGCAGGGGAAGAATCAAGTGAAAAATGACGTCCTTTGTCACAAAACTATAAAATCCGCAAGATATTCGTACGAAATTTTTCCCAAAATCACATATTGTGGAGCAGACCGAAGAGGAAGTGCTAAATTTTGTATAGGTAAATAATCAGCATGGCGCTTAATACGCCGAGTATAGAGCCGAAAACCGTGTCGGAAGGATAGTGGACAAAAAGAAAAACCCTCGAAAAAGCGATCGAAAGGGCGAGGAGCATCGCCGCAAGGCCCAGTTGCCGGTTCGCCTGGCACAGAACGGTCGCCGCCGCAAAAGAGGACGCGGAATGGCCCGACGGGCACGAGTACCCCCCCGGCGTGTGGATGAGCAGGGGCCTTGGGGAAGTGACGAACGGCCGCGGCCGCCCGATGATGGGCTTCAGAATCTGGCTGACGACGTGCGCGAGGGCGATGGAGAAAAAAAGCATCAGTGCGAACCGCCGGGTCGGGCGGTCCGTCCCCAGAATCACGGCGATCCCCAGCCAGACCGCCCCGGCGTTTCCCATGCGGGACAAAAAGGTAAAGAGGAAATCGGTAAATCGGTTATGAAAATGGTTTTGGACATAGTTCAAGATCGCAGCATCCATACTCTTTCCTCCGCATGGCTTGGTGAAATATATTATACCATATTTTTGGCGAATTGCGAATATACATGAATAAAAAAGGGAGGATGATAAATTTGGAATGGCAGAGCCTGCCGGGGAAAGAATGCGCTGAAAGACTCCGCACCGACGCGGAGCGCGGCCTGACGCCCGCCCGGGCTGCACAGCGGCTGCGCGACTGCGGCCCGAACGAGCTGGCCCACCCGAAAAAGAAGAGCCTCCTCAAGCGGTTTCTGGCCCAGTTTTCGGATTTTATGGTGATTATCCTGCTGATTGCGGCGGGAATTTCTTTTGTCACGTCGTGGATTCAGAGGGACAGCGATTATATCGATTCCATCATCATCCTCGCCATCGTCGTGGTGAACGCCATCACGGGCATGGTGCAGGAGAGCCGGGCCGAAAAGGCGCTGGAGGCCCTGCGCCGCATCTCCAGCCCGCGGGCGCGCGTCGTGCGCGGCGGAAAAGAGGCGGTCGTGCCCGCGCCGCAGCTTGTGCCGGGCGACCTGGTGCGGCTCAGGGCCGGCGACCTGGTGCCCGCCGACCTGCGCCTGGTGGCGGCGGTGGACCTCAAGGCGGAGGAAAGCGCCCTGACCGGCGAAAGCGTGCCTTCCGAAAAGGCCGCCGACGCGGTTTTCCCGGAGGGCACGCCGCTCGGCGACCGGCACAACATGATGTTCTCAAGCTGCGCCGTCACCGCCGGGCACGGGAGCGGCCTGGTGGTGGAGACCGGAATGCGCACGCAGGTGGGGCGCATCGCCCGCATGATCGGCAGCCAGGCCGCGCCGCAGACGCCGCTCCAGCAGCGGCTGGCCCGCGTGGGGCGCACCCTCGGCATCGGGGCGCTGGCCATCTGCTTCGTGATTTTCATCATGGGTCTGTTCCAGCGGGTCGACCCGCTGGAGATGTTCCTGATTGCGGTCAGCCTTGCGGTCGCCGCCATCCCGGAGGGCCTGCCCGCCGTGGTGACCATCACGCTGGCGGCCGGGGTGCGGCGCATGGCGGCCAAACGCGCCATCGTGCGCCGCCTGCCGGCGGTCGAGACCCTCGGCAGCGCGAGCGTCATCTGTTCGGACAAGACGGGGACCCTGACCCAGAACCGCATGACGGTGGTCGAACTGCGCACGGCGGGGGGCGTCCTCGCGCCGGATTCCCCCGAAGGGCGCCGGCTGCTGCGCATGGCCGCGCTCTGCACGAACTGTGAGATTTCCGGCGGGAAGGTCGCGGGCGACCCCACGGAGGCCGCCATCGTGCGCGCCGTTTCCCCCGGCACGCTGGGGGCGGACCGCCGCCGGTACCCGCGCGTGCTGGAGCTCCCGTTTTCCAGCGCGCGCAAGCGGATGACGACGGTGCACCGGCTGCCCGGCGGCGGGTACCGGGCCGTCACCAAGGGCGCGCCGGATTTTCTGTTCGCGCGGTGCGCTTCCGGTGGGGCGGCGCGCCAGAACGAGGCCATGGCCTCGGCGGCGCTGCGCGTGCTCGGCGTGGCTTACCGCGACTTCGGAACGATTCCCCGGGACCGTGAAGAGCTTGAGACCGGCATGACCTTCTGCGGCCTGATCGGCATGGCGGACCCGCCGCGCCCGGAGGCGCGCGGCGCCGTCGCCCTGTGCAAAAGGGCGGGCATCCGGCCCATCATGATCACGGGCGACCACGCCGCCACGGCCGCCGCCGTCGCGGCGCAGCTCGGCATCGCGGAGAGCCGCGGCGACGTGCTGACCGGCCCGGAGCTGAGCCGTCTCTCCGACGCGGAGCTGAAGCGCAACATCTACCGGTACAGGGTGTTTGCGCGCGTTTCGCCGGAGCACAAGGTGCGCATCGTGCGCGCGTTCCAGGCGCGGGGCGAGGTCGTGGCCATGACGGGCGACGGCGTGAACGACGCCCCGGCCCTGCGCGCCGCCGACATCGGGTGCGCGATGGGGATTTCCGGCACGGAGGTCGCGAAGGCGGCTTCCGACATGATCCTGACCGACGACAACTTCGCCACCATCGTCGCCGCCGTGCGGGAGGGCCGCGGGATTTACGAAAACATCAAAAAAACGGTCCATTTTCTGCTCAGCTGCAACATCGGGGAGATCCTCTCGGTCTTCGTCGGCTTCCTGCTCCGGCTGCCGTTCCCGCTGCAGCCCATCCAGCTGCTCTGGGTCAACCTTGTGACCGATTCGCTGCCCGCGCTGGCCCTCGGCGTGGAGCCCATCGACCCCAAAATCATGGAGCGCCGGCCCGTGCGGCGCGGGGAAAGCGTGTTCGCCGGCAGGATGGGGTACAACATCGCGGTGGAGGGGTGCCTGGTCGGCGCGCTCTCCCTGCTGGCGTACAGCATCGGGCGCGTGTTTTTCGACGTGGACCCCGCCGCGCCGTGGATTGGGCGCACCATGGGCTTCGCCGTGCTGAGCCTTTCACAGGTGGTCCACACGTTCAACATGCGCTCCGAGCGCTCCGTCTTCCGCTCCGGCCTGCTGCCGAACCGCAGGCTGGGGCTGGCGGCGGTCGCCTGCACGTTCCTTCAGGCGGCCGTGATTGCCTTCCCGGCCCTCAACGCCCTGTTCCGCACGACGCTGCTCACGGCTTCCCAGTGGCTTGTGGTGGCGGCGCTTTCCCTTGCGCCGCTCGCCGTGGTGGAGCTGGAGAAGCGGCTGGAAAGAGCGGCCCCGCCGCCCCGCCGCAGAGCGGCGTCCGCCCCGGGCCGGCGGAGCCGCCGGAGCGAAAAATAAGGCCCGCCCCGCAGCCGAAAAAGCTCCCGGAACCGAGCGGTTCCGGGAGCTTTTTCATGGAGGTGTGCCCGCAGGCCCGGCCTTTCGGCTTAAAGGTTCCTGCGGGGCCTGCAGTACGGGCAGCCTGCGATATTGCAGCCCGCGCAGTCCTCGTTCGCTTTGCCTTTGCGGTACTGGCGGACGCGGCGGACGATAATCAATGCCACCGCCGCCGCAAGGGCGATCGAAATCAGAATGGTCGCGAGGTTGTTCAGAAGAAATGCAATCATGGAATCCCTTCCTTTCGGAGCGATTCGCCGCGGATCAGGCGTTCACACGGCCGGAGGTGTGCAGGGTGCGCTTGCGCTGGTCGTATGCCGGGCGGGCCACCAGGTAGATGACGGCGAGAATCAGCACGATCGCGAGGACTGCCCCGACCCCGAAGGGCTGGCCGTAGAACAGCACGCTGCCGAGCTGATTGCTGATGAACGCCAGCACGTACCCGGTCAGCATCTGGTACCCGATGGCGGTCCAGGCCCATTTGGCGGAGCCCATCTCACGCGCCGTGGCACCTATTGCCGCGAAGCACGGCGGGCAGAACAGGTTGAAAATCATGAACGAGAACGCGCCGATCGGCGTGAACATGGAGGCGATGCCCTTCATCACGGCGACGTCGCTTTCCGCATCCGCCACGCCGTTCAGGATGGCGAGGGTGCTGATGGCGTTCTCTTTTGCAGCCAGCGCGCTGATGGTGGCGACGGCGCCTTTCCAGTTGCCGAAGCCGAGCGGCATGAAGAACCACGCGAGGGCGTGGCCGATGTCCGCGAGCATGCTCTGCTCAATGTCTCCGGTCATCGCCATGTTCCAGCTGAACGAAGAGAGGAACCAGATGAGGCCGCTCGCGATGAAGATGACCGTGCCGGCCTTGACGATGAAGGCCCTTGAGCGCTCCCACATGTGAATCAGCACGCCTTTCGCCGAGGGGACGTGGTAGGCGGGCAGCTCCATCACGAAGGGGGCCGGGTCGCCGGCGAAGAGCTTCGTCTTTTTCAGCAGGATGCCGGAGATGATGATGACCGCGATGCCCAGCAGGTACATTACCGGGCCCATCCACGGCGAGTTCGGGAAGAAGGTCCCGACAATCATCCCGATGATGACCGTCTTCGCGGTGCAGGGGATGAAGGTCGTGACCATGATGGTCATCCTGCGGTCTTTCTCGTTCTCAATGGTCCGGCTGCCCATGATGGCCGGCACGCCGCACCCGCTGCCGATCATAATCGGGATGAACGATTTGCCGGAGAGGCCGAACTTCCGGAAGATGCGGTCCATGATGAACGCGACGCGCGCCATATAGCCGGAGTCCTCCAGAACGGCGAGGAAGAAGAACAGAATCAGCATCTGCGGCACGAAGCCGAGGACCGTGCCCACGCCGCCGACGATGCCGTCAACCAGCAGCCCGGTCAGCCAGTCCGCCGCGTGAACGGCCTGCAGCCACCCGGTCAGGCCGTTCGCGATCCAGTCGCCGAACAGCGTGTCGTTCATGAAGGTGGTCGCGATATCCCCCAGCCAGGTGATCGAGACCCAGTACACGAACCACATGATGAGGAAAAAAATCGGCAGCGCGAGCCACCGGTTCGTGACCACGCGGTCGATGCGGTCGGAAACGCTGAGCTGCTCCGAGCGCTTGTGCAGGCAGTTGCCGATCAGCTTGCGGATATACTCGTACCGGCCGTTGGTGATGATGCTTTCGGAATCGTCGTCCAGCTCTTTTTCACAGGCCGCGACGACGGCGTCGATCTTCGCCGCGACGTCGGAGGGCAGGTGCACCTCCGAAAGGACCTTTTCGTCGCGCTCGAACAGCTTGATGGAGTACCACCGTTCGCGCTCTTTGTCGATATACGGCTCCGCCAGGCCGCGGATTTCATCGAGCGCATGCTCGACTTTGCCGCTGAAAATCCGCTGCACCGGCACCTTTTTGCGCTGCCTTGCGACCTGTATCGCGCGCTCGGCCGCTTCGTGCGAGCCGGTGCCCTTGAGCGCCGAGGTTTCAATCACGTCGCACCCCAGGGCTGCCGAGAGTTTCTGGACGTCGATTTTGTCGCCGCTCTTTTTGACGACGTCCATCATGTTCAGCGCAATCACCACGGGGGCGTTCATCTCGAGCACCTGCGTGGTCAGGTAAAGGTTGCGCTCCAGGTTGGTGCCGTCCACCAGGTCGATCACGGCGTCCGGCTTCTCGTTCACGATGTAGTTCCGGGAAACGACTTCTTCCAGCGTATAGGGCGAAAGGGAATAAATCCCCGGCAGGTCGGTGATAATCACGTCGCCGTGCCCTTTAAATCTGCCTTCTTTTTTCTCGACCGTGACGCCCGGCCAGTTGCCCACGTACTGGGAAGAACCGGTCAGGTCGTTGAACATGGTCGTTTTGCCGCAGTTCGGATTCCCTGCCAGCGCGATTTTAATTGCCATCCGTATCCTCCTACTTTAAGTTAGCAATTGCTAACCATTTGCCCCGGCCCGCTATCCTTTGGCAGCCGCGGGAGGGGGGCATGTGTCATTCGACCGCAATCAGCGCCGCGTCGCTTTTCCTCAGCGACAGCTCGTAGCCGCGGACCGTAATCTCCACCGGGTCGCCGAGCGGCGCCACCTTGCGCACGGAAATCTTTACACCCTTCGTAATCCCCATGTCCATAATCCTGCGCTTGACCGCGCCCGTTCCGTTCAGCTTCTGCACCGTTGCGGATTCGCCGGGCTTTACATCCCTTAGCGTCTTCAAATGTTCCGTCCCTCCTTCTTGCCGAAATTCGGGCCGCCGCGCTCACACCATGATGCGGCTGGCCATGCCTTTGTTCAGGGCGATGCGGGTCTCCTTGACGTTCAGAATCATGTTTCCGCCCATCTCGGTTACCACCGTGACTTTCGCCCCCGGAACAAAGCCCAGGCTCGCAAGGAACCTGCGGGTCTCGTCCCTGCCGTGGATTCCTTTGATGAAAAGCGCTTTTCCGTAGTCTGCCATTGTGAGCGGCATCCGGAATCCCTCCTTTACGGCGCCCGCCGCCTTAGTTAGTTGTGCCTTACTACCGGCTTCAGTTTACCACCGCTAACACAAGTTGTCAACGGCTAATTTGAAAAAAATCCGCGTTCCGCATTGCCTGCGGACGCGGATTTTAGGAGGGAAAGCCGAACTCGGAGCGCTTCAGTGCCCTTTTGTCTTTTCCCGCCCCTCAGCCGGAGCGCGGACGAGGTTCACCAGCACTTCGACCATTTTGTCCATGGCCTGCACGGGGATGTACTCGAACCGGCCGTGAAAGTTGTGGCCGCCGGTCGGCAGGTTGGGGCAGGGGAGACCCCGGCAGGAGAGGAACGCCCCGTCGGTCCCGCCGCGGATGGGGACGATGCGCGGCTCTACGCCGGCGGCCCGCATCGCGGCTTCGGCCCGCTCCACAATCTCGATATGCGGCTCGATCTTTTCCTTCATATTGTAATAACTGTCGCGCAGGTCTACGGTGAACCGCGCGCCGTATTTTTCATTGAGATACGCCGCGATTTTCCGCAGGCGGGCCTTGCGGGCCTCGAACCGGGGGCAGTCGTGGTCGCGGACGATATAGCGCAGCACGGCCCCTTCCTCGTCGCCGGAGAAGCTCATCAGGTGGTAGAACCCCTCGCGGCCCTCCGTGTGCGCGGGGGTTTCGGCCGGCGGCAGCATGGAGTTGAACTCGATGCCAAGCAGCACGGCGTTCTTCATCCTGTTTTTCGCGTCCCCGGGATGAATGCTGAAGCCCTTTACCGTCACGTCGGCGGAGGCGGCGTTGAAATTTTCGTATTCGAGCTGGCCGAGCTTCCCGCCGTCCACCGTATAGGCGAAGTCCGCGCCGAAGCCCGGAATGTCGAACCGCTCCGCGCCGCGGCCGATCTCTTCGTCCGGCGTGAAGGCCACGGCGATTTTCCCGTGCGGAACATGCTTTTCCGCAAGGGCTTCCACGGTGGTGAGGATTTCCGCGATGCCGGCCTTGTCGTCCGCGCCGAGCAGGGTGGTCCCGTCCGTGACGATCAGGTCCATGCCCTTATCATCCGCAAGGCTGCCGAATTCCGAAGGGTGCATCACAATTCCTTTTTCCGCATTCAGCACGATGTCGCCGCCGTCGTAGCCGCGGACGATGCGCGGGCGGACGTTTTTCCCCGGCGCGGAGAAGCTGGTGTCCATGTGCGCAATCAGCCCGATGACGGGCTGCGGCTCCGCGCAGTCCGCCGGCAGAGAGGCGTAGACGTAGCCGTGCGGGTCCATGCGGACTTCCGCCATGCCGAGGCGCCTCATCTCCTCCGCGAGGGCCGCGGCCAGCTTTTTCTGCCCGGCGGTGCTGGGGCAGACGCTTTCGGGCGCGTTTTCGTCGGACGTGGTGTCGTATTTCACATACTGCAGCAGGCGCTGGTAAGCTCTCATCTTTTTTGGTCCTTTCTTCTGCATGCTTTGTTCTTCTCCATCATACGTCCTCCGGCGGCGTGCTGTAAAGGGCTTCAGCAGCCCCGCCACGCTTTTTTCAGGCAGGCGACGGCGGCCGGGATGTCGTCCAGCGGGATGCCCGCGAAGCCGAGGCGGATTCCGCCGCTCTCGTCCGGCTGCACGCGCACGCCCTGCGCGAGCGCCAGACGGCACAGCTCGCGCGCGGTTTTCCGCGTGCGCAGGGTCAGGATCACCGTGAGCGGCGTTTCCTGCAGCAGGATGCGGGCGCCGGGGAACGCGGCGCGCAGGGCCCTGACCAGCGCCCCGCTCTTCGCGCCGTACAGCTTGCGCAGGCGGCGCAGGTGGCGCGCCATCTGCCCGCTGCGGATATAGGCCGCGAGGGCGAGCTGCTCCATCTTCGAGGCCGTCTGGTTGTAGTTCGCGGCGCGCGGCCGGTAACGGGCCAGCAGCTCCGGCGGAAGGACCATGTAGCCGATGCGCACCGAAGGCAGCAGCAGCTTGGAGAACGAGCCGAGGTACACCACGCCGTATCCCCCGGCGATGCCCTGCATGGCGGGGACGGGCCTCGCCCGGTAGCGCAGCTCCCCGTTGTAGTCGTCCTCTATCACGAAGCCGCCGCAGGCCTTCGCCCAGCCCAGCAGCTCCAGCCGGCGGCTCATCGGGAGGACCGCGCCGGTCCGGGCGCGGTTGGAAGGGCTGACGTAGAGGAGCTTTGCGCCGCTGGCTTTCAGCGCGTCCATGCGGATGCCCTCCTCGTCCCCGGGCAGCTTTCGGACCGTGTAGCCGCAGTCTGAGAAAATCTGCTCCGCCTGCCGGAAGCCCGGTTCTTCCATCGCGACCGCGCGCGGCCCGCCGTTCAGCAGCCCGCACAAAAGGACGAGCAGCGGCTGGGTCCCCGCACCGACGACGATCTGCTCCGGCGCGGCGGCCAGACCGCGCATTTCGTACCCATAGACGGCGAGCGCCTCGCGCAGCTCGGTTTCGCCCTGCTTTTCGCCGTAGGACGCGAGCACGCCCCGCCGGTTCAGCGCGGAGCGGATGTTCCTGCGCCAGGCCTTCAGGCCGATGTTCTCGCTGTCCACGCAGTCGCTGCCGAAGTTGTACCGCACGGCGGGCTCCGCCCGGTGCCGGAACGCGGGCGGGGCGGCCGGCGCGGGGGAATCCCGCCTGACGTCCTGCACGAAATACCCGCGGTGCGGGGAAGACCGCAGATACCCCTCCACGCAGAGCTGCTGGTAGGCGCCTTCGACCGTGGTGCAGCTCAGGCCGAGGTCCGCCGCCATCCTGCGCACGGAGGGGAGGCGGCCGCCCGCTTTCAGAAGGCCGCGCTCCGCCGCGCCGCGGATCGAAAGGTAAAGCTGCCGGTACAGCGGCACGCTGGACTTGCGGTCGAGCAGAAGATAGTCGTATGCCATGATGTCCTCCTTCGGGCTTCCTCCGGGCAGCACAGACTGTACTTAAAATATTTTTATAAACTGTGTATTTCAAAAGCAACAGTTTTACGCTATGATAATAGCACATTTAAACCGGCCGGTCAATCAACCTTTGGGAGTGAAAAACATGAAAAATCAGAAATCTTTCCGTCTCGGCGTGCTGGCGGCCCTGTTCGGGGCCCTGATTTTCGTCGTGACGGCCTACGCGCTGCACATCCCCACCCCGACCACGGGCGGTTACGTCCACCTGGGGGACGCGTTCCTCTACCTTGCCGCAAGCCTGCTGCCGGCGCCCTACGCGGTGGCGGCCGCCGCCGTGGGGGAGGCGCTCTCCGACGCGCTGACCGGCAGCATCGCCTACGCGCTGCCCACCCTTGTGATTAAGGCGGCGATGGCGCTGTGCTTCTCGGCCGCGGGCGCGAGCATCGTCACCCGGCGAAACGCGGTCGCCACCGCCGCGGCGGGGCTCATCTGCGTCGGCGGCTACTACCTTACGGAGGTGCTCCTCTGCCGCAGCTTCGTCGTGCCGGTGGCGTCCGTCCCGGCCAACCTGGTGCAGGCGGCGGCGAGCGCGGCGATTTACCTGCTGGCGGGCCGCGCGCTCGACCGCGTCAAGCTGAAGAGCAGCCTCGCCGCGTTCGTGCGGTGAAATCTGAAAGAGCGGAGGGAAGACAAAGATGAAAATCAACTGCGGTTCCAAAGACACGACGGTCAACCTGGCGGTGACCGGGCTGATGGCGGCGCTGGTGTTTGTGGCGACGTATTTTTTGAACGTGAAGATTCCGGTCGCCGGCACGGACAAGACGATGATCGGGTTTGCGAACGTGTTCTGCATCCTTTCCGGGCTTCTGCTGGGGCCGCTGTACGGCGGCCTGGCGGCGGGCATCGGCTCGTGCCTGTTCGA
The DNA here is from genome assembly GCA_002409675.1 of Ruminococcaceae bacterium UBA5401. Classification (GTDB taxonomy): domain Bacteria; phylum Bacillota; class Clostridia; order Oscillospirales; family Acutalibacteraceae; genus Thermocaproicibacter. The sequence continues at coordinate 10,281 of DHOB01000065.1, forward strand.
CCTGCTGGGCGGGTGGGCGTCCAGCGCGCCGGTCACGCTGGTGACCAAGTTCGCCATGGCCTTCCTCTGCGGGCTGATTGCCTGGGGCGGCGACGGCACGGCGAAAAGGCTCGCCCGCGTGGTTGCGGGCGCCGTTGTCGGCTCGCTTTCGTACTGCGCGATGTACCTCTTTTATTCCTGGGCGAAAATGGCGGTGATCGGCTCGGCGTGGGGAGCCATCCGGATTCAGCTCGCCGCGAAAGTCCCCGCCACACTGATTAACGCCGTGCTGGCGGACGTCATCGGCATCCCGCTGTTCTACGCGCTGCGCGGGGCCCTGAAGAGAAACGGCCTCGCCTTCCGATAATTAAAGATTGTGATTTAACGCCGAAGATGCTATAATAGGCTTCATTAAATGAAAAATGGAGCGTCGATATGAGCTTCGGCAAAAAAGGGAAGGCCCGCAGCGAGATTGTGCGGGATTCGGTCAATACCTTCGGCACGAATCTTTTCGGCTCGGTGCTGGGGCTGCTTTCCACCGTTCTGGTCCTGCGGAACGTCGCGGCGGAGACGAAGGGTTTCTACAACCAGGTGCAGGTCTGGGGCGGCGGATTCAACACCGTCCTCGGGCTGAGCGTGACCGCCGCCGTGATCTACTATGTGGCGCGGTATAAGATCAAAAACGCGAAGGCGGCCATCGGGAAGGCCGCGGCCCTTCTTTCCGTCGCAATCGTCCTGATTTCCGCCGCCGTCCTTTTTCTGATGCGCGGCTCGCACACCTTTCAGAAGACGCCGACTTCCTTTCTGGCGGCGATTGTGGTGTACGGGCTCGCATCTTTTGTGTTCGGAATTTCGACCTCCATCCTGCGGGGCGAAAACAAGTTCAAATTCTACAACATCGTCAACCTGACCCAGCGGGTGCTGGTCACGGTGCTGAATGCCTATATCGCGTTCCGCCCGTCCGCGTCCCTCTGGATCTGGGGGACGGTTTTTATTTCCATCGCGATGGTCGCGTTTGCGTTTTACGGCATCACGCGCTGGAACGGCCCGCAGCCGGAGCCCGCCCCGGGCGACGATGTCCCCGTCCCCCTGGGCAGCGTGATGGGCTACAGCCTGAAATCGCATGTGAGCAATATCCTGACCTATTTGAACACGAACCTCGGCAGCTATCTGGTGCAGGGGAAATACGAGATGGCGGATTTCGGCGTGTACAACACGGCGGTGACCATGATGCAGCAGGTCTGGCTGCTGCCGGACGCCGTCAGCCAGGTCATCATGAGCCGCCTGGCCGCCATGCAGGTGCAGAGCGACAAGCTGCGCCTGACCCTGCTTTCCTCCAAGCTGGTGACCTATGTGACGACGGCGGGCGCGCTGCTGATGCTGTGGGTCGCTCGTCTGCTGGTGCCCGTCCTGTTTCCCCGGTATGTGGGCGCCCTGGACCCGCTCGCCTACCTGATTGTCGGCTCCATCTTCATCTCTTACGCGAAGGTGCTGACGAACTCCATCGCCGCCTACGGCAGGCCGGAGCTGAACATCCTGCCGAACGCGCTGGCCGCCGTAATCAACGTGGCGGGCAGTATGCTCCTGATTCCGCTGATGGGCATCAACGGAATCGCCGCCGCCACTTCCGCTTCCCTCACGGTGCAGGGGCTCTCGAGCATCGCGATTTTCTGCGCCTATTCGCATACGCCGTTCTACCGGCTGCTGGTGCCGAGCCGGGAAGAGATCGCGACCGTGAAGCGCGTGTTCAAAAGATAGACGGTTTCATTCGCTGTGGAAGCCTTTGCCGATGATTTCGCTGGTGTTGGAAATCAAAATGAAGGCGTCCGGCTCGGTCCGCCGGATGAAGCGGCGGAGCTGGATGGCCTGCGCGCGCCGCATCACGGTGAACACGACGTATTTATGGCGGTGGGAATAGGCCCCTTTCGCGTCGCAGACCGTGGCGCTGCGGTTGAGCTTCTGCACGATGAAGCGGCAGATGGGCTCCGGGTTCGAGCAGATTACGGTGAAGTATTTGCTGAGGTTGATGTTCTCAATCACGCCGTCGATGACCAGCGACTTGGTGAACAGCCCCAGGCAGGAGAGCAGTGCCGTCTTGATGTCGAACACGAAGAACGAGCTCAGCGTAATCAGCGAATCGCACAGGAGCAGCGCGCGCCCGATGTCCGCGCTGGAGTGTTTTTTCAGAATCATGGCGAGGATGTCGGTCCCGCCCGACGAGGCCCCCGCGTGGAACAGCACCGCCGAGCCGAAGGCGGGCAGGGCGACGGCGAACACCAGCTCCAGCAGAGGCTCGTCCGTCAGAGGGCCGCGCATCGGGAAGAACCTTGCCAGGCCGGAAACGGAAAAAGAGAGCAGCAGGCTGGAATACACCGTCTTGACGCCGAAATCCCTGCCGAGGAACAGAAAGCCGATGAGAATCAGCAGGATGTTCAGGATAAAATTGGAGGCCGAGGGGGAAAGCGGAGTCACTTTCCCCAGAACGACCGAAAGGCCGGAGACCCCTCCGAATGTAAAGTTGTTCGGAAATTTGAAAAAATAAATTCCGACCGCGACGAGGAACGTGCTTGCCGTAATTGCCGCGTATTCTTTCCAGTCTTCCTTTTTCATCCGTCACTCGCCCCCGCCGCCGGACCGGCGGCTTTTCTCTTGGACCCATTATAGCATATCCCGGCCGGCGGGGTCCGGCTTCGGAAGGAAAAGCGGTATTTTCTGGAACCCCCTTTACAAAGCCGCGGAAACATGCTATTTTAAAGTTGAAGAATCATTCTTATTTTTTTAGGCGGTTTCTCTTATGGATAAGAAAAGAAATTACAGTAAAAAGCGCGAGGCCATTCTGGCCGCCCTGCGTTCGACGGATTGTCACCCGACCGCAGAGTGGCTGTACCGCACCCTGAAGTCCCAGTACCCCGACCTGTCGCTCGGCACGGTCTACCGCAACCTGGCGCAGTTTCGGGAAGAGGGGCTGATCATCAGCGTCGGCGTCGTGAACGGCCAGGAGCGGTTCGACGCGAACGTGCGCCCCCACGCCCACTTTATCTGTTCCCGCTGCGGCGCGGTGATCGACGTGCCCGGCGTTTTTGTGAGCGGCGGGGAGGTGGCGCGTGCGGCGCGGCGCGCCGGCCTGCAGGTGGAGTCCTGCGAAATAGTGCTGCACGGCGTCTGCACCGCATGCCTGGAAAAGCAGGCTCAGCGCGCCGAAAAGCCGGGGCCGAAATCCTCTGCGGGGAAAAGCCCGCGTTCCGTCAGGCGGTAGACGCGGCTGCAGACCTCGGCGATATATCTGCGGTCGTGCGAGACGCTGACGACGGCCCCGCCGAACGCTTTGAGCGCCCGGCGGATAACGGGGCCCGAAAGCGGTGACAGATTGCGGGTCGGTTCGTCCAGCACCAGCACGTTGCACCCGCTGAAGACCATCTTGAGGAACAGCAGCTTTGCCTTCTGGCCGCCCGAAAGCTCGGAGACGCCGTGCTCCATTTCGTCGGCGGTGTACTTCATGCTGCCGAGAAAGGTCCGGATTCGGGCTGTTTCCTGCCGGCTGCCGGAAGAGGCCAGAAAATCGACGGGGGTCTGCGCCCCGTTCAGCAGCTCTTCGTAATTCTGCGGCATATAGGCGGCCCGGATGTCGCTCCGGGCCAGAAGCTCCGCGGCAATCTGCCGGAGAAGCGTGGTCTTGCCCGCCCCGTTTCTGCCGACGATGCAGATTTTCTCCGGCCCCGCCACGTGCAGGCGAATGTTCCGCGCCAGGACGCGCGGCCCGACCTGGAGCCGGTCCAGCCGGAAATCCAGCACGGTTTTGCCGTTCGGCACCGCGGTGCCCGCCCCGAAGCGGACGAAGGCCGCGTCTTCGGAATCGGGCGCCTGCACGCTTTCCGAGTGCGCGCGCTGCAGCCGCCGCCCCATGGACTGGACGGCTTTCATCTTCTTTTTCAGCAGCCGCCCGCCGTGCGGGTCGCTGCGGGAGACGGTGGCCTGTGCGTGCTCCACCTTCGAGCGAATCTGCCGGAACTTTTCCTGCTGCTTTTCGTACCGGCTCCGCTCTTCCCGGGCGACCTGCCCCTGGTGTGCGAACCGTGCCTGCCGCGCCTCCACGTACTGCCGGTAGGGCATGCGGGCGACGGTCCAGCGCGGCAGCGTCTTGCGCCGCACCTGCTCCAGGTGGACGATCACGTTGGCGGTGCGCTCAATCAGCGTTTCGTCGTGGGAGACGTAGAGGGCGGGCAGCCCGCAGGTGTTGAGAAAGGCTTCGAGCCCCTGGAGCGTCTCGATGTCGAGGTCGTTGGACGGCTCGTCCAGCAGCAGCGCGTCGGGCCGCTCCATCAGAATCCCCGCAAGCTGCAGCTTGACCTTTTCCCCGCCCGAGAGCGTGCCCACGGGCCGGTCGGACCAGAGCAGCTCCGGCCTGAGGCCGAGCCGCCGCGCGCAGTCGGAAACCTCCGGCGGCGTCAGCAGCGAAAAGGACGGCAATCCGGCGCAGAACTCGTACACGCTCCGCCCTTTCTGCTCCGGGCTCAGCTCCTGCGCCAGGTACCCGAGCTTCAGTCCGCCCTTTATAATCTCCCCGGTATATTCGGCGTAATCCGCGACCAGCTTTTCGTCGTAAATCAGCTTTAGGAGGGTGGATTTTCCGTCCCCCTCCTCGCCGATCAGCGCGGCGCGTTCGCCCGGCTCCAGCGTGAAAGAAAAGTCCTTTAAAAGCGCGCGCCCGTCTTTGCGGTGCGTAATCGTCAAGTTTTTAATCTGCAGCATCGGCTTTCCCCCAAAAAATAAAATCTGCTCTTCGGCCGCGCCGAAAAGCAGATTGCAGCGGAGGAAAGGACACCGTGAGCCACGGTGCGTCCACGCGGGAATCTGTTTTCCGGCAACGAAACAAAGCCTGCTTTCCAGGCTCCGTTGGATGCGGAAAATCGATTACCCGCGCATTTTTTCACCCGTTTCACTTTCAAGATTTGGTTTGATTATACCATGCCGCCCGCGTTCTGTCCAGCGAAAGCCGGAAAAAGCCTGAAACCGGGCGCCGGTTAAAACCCTAACGGGAAAGCTGCTGCAGAGCGTTGAGGATTTTGGTTTTTCGGAGCAGCTCCAGAACCGCGACCGAGACGGCCGCCCCGGCAAACGAACTGATGGAAAACGGGACCACGTAGGCGAAGGCGGCGGTCCGGGCGTGGAGCAGCAGGACCGCGACGGGGTAGGCGGCGACGGCGCCGAGAACCCCGGTCCCGAGTGCTTCCCCCAGATAGGCGCCCCAGAGCCTGTGGAATTTTTTATAGAGCAGCCCACTGCAAAGGGCGCCTATCATGCTGCCGGGGAACGCCAGAAAGCTGCCCGTCCCCAGCATCACGCGGATCAGGGAAGTGACGAACGCCATGCAGACGGCGTAGGACGGGCCGAGCAGCACCCCCGCCAGCACGTTCAGCATGGACTGAATCGGAAAGCATTTGGAGGCCCCGACCGGGATGCTGAACGCCGACAGCACGACGCCCAGTGCCGCGAACAGAGCCGTAAATACCAGCTTTTTGACGTGACTCATCTTTTGACACCCTCTGTGAAGAATATTAAAAACGGGACGTGCCTGATTTGAGGCATATCCCGCTTTTTGCTTCTTACGTTGGCATTACCCAAATCAAGTTCTCAGGTCGAAGTCTGCTCGGACTTCCTCTCAGCCTGCCTTACAAGCTCCCTGCTCCATATTCTGTTTTCACAGGCATTATACGGCGATGCGGGCCGAAAGTCAAATCCCCTGCCGCAGCGTCCGGGCGGCCGGAGCCCTTTACAGATTCTCTTTCAGCACTTTTTTCAGCGCCTCAATCGCCTCGCTTTCATCCGGGCCTTCCGCCGTCACGGCAAAAAGGCCGCCCCACCCTTCCGGGGCCGCGGCTCAATTCAGACGCGGGCATAAAACAAAACGCACCCCACAAAGGTGAAGTGCGCGAATTGTCCGCGGCGACTCGCCGCTGGTCGAGGTGACAGGACTTGAACCTGCGACGTCCTGCTCCCAAAGCAGGCGCGCTACCAGCTGCGCTACACCTCGGCGGCTGAAACGAACTTAATTATAGGGGAAAAAAAGTCCGGTGTCAAGGCGGATTCTCCCCGCGGCGAAAGAAACCAAACGCAGGTATTTTTTGTATCTGAGATTTGTGCTATAATAAAATTGATAAATGATTTTTAACCGTGAGCCGACGCCTGTTTTCGGATTCCTGACAGGGGGACTGAACATGCAAAAACGGGTTTGTTTCCGAAGAAAAATCCTTCAGCTTCTGCGCTTTTCGGCTGTATTCCTCTTGATTTTCGCCGTGGCCTTTGCCGCTCCGGGGTGCTCGCTGGCCGGGTTTACGGCTGGCGGCGCCGTTTCGCCGGCGTCTGCGGTTTCCCGCCTGCCGTCTTCTTCCGGGCCGGCGGCCGTTTCGTCGGCGCAGCTCACAGAGCCGGCCGTTTCTTCCGCCGCGCCGGGCCGGGCAGCGGGGACGGACGTCCGGACTGTCCACAGACTCTCTTCTTCCCTTTCTGCAGGAACCCTGGCGCAGGTGCAGGCGCGCCCCGTGGCAGTTCCGAATGCTGCCGGCGCGGCGGTTCAGCAGCGCAGCGGCTACCGGAGCCTCGCGTCCCAGGAAGAGCGCAGCCTGTATTCCATGATTGGGGACAGCGTCCTGCGCATTGCGACCCGCAAAAGCGCGGCCGGCGCGTATCCGACGGCGCGGATTGTGTTCCCGAAGATGCTTTCCGAGGCGCGCCTGCGCGTGATTCTCTCCGCCTATCTGAACGACAACCCGCAGATCTTCTGGCTTGAAAACGCCTATTCCTATGGGTATGAAAGCGGCTATACGGTCCTGCAGCTTTACTCCGTCCTTGCACCGGATGCGTGCGCCGCGGCCGCCCGCAGGCTTCAGGACACCGTCGCCGCGGTTGTGCGGGCCATGCCGGCGGGCCTTGGCGAGTTCGGCCGGGAAGAGTATCTTTTCCAGTACCTTGTGTCCCACTGCACCTATGACAATGCCGCCGTGACCGACTCCAGCCGCTGGAAGGCGTTCACCTCCTACGGCGCACTGGTCGAGGGGCTGGCCGTCTGCGAGGGCTACTCCAGAGCCATGCAGATGCTGGCCGGGTATGCCGGCCTGAACTGCTCCCTGGTCCTTGGGAACAGCGGCGGCGTGGGGCACATGTGGAACGTGATTGAAATCGACGGCAAGTGGTACCACCTGGACGCGACCTGGTGCGACGAGGCCGTCCTCATCTATAACTATTTCAATGTGACGGATTCCGTCATCAGCCTGACCCACAGCGTCGGGCAGCCGGTTTCTTCGCTGACGGACGCCCAAATCTGCAGCGGCAATATTCCGTATAACCTCTTCCTCCCGAAATGCGATTCCGTGGAAGCCAATTATTTCCGGGTGCGGGGCATTTCCGCAACCTCCGGCGACCGGGCGGTGGAAGCCGCGCTTGCGCGGGAGATGAAGCAGAAAGCGTCTTCCGTCGCTTTTTACCTGCCCGGCTCTTCCAACTTTGATTCCCAGGTGCAGACGCTTGTTTCCGCCCCTTCCTACAAGCTGTACCGCTGGGTCGAAGCGGCCGCGAAACAGTCCGGCGGCAATCCGGACCCCAACAGCCTCGTCTATGTGCCGGACAAAGCGGACAGGGGCATCACGGTCCACATCGGCTACCGCTGATCTGCGCCGCGCGCCGGCCTTGCCGGACGGGACGGTTTTCCATTTACTTTTTGGGGAAAACGGGATATAATACTGAAATGAATTTTTGTTGAATCGACGACGTCAATTCTGCCCGGACGCCTTTGCCGCAGGCCGACGCGACAGAGCGAAAAACGCTGAGGAATGATATTGTGAAAAGCAAAAAACTGGCGCTGCTCCGCAATCTCTGTATTCTGGTCGTAAGCCTGCTGCTGGTGGCCGCGGGAGTGGGGTGCATTTATACCGACCAGCTTTTGAACAAGATTCACTATACGGATGACGGGGAATCCCAGGCCCCGGCCAACCCGGTCTTCCCGGATGGGAACGGCAACGAGGCCGTGCCGGGCGGGGCGGACGTGATAGGGGGCCTGTATCATGACGACGCCATCACGAACATCCTGCTGCTGGGCGTCGACGACTACCAGGCGAGCGACTCGGGCCGCAGCGACAGCATGATGCTGATATCGGTCGACACGCGCCACAAAAAACTGAAGGTGACCTCCTTCATGCGCGACATGTACGTCGCCATCCCCGGCATCGGCAGCAACAAGCTGAACGCCGCCTACAGCCTGGGGGGCGGGAAGGTCGCCGGCGCGAAAAAGGTCGTCACCACCATCGAAGCCAACTTCGGCGTGGACATCGACCGGTTCGCCTTCGTCAATTACAAGAATTTCCCCAAGATTATCGACCGCCTCGGCGGCGTCCCCATCACCCTGACCGATAAAAAAGACCGGTACGGCCGCACCGAAGCCGATTTGATCAACATCTATTCCGGCGACAGAAACAAGGTCCACACGGGGGAAAACACCCTGAGCGGCCTGCAGGCCCGCTATTACGCCCGCATCCGCGACATCGGCGACGACCAGGAACGTACCCTGCGCCAGCGAAAGCTCTTTGAGAGCCTTGTCGGCAAGCTGAAGACGGCAAGCCTTCCGGCCATCTACAGCGTCCTTTCCGACACCCTGAACCTTGTGACCACCAATATGACGAAGGACGAGGTGCTGTCGATGGCTTCCAACTCGCTGACCTATCTCAACTATCCGGTCAGCCAGAACCGCGTCCCGGCGGACGGCGAGTACGAGGGCAAGAGCGTTTATATCAGCCAGAATTCTCCGCCGGCCTCCGTGCTGGTGCCGGATTTGGAGAAGTGCAGAAAAAGCCTGGCGCAGTTTATTTATGAAGACGACCTGCCGGAACAGGTTTCGGGATGAGCTTCCCAAAAGAGCGGAACGGGCTGCCGGAACACGGGGGCGCGCCTCTTTACACGGCGCTTGTGCGCCACGGAGAGAGGGGCCGCGCCTCTTTTCATACGCCGGGGCATAAGGGCAGCCCCGCCGCCCTGCCGCACGGCCTGATGTCGCTCGATTTTACGGAGTTGCCCGACACGGACAGCCTGTACGATGCCTCCGGCCCGATTCTGAAAGCGGAGCGCAAAGCCGCGGCGCTGTTCGGCACGGCGCGCACCTGCTTTTCCGCGGGCGGCTGCACGCTCTGCATCCAGGCCATGCTGCGCCTTGCAGCCCCGCACGGGGGCAAGATCCTCTGCTCCCGCGTGATTCACCGGAGCGCCGTAAACGCCATGGCCCTGCTGGGGCTGGAGCCGGTCTGGGCTCTGCCCGGCGGCGTGGCGGAGGCGGCGTCCCGCCCCGGCTTTGCCGCCGTCTATGTGACGACCCCGGATTACTACGGCCGCCTGATGGACCTCGGGCCGGTCGCCGCCGCGTGCAGGGCGCACGGCGTTCCGCTGCTGGTGGACTGCGCCCACGGCGCGCACCTGATGTTCACGCAGCCCGTGCTGCACCCGCTGCGCTTCGGCGCGTCCATCACCGCCGACTCGGCCCACAAGACGCTCGGCGTCCTGACCGGCGGCGCATGGCTGAACGTCGGCGACGCGCGCTACGCCGCCGGCGCAAAGCGGGCGATGGCTCTGTTCGGTTCCACCAGCCCGTCCTACCCCGTGCTGGCTTCGCTGGATTTGGCGCGGGAGTGGCTGCAGGCGCATCCGGGCGCGTATCCGCCGCTGCAGAAAAAGGTGGAGGAAATCCGCGCGTTCGCCTCTTCGCGGGGCATCGGTCTGCCGAAAGGTCCGTGCGACCCCACGCGGATCACGCTGAACACCGCCTCCGTCGGCCTGACGGGCGTGCAGGCGGCGCAGCGCCTGCGGAACGCGGGAATCGAGCCGGAATACGCCGACGCCGCCTATGTGGTGCTGATTGCCACGCCGTTCAATACGGACGGCGACTTCGCCCGCCTGAAGGCCGCTCTGGCGGAGCTGCCGGTGGGTGCTCCGCTGTCGGCGGAACCGGAGCTGCCGCCGCTGCCGCCCGTGGCCGCGGGCCTGCGCGAGGCCGTGCTGGCCGAATCGGAGCCGGTGCCGCTTTCTGCCGCGGCGGGCCGTATCGCGGCCGAAGCGGCCTGCCCCTGCCCGCCCGGCGTGCCGGTCGTGATGCCGGGGGAGCGGATTACGCGGGAGGCGGTCCGGTTTTTGCGCCGGTATGGAATTCCCGGCATAAACGTGTTAAAATAAGAAAGAAGGAAGCGCGGCCCGGCCGCGCTTCCCGGGAGAGAAGACATCCGAAAATCCCCACATTCGGCAGAAAGAGGGTGCCCCTTATGAAACTGGTCATGGCGGTCGTCGGCAGCGAAGACAGCAGCATGGTCTCTTCGGCCCTGACAAACGCCGGCTTCTCGGTTACGAAGCTGGCCACGACGGGCGGATTCCTGAGGGCCGGGAACACGACGTTCCTCGTCGGTACCGACGACGACAAGGTCGATCAGGTGATCGGCGTCATCGCCAAGCAGAGCCGCCGCCGGACCCAGCTTGTGCCGAGCGCCGCGACCACGGAGATGGGAATGTATTCCGCCTGCCCCGTGGAAGTCACGGTCGGCGGCTCGACCATCTTTGTGCTGAATGTGGAGCGGTTTGAGAAAATATGAATCTGCGGTTTGGCGGCTTTCAGGCAAATGAAAATGTGAAGCGGAGCCTGTCCCTTGCGTTCGGGCAGGAGCGGGTGCCGCACGCCGTCCTTCTGGAGGGCGGCGCGGCGGAGACGGCCGCCCTCGCCCGGTTTCTTGCGCAGGCGTGGGTCTGCCTTGCCGAAGGGGCAAAGCCCTGCGGGACCTGCTCCGGCTGCGTCAAGGCCCGGGCGGGCTCGCATCCGGATATCCTCATGCTGGACGGCGACGCCGACCCGCGCGCGTTCCCGGTGGACGCCGTGAGGCGGGTGCGCGCCGCCGCCTGGGTCCGCCCGAACGAGGCGCCGGGCAAGGCGTTTCTGCTGCTCGGCGCGCAGAATATGTCGGAGATTTCTCAGAACGCCCTGCTCAAGATTCTGGAAGAGCCGCCCGCCGGCGTCCTGTTTATCCTGACGGCGGCCAGCGCGTCCGCGCTGCTGCCGACTGTCCGTTCGCGCGTGCAGGTTTTCCCGGCGGGGGGCGGCGCCCCTTCCGGCGACTGGGAGCGCGCGGAGAAAATCGCGTCCGCCGTCACCGCGCCGGGCGAGGCGGACCTGATGTTCGCGTTTGCCGGGCTCGAAAAAGACCGCCGGCAGATGGGCGGCGTGCTGCAGCAGCTTCTGCTGATTTTCCGCGACGCGCTGGCGCTGCGCTCGGGCGGGAAGGCCCTCCTTTCCGGGCGGGGGGACGCGGCGGCCGCGCTGGGCGGCGCTCTGACCCGGCGCAGCCTGATGCGCATGGCGCAGGAGACCGAAAAAGCCCGGCGCGCGCTGGAGCGCAACGCGAACGCCGCTCTGCTGGGGGCGGCGTTCTGCAGCGGGCTGCGGGCGGCCGCCGGCCGCTGAAGACGGCGGAAAAGGGAGGACAAAATGGCCGAAATCATTGGCGTTCGATTCAAGAACGTGGGGAAAGTGTATTATTTCGACCCGGACGGAAACACTCTGAAAAGAGGCGACCGGGTGATTGTGGAAACGGCGCGCGGGGTGGAGTGCGGCGAGGTCGCGATGGAGAACCGCATCGTCGGCGACGAGGACCTCGTCCAGCCGCTGAAAAAGCTCATCCGCCCGGCGACCGCCGCCGACCTTAAAAAAGTCGAGGAAAACCATAAAAAAGAAAAGAGCGCGTTTGGCATCTGCCTGCGCAAAATCGCCGCGCACAAGCTCGAAATGAAGCTCGTGGGCGTGGAATATACGTTCGACAATTCCAAAATCCTGTTTTATTTCACGGCGGACGGCCGCGTCGATTTCCGGGAGCTGGTCAAGGACCTGGCGTCCGTTTTCCGCACCAGGATCGAGCTGCGGCAGATCGGCGTGCGCGACGAGGCGAAGATGCTGGGCGGCGTCGGCGTGTGCGGCCGCCCGTTCTGCTGCTCCACCTTCCTCGGCGGTTTTCAACCCGTTTCGATTAAAATGGCCAAGGAGCAGGGCCTGTCGCTGAACCCGGTCAAGATTTCCGGCATCTGCGGCCGCCTGATGTGCTGCCTGAAATATGAGCAGGAAACCTACGCCGGCCTGATGAAAGTGGTGCCGGCGGTCAACGCCGCCGTGATGACGCCGCAGGGGAGCGGCGTCGTGGCCGACCGCAACCTGCTGAGCGAGACGGTCAGCGTCCGGCTGAACGTCTCGCCCGATTCGCCGCCCCGCACGTTCCGCGCCGACGAGGTCAAGGTCCTGAAAACCGCGCGGGCAGGCAGGCCGCGCACGGGGCAGAGCCCGCCCAAAAACGCGGAGGACCATTAAAATTCACCGCGCTCTTGCATTTTTATGGTTTTATGTTACAATAAAAATCGAACTTTGCAAAACAAGCATGGAGGTGTTCTGAAAGATGGCATATCAAATCAGCGATGACTGCATTTCCTGCGGTGCGTGCGCGGCGGAGTGCCCGGTCGGCGCCATTTCCGAAGGCGACGGCAAGTTCGTGATCGACCCCGACAAATGCACGGAGTGCGGCTCGTGCGCGAGCGTCTGCCCCGTGGGTGCGCCGAAGCCGGCCGAATGAAGTATGACAAAAAAGCGGAGCGCCGCGGCGCCCCGCTTTTTTTTGCGGAAGACCGCCGGACGCCGCGGCTGCGGGAGGGAACGGAATGAGCGGAAAACTGGTCGTGGTCGGCACGCCTATCGGGAACCTCTCTGATTTTTCCCCGCGCGGGGTGCGGGCCCTGTCCGAAGCCGACTTCATTGCCGCCGAAGACACGCGCGTCACGCGGAAGCTGCTCACTCACTTCGGCATCCACAAGCCGATGATCAGCTATTTTGAGCACAACAAATACGCGCGCGGCCAGACCATCTGCGCCCGCATCGAGGCGGGCGAGACCTGCGCGCTGGTTTCGGACGCCGGCATGCCCGCCATTTCGGACCCCGGCGAGCTG
>DHOB01000065.1:23538-23659 GCA_002409675.1 Ruminococcaceae bacterium UBA5401
TGAGCGTAAACCGCAAAAACCGGAAAGAGCGCCTGCAGGAGCTGAAGGCGGAGCGCCGCACCCTGGTGTTTTACGAGGCGCCGCACAAGCTGGCGGCGACACTGGCGGATTTGCTGCAGGC
>DHOB01000065.1:23931-27861 GCA_002409675.1 Ruminococcaceae bacterium UBA5401
GGCGAAGGGGGAGTTCGTCCTGGTGGTCGAGGGCGCCCCCGCGCCGGAGCCCCGGCCGGCGCCGCGCGCGGAAGCCGCCGCCCTCGCGCGCCGGTATGAGGAACAGGGCCTTTCCGCTTCGGAAGCCGCCCGGCGCGCGGCGGCGGAAACCGGGGTGAAGAAGAATGAAATTTACCGCGCCGTCGTTTCGGACCGCCCGGACGGCGGGCAGGGGCGCAAGCCGGATGAAACGGACTGAGGCCGGCGGAAACGAAACGGGCGCATCCATCGGGGAACCGGTCCGCCGCGCGGCCCGGATGCTCGCGGCTTTTCTGAAATGGGTGCTGCTCGGTTTTGCGGCGGGCGTGCCGGCCGGCACGGCCGGCGCACTGCTTCTGCTTTGCGTGGCCCGGGCGACGGCCCTGCGCACCGCCCACGGATGGCTGGTGTTCCTGCTGCCCGCGGGCGGCCTGTTCATCGTCTTTCTGTACCGGATTTGCGGGGCGTCGAACCCGCGGGGCACGGACCTGGTGATTGAGGCGGTGCGCTCCCCGGAAAAAGTGCCGCTGAAGATGGCCCCGCTGATTTTTGCCGGAACGGTCGTCACGCATCTTTTCGGCGGTTCCGCGGGGCGCGAGGGCGCGGCCCTGCAGATCGGCGGAAGCCTGGGGTACGGCGTGGGGCGCGTGTTCCGCCTGAACGAGAAGGACCTGCACCTGCTCACGCTCTGCGGCATGGCGGCCTGCTTTTCCGCACTGTTCGGCACGCCGGTCACCGCGACCGTCTTTGTGGCGGAGGTCGTGACCGTGGGGGTGATGTACTATTCCGCGCTGGTGCCGTGCGCCGTGGCGTCCCTTGTGGGGGCGGGGATTTCCCGCCTGTTCCGCTTCGCGCCGGCGGGGTATGCGGTCGCCGGCGTGCCGGCGGTGGGCTGGCGGTCCGCGGCCCTCGTGACGGTGCTTGCGGCCCTGTGCGCGGCGGTCAGCGTGCTGTTCTGCTCCGTCCTTCGCGGCGCGGGCCGCCTCTGCGGCAGAGCCTTTCGCAGCCCCTATCTGCGCGCGGCGGCCGGGGGTGCCGCCGTGGCCCTTCTATCGCTGGTATTCGGCACGGATTACCTCGGCGCGGGCGGCGGGGTGATTGCCGCGGCCCTGAAGGGCCGGTCCGCGCCCTGGGCGTTCGCGCTGAAGCTGCTGTTCACGGCGCTCACGCTCGGGGCCGGCTTTAAGGGCGGCGAAATCGTCCCTTCGCTGTTCGTGGGGGCGACGTTCGGCTGCGCCGCGGGCGGGATGCTGGGCCTTTCCCCGTCGTTCGGCGCGGCGGTGGGGATGCTCGCCGTGTTCTGCGGCGTGACGAACTGCCCGCTGGCCGCTTTTCTGCTCGCGGTGGAGCTGTTTGGCGAAAGGGGCGCGGCCCTTTACCTGCTGGCCGCCGGCGTCAGCTACATGCTTTCGGGGTATTCGGGCATTTATTCCAAGCAGCGGATTCTGTACGCGAAAGACGGGCTTGTCTTCCGCGGCGGCGGGCCTTCCCAAGACTCGCCGTGAGGGCGCTTGCGGCTTCCCTTTTCCGCCTGGCGTCCAGGGTGTATAATAGAGAGCGAACGTTTAAAAAACCGGGAGGGAAAACCCGTTGAGCGAGATTTATTTCGACAATTCCTCCACCACAAAAGTGTGCCGCGAGGCCGCCGAAAAAGTGATGGAGGTCATGACGGAAAATTACGGAAACCCGTCGTCCCTGCACACGATTGGGTTCCGGGCGGAGCAGGAGATGCGCGCCGCGCGCAGTGCGGTCGCCTCGCTGCTCGACGTGCGGCCGGAGGAGATTTACTTTACCTCCGGCGGGACGGAGAGCAACAACATCGCCCTGTTCGGCGCGGCCCGCGCACGCAAAAAACGCGGCCGCCGGATTGTGACGACGGCGATTGAGCACCCCTCCGTGCTCAATACCATGAAGAAGCTGGAGCAGGAGGGCTTCGAGGTCGTCTACCTGAAACCGGACGGGCGGGGGCATATCGCCCCGGAGCAGATTTTCAGGGCTGTCACGCCCGACACCGTGCTGGTCAGCATCATGCGCGTGAACAACGAGGTCGGCAGCATCCTGCCGGTGGAGGCGGCCGCGGAGGCGATCGCCGCGGCGAAGGCCCCGGCCCTGCTGCACATGGACGCTGTGCAGGCGTTCGGCAAGCTGCCGCTGCGCCCGCGGAAGCTGGGCGTGGACCTGATGAGCGCCAGCGCCCACAAAATCCACGGCCCGAAGGGCAGCGGCGCGCTGTACGTGCGCGCCGGCGTGCATATCGAGCCGCTGACCTACGGCGGCGGGCAGGAGAAGAACCTGCGCCCGGGCACCGAAAGCGTCCCCCTGATTGCGGGCTTCGGCGCCGCCGTGCGGGCGCTGCCTGACCCGCAGGCGGAGCTGGCCGGGATGAAAAAGCTCAATGCGTTCTGCCGCGCGCAGCTCGCCGGAATCCCGGACCTTGCGGTCAACTCGCCGGACGACGCCCTGCCCTATATCCTGAATTTTTCGGCGGACGGCGTGCGGGCGGAGAATATGCTCCATTTTCTCTCGGAGCGCGGAATCTATGTTTCCTCCGGGTCGGCGTGCTCGCGCGGGCGCGAAAGCTACGTCCTGCGCGCGATGGGCCTTCCGCGGGAGCGCATCGCCTCCGCCCTGCGCCTGAGCTTCTGCCGCTGGAACACCGAAGACGAGGTCCGGGCCTTCGCCGCCGCGCTGAAAGACGGCCTTGCCGCTCTGACCCGGCGCCCGCTGTGAGGAGGGGCCTATGAGGGAAATCATTCTGGCCAAGCTCGGCGAAGTGGTCCTCAAGGGCCTCAACCGCCGCAGCTTCGAGGACGTCCTGCTCGCAAACATCCGCCGCCGCATCGGCCCGTTCGGAAAGTTCGAGGTGCGCGAGGCGCAGTCCACGGTCTACATCACGCCGCAGGAAGGCGCGGATCTCGACGGGGCCGAGGAGCGCGTCGCCAAGGTCTTCGGCATTGTCTCCTACTCCCGCGCGTGCGAGGTGCCGAAGGAGCTGGATTCCATCTGCGCCGGCGCGGAAAGCTACCTCAAGAGGGAGCTGCTTTCCGCTTCATCCTTCAAGGTGGAGTGCAGGCGGTCCGACAAAAAATTCCCGATGAAATCGCCGGAAATCTGCGCGCGGGTCGGCGGGTACCTGCAGCAGAAGTTCCCGCGCCTGCGCGTGGACGTGGAGCATCCGGAGTACACCGTCCGCGTGGAGGTGCGCGACTTTGCGGCCTACGTCCACGGCAACGCGCGCCGCGGGGCGGGCGGCATTCCGGTCGGCACGGGCGGAAAGGCGGCCGTGCTCGTCAGCGGCGGCATCGACAGCCCCGTCGCCGCTTGGATGATGGCCCGCCGCGGCGTGGAGCTGACCGCCGTGCATTTCGCCAGCCCGCCCTATACCAGCGAGCGCGCCGAGCAGAAGGCCGCCGACCTGCTCCGCCGCGTGGGCGAATACGCCGGGCACATGACCCTGTTCGTCGTTCCGTTCACCAAAATCCAGGAAGAAATCATGGCGAAATGCCCCGAGGACTATTTCACCGTGATCATGCGGCGCTTCATGATGAAGGCCGCCGAGCGCATCGCCCGCAGGGAGGGCTGCCAGGCCCTTGTGACGGGCGAGAGCCTGGGCCAGGTCGCCAGCCAGACCCTGCAGGCGATTGTCTGCACCGACGCGGCGGCCGAAATGCCCGTGTTCCGCCCGCTCATCGGCATGGACAAGGTCGAGATTATCGCCGCTGCACGCCGCATCGGCACCTACGACCTTTCCATTTTGCCCTATGAGGACTGCTGCACGGTGTTCACGCCGAAGCACCCCCGCACCCGCCCCGCCCTGGAGGCCATCCTCCGTGCGGAGGAGGCCCTGGACGCCGACGCGCTGGTCCGGGACTGCGTCGGCCGCGCAAAAACCGTCAAAATCGAGCCCAACCG
>DHOB01000058.1 GCA_002409675.1 Ruminococcaceae bacterium UBA5401
CTCCTAAGCAGTAGGCCGGGCGTTCGAATCGCCCCGGGGACACCAGCGAGGGCCCGACGCGCAAATTGTGCGGCGGGCCCTTTTCGGGCGAATCGGCTGTGCCTGAATTGGACGCACAGCGCACAGGTGCCGGGGAACTGATGCTTCCCGGCGCTTTTTCTGTCCGCCCTGTCCGGCGGGGAAACAGCCGCAGAGCGAGGCCGCTCTGCCGTCACTTTGCGCCCGCAGATTCCGCAGGGGGGCAGGGGGACGCCCTTCTCGGCGCCTTCCCCGCGATTGAATCTTTCCCGCGGGAAAGGTATAATATTTCCAGGCGGTTTTTGGGAGGCCTGTCGATGAAGCTGAAAATCGGAATCTGTGACGACCGGGAGGAGGAGCTGGAACAAATCCGGGACCTGCTGCAGCGGGCGGTCGGAGATTCCGCCTGCGAGGCCGAGCTGTACTGCTTCCGCCGCAGCCGGGAAATCATCGAAAAAATCGAATCGGACCCTTTCTTTTTCGACATGCTGAGGGCCGCCGCAGGAAAATCTGCGGCGGCCCTTTTTGCCGGTCGAATGCTTATCCGGCGGTCTGCGCCTGCAGAAGGGCCGTCCTTTTCTTTTTCGTCCCGGCGAGGAACGACAAAATCAGCACGGTCGTCACGACGTCGGCGGCGGCCTGGGCGTAATAGATTCCGGTTTTGCCCGCTGCCCACGCCAGCAGAATCAAAACCGGAAGATAGACAATCCCCTGCCGCGAGATGCTGAAGATAAATCCGGATTTGCTGAACTTGATGCACAGCAGGTAGACAATCGCCATAGCCTGGAAGCCGTAGGTCCAGAAGAAGACGCTCGCGCCCCACATGGCCCGGACGCCCTGCCGGATGACCTCCGGGTCTCTGGAGAATGCGCCGACAATCGGCTGCGCGAACACAATCTGAAGGACGGAGAGAATCACGCCGCCCGTGATGGACCACAGGTACGCCTTGCGGGTCGCCTCGTGGATGCGGTCGAAGTGCCTCGCCCCGTAATTATAAGAGATGAAGGTCTGGTACCCCCGCGAAAACCCGGTGATCGCGAAGGTCGTCATCCCCACCACGCGGTTTGCGATGCCGAGCGCCGCGATGGTCTTGTCCCCGAACGGGGCCGCGGCGATGTTCGCCGCGCTGAGCGAAAGGCTCTGGAAAAGGTTGATGGCGAAAATCGGGATGCCGACCTTGAAAATCGGCTTGACAAACCAGGACTCAAAGCGGACGTTTTTGATGGAAAGATTCAGATAGCTCTTGTGCCTCAGATAATACGGCAGCAGAATCGCGACGCTGATAAACTGCCCGATCACATCGGTCCAGGCCGAACCCGCAATCCCCATTCCCAGCGGCCAGATAAAAATCGGGTCCAGAATCACGTTGACCACCGACCCGATAATCTGCGACGCTGTGCTGAGCGAGACCGCGCCTTCGGCGCGCACAAGGTTCATCAGGCAGATGGAGGGAATCTGAAACAGAAACCCGAAAATCAGGATTCCCGTGTACTCCATCGCGTAGGGCAGAACCGCCGGCGAAGCCCCCATCGCCCGAAGCAGGGGCTTCAGAAACAAAAGGACGGCCTGGAAGCCCACGCTTGCAAGTATGCAGTAGAAGAAGGTGGAGGAGAGCACGACCTCCGCCTTTTTCTTTTCACCGGCCCCGAGAAGCTCGGAGATATAGGCGGCCCCGCCGTTTCCGAAAAGCAGCCCGATTCCCGGAATAAGCGTGACCAGCGGATAGGCGATTGAAATTGCCCCCATCTGGGCCGTGCCAAGCTGTGCCACAAAGAAGCTGTCGATAAAATTGTAAAATCCGGTCATCAGCAGGCCGACGATGGTCGGAAGCCCCAAATACACCAGGGCCTTGCTCACTTTGCCGCTCTCCATCATTTTCAGTCGTTTGTTCAATGCCCGACAGTCCCCTTTCTTGGATTGTTGATAGAATCTTTTGTCCGGCAGATGTTTTATTGTTTAGCAGGTATACATTTACGGCAAAATTTTTACCGCCAGGCCTTCCGGATTTCCCGCAGGAAGCGCTCAATCGTCAGCTGCTGCCCCTCGTCATAGTCTTTCAGGACGGCGGAAATTTTTTCATCCAATTCTCTGTGGTACCGGCGGTGCTCCCGGAATGCCCTGCCCCCTTTCTGCGTCAGCTGCACAATCACCCGGACCCTGTTTTCGGGGTCCCCCGCCTTCGCAAGGTATCCCTTTCGCTCCAGCTTTTTGACCATCTGGGACACGGCACCCTTCGTCACGTGGAGGGATTTTGCGATATCGGAGATGCAGCAGTCCTCGCTTCTTCCGATAAAATCTATCAGGTGGATTTCGGCGAGAAAAAGCTCGTGGTCCGTCCCAAAAGTGCGGGCCTTTTTGTCGTACCTGTTGAATTGCTCGACCGCGTCCAGGAAGCTCCTCGAAATAACCTGCGCGGAATGATTCTTTCCCATAATGTCCCTATTGTATACCTGCTAAACTATTTTGTCAACAGGCCTTTTGCCTGTCGAAAAAGGAAACCCGGTTAAACGAACTTATAGTCTTTCGGCCTGGAGTTGAAGCAGAACGCGCCGATTCCCTTCAGGCCGATGTGGACGCCCAGCACGGCGCCGATATGGCACAGCGTGGTCTTGCAGCCGGGAAGATCCTTCCGGACGATGCCCCTCAGCGCCTCCGCGGCGGGCCTGTCGTCGGCGTGGCTGATGGCGATGAGCTGCTTTGGGAACACTTCCGCCCGCCGGACGATTTCGTCCGCGACCATCTGAACGGCCCTTTTCCGCCCCCGGACCAGCTGTTTCACCTTAATCAGGCCGTTCCTGACGTCGAGGACGGGGCGGATGTTCAGAACACTCCCCATCTGCCCCACGATTTTTGAAACGCGCCCGCCCTTTACCAGCCACTTCATATCGTCGACGAAGAACACATGCTCCACGTGTTCCGCCATGAACTCGACTTCGGATTTTATCGTGTCGAACGGCAGGCCGTCCCGGACCATCCGCAGGGCCTGGAGGACAATCAGCCCCGTCGCGCTGGAGCCGCCCCTGGAGTCGATCACGGCGAACTTCCGCCCGGGATATTCCCCGGAGAGCTCCTGGGCGACCATGCGCGCCAGGGAACAGCAGCCGGACATTTTACTGGAAAAAGCGATATAGAGAAAATCGTCGCCGTTCTCAAAACAGGATTTGAAGCAGCGATAGATTCTTTCGTAAGGAATTTGGGCCGTCTGCGGCATGACTCCCTTCCGCATCAGGTCGTATATCTGGGCGACGGTGATCTCTTCCCCGTCCAGATAGCTTCGGCTCCCGAAAGTTATCGTGAGCGGCAGAATCTGAAGGTCCGCGTTCCGGGTCAGGGCCGGGTCGAGGTCGCAGGTACTGTCCGCTATGATTTTAATTGAATCCATTTCCGGCATCCTCTCAGAGTGAAGCTCTGTCCGCCCCGCAGGGCGGCTGCGCTCCTCCGTCTTTTCATCATACACCCGCCGGACCGAAGCGTCAAACGAATCCGAACCGCTTTCTGCAGGAAGCCGGCCGAATTTATTTATCAGGCGGCCCCAGGCCCGCCAGGCCGTGAAGGCCGGAAGCTCCGCCGCAGGGAAATCCCCGCGGCGGAAAAGTCGTAGCATTCCGCTTAAATAATGCATATATAATTACTATGGATTTCAAAAGCCGGGCCGCGACCCGGTTTTCCGGCGGAATGCGCCGAATGGAATTTTCCGATTCCGTCCGGAAAGGTCCTTGACATTTGAAAAATGCGTGATATAATCAAAAGCATATAAAAAATATATGCTTTATATTATTAATTCGTCGGCCCGCGGGGTTTCATTTTTGAAGACGCGGGCGGGCGCAGAAAGGGAGAAAGAACGAGATGCCGAAAATGGAAATGCGCATGATGTGTACCAACGCGATGCGAATGTCCATGATGGACGATTCGTTCCTTCGTTCTGTGCCTGAGGGCGAATTGATGGTGGACTGTGGTGTCTTCTTGTAGTAAAGTAAGACATCCAACGCAGCTCACGGGTCAATGGCCCGTGAGCTTTTTTTATGGTTTTTTGAGGCCTGATTCAAAAAAGCGCTGCCGGCCGTTGGATTTTAAAGGGCGGTGTCGATTAAAAAGGAGGGATTTTCCGTATGTTCCGAATGTGTAAATTTTTCATTCCCGGCACGTCCGCCCGATGTCGCGGGGGTTTCTCAGCCCCGCAGATCCGATAAATCAAACAGGTTAAGGAGAAGGGATTTTTTATGAAAAGATTCGTATCCGGTTTGCTCACGGCCCTGCTTGCGGCGGGGACAGCGCTTCTGACTTCCTGCGGCGGCACGGCGACGGCGTCGCAGGCGTCTTCGGCCGGCTCGGGCGCCCCGGCATCCTCCGCGGCCAGCGCGCAGGAAAAGTCGAAGGTCCTGAACTGGGTGGCCCCCGGCGAAGTCACCACCATGGATTCGGGCAAAAGCTACGACGTAATCAGCGCGGAGCAGATCAGCTTCCAGGCGGATACGCTGTACCGCATCAACGAAAAGAACGAAGCGGTCCCCAACCTGGCCAAGGCGCTGCCGCAGGTCAGTAAAGACGGCCTGACGGCGACGGTGGAGATCCGCGACGACGCCCGCTACTCCAACGGCGACAAAATCACGGCCGCGGACATCGTCTATGCCGCGCAGCGCGTCGTGGACCCCGCCACGGGCTCCCAGAGCGCCAACAACCTGACCTACCTCAAGAACGCGAAGGAAATCATCGAGAAAAAGCTTCCGGTAACGGACCTGGGCGTAAAGGCCCTCTCCGACACGAAGCTGCAGTTCACGCTGACCGCCCCGACCCCTTACCTGGCGACCTCGCTGTCGGATACGCTCGTCTCGCCGGTCAGCAAAAAATTCGTCGAATCCCAGGGGAAAAATTACGGGCTGAACGCGCAGAGCCTCCTGGCGAGCGGCCCCTTCGTCCTGAAGGACTGGAACGGGACCGACATCTCCTGGAAATACGTGAAGAACCCGTATTACTGGGACGCGAAAAACATCTATTTCGACCAGATCAACGTTCAGGTCGTCAAGGAAGTCGCCACGGGCGTCAACCTCTATGAGGCGGGCAAACTGGACGGCGCCGCCGTCACGGGCGATTACCTCACGCTTTATAAGAGCAAGCCGGACCTCGTCACCGTGCAGACTCTCCGCATGACCAATCTGGAGATGGGCATCAGCTCCAACAAATCCCTGCAGAACGAGAACCTGCGCAAGGCGCTGCTCTACGCGGTGGACCGCAGCGAGCTGGCCCAGTCCATCCTGAACGGGGGCGGCGTTCCGGCGGCCGGCATCATCCCGGACGGAATCGCGGTCAGCCCGGAGGGCGGCAAGAGCGTCAAGGACGATTTCCCCAAGCTGGTCTATACCGACAAAAAGAAGGCCAAGGAGTATTTCGCGAAGGCCCTGAGCGAGCTCGGCACCAAGAGCATTACCCTGCGGCTGGTCACCAGCGACACGGACGACTCCATCAAAACCGGCCAGTACCTGCAGAACGCCTACCAGACCGCGCTGCCGGGCCTCAAAATCAACCTCGCGAACGTTCCGGCCACCGTCCGCTTCAAGGAAATGATGAGCTATAAGTTCGACCTCGCCCTGGGCGGCTGGACGGGCGAGTACGACCCGACCTCCTATATCAAACAGCACGAGACCGGCTACGAGCACAACCACAGCCAGTGGAAATCGGCGGAGCTCACGGGCATCGTCAAGGCCCTGGAAACCAGCGACGGCACCGATTTCGTAAAGCGCTGGGCGCACCTGAAAGAGGGCAACCAGTACCTGCTCGACCATGCGGTCGTGGTTCCGCTGACGCAGGAAGCCAAGAACTACCTGGTCAACCCGAAGCTGAAGGGCTACCAGACCCATGTTCTCGGCACGCCCATCGACGTGACCCGCGCCCGCTTTGAGGGCGGCGCGGCCTCCTGACCCCCTGTGCACGCCAGAGAAACGGGAACCGTCATTCGGGACGGTTCCCGCTTTCCCCTTTTCTTCTCTGAAAGGAGCGGTTGAATGAAAAACAGATGGCTTCGTTTCCTCGGCCGCCGGCTGCTCTACATGGCGCTGACCCTGTGGATCATCGTGACGATCACGTTTCTGCTGATGAGCTTTCTGCCCGGCACGCCCTATAACAACCAGGACAAACTCACGGCCGCCCAGCTTCAGGTGCTCAACCAGAAGTACGGGCTGAATCAGCCGGTCTGGCAGCGGTACCTCACCTACCTGAACAATATCCTGCACGGGGATTTCGGCATTTCGCTGCAGTTTTCGGACCAGAAGGTGACCACGCTGCTGGGGAACCGGGTGGGGGTGTCCATGCAGCTCGGGATTCAGGCGGCCGTGTTCGGCACGGTGGTGGGGATTGTTCTCGGCACCATCGCCGCGATGAAGCACAACACGTGGATTGACACCTTCTGCTCGCTGTTCGCCATCGTGGGCCGCTCGGCGCCGAATTTCGTGGTGGCCGTGCTGCTGCAGTTCGTCTTTGCGGTCACACTGGGCGTCCTGCCCATCGGCCTCTGGAACGAGGGCTTCCGGTCCACCGTCCTGCCCACGCTGGCGCTGTCCATCTCGCCGATGGCGGATTCCGCGCGATTTATCCGCACGGAGATGCTGGAGGTGCTGAACAGCGACTATATCGAATTCGCCCGCGCCAAAGGCATGAGCGAGCTGCATCTGGTCGTGTTCCACGGCCTGCGCAATGCGCTGATTCCGCTGATTACCATTCTGGGGCCGATTACCGTGAGCCTGATGACCGGGTCGCTGGTCGTGGAAAACATCTTCGCCGTGCCGGGCATCGGGGAGCAGTTCACAAAGTCCGTTCTCACGAACGATTATTACACCATCATGGCCATGACGATTCTGTTTTCGGCGCTGCTGGTCGTGGTTATCTTTCTGACGGATATCCTGTACCAGATTATCGACCCGCGGGTCCGGATTGGGGGTGACCGGTCGTGAAAGCCGACCCGGAAGCGATTCCGCAGTCGCTTTTCCGCTTCCGCCATGCCGAAAAGGCGGCGGAGCAGGAGGCCGGGGCCGCGGCGCCCTCGTTCTGGAAGGACGCGTGGCTTCGGCTGTGCCGGAACAAAGGGGCCGTCGTCTCCATGCTGCTGCTCCTGATTATCGTCGTGGTCGCGTTTTCGGCGCCGGCGCTCGCGCCGTACGACCCCAACGCGCAGAACGTCCCGCGGGCGAACCTGCCGCCGCGCATCCCGGGCGTCGGCATCCCCGGGCTGAACGGATATTCGTCCCTCGCGGGCAGGCCCGTCGACCGCTATAAGCTGGCCGGCGTGCCGGCGGACACCAACTATTATTTCGGCACGGACGAGTTCGGGCGCGACCTGTTTTCCCGCACGCTGTACGGCACGCGCATCTCCCTGATTATCGCCTTCGTCGCCGCCGTGCTCGACCTGACCATCGGCGTGGCCTACGGCCTGACGAGCGCCATGAAGGGCGGCCGGGTCGACACCGTGATGCAGCGTCTTCTCGAAATCCTTTCGGGCATCCCGGGCCTCGTGCTGGTGGTGCTGATTCTTCTGGTTTTCAGCTCCGGCCTGTTCTCCATCATTTTCGCGCTCGCCATCTCGTCGTGGATTCCCATGGCGCGCATGGTGCGCGCGCAGACGCTGCGAATCAAGAACATGGAGTACGTTCTGGCCGCCAGGGCGCTGGGCACTTCCGAAGTGCGCATCGCGCTGTCCCACGTTCTGCCCAACATCGCGGGCATCGTCGTGGTGCGGACGATGTTCTCCATCCCGGCCGCCATTTTCTTCGAGACGTTCCTGAGCTTTATCGGCGTCGGCATGAAGATTCCGAACGCCTCGCTCGGCACGCTGCTGAACGGCGGCTACAAGGTCTTCCGCATTTACCCGTACCAGATGTGGATCCCCGCCGCGGTCCTGTGCGCCATCATGCTGGTGTTCAACCTGTTTGCGGACGGCCTGCGCGACGCGCTCGACCCCAGGATGAAAGAGTAGACGGCATTTGTTCCAGCCCGCTCCCGCGGCAGCCCGGAGCGCGGAACGGAAAGGTTGTGATTCTATGGCCCATGTACGGCTTGAAGTGAAAAATCTGTCCGTGTCCTTTTCCACCTTCGCGGGGAAAGTCCACGCGGTGCGGGGGGTGAGCTTTTCGCTCTGCGACGGCGAGACGCTGGCCATCGTCGGGGAATCGGGAAGCGGAAAAACGGTCACCTGCCGTTCGGTGATGCGGCTTCTGGCAAAGAACGCCTCGATTGATTCCGGCGAGATTCTGCTGGACGGCACCGACCTGCTCCGTCTGAGCGAGCGGGAGATGCGGCAGGTGCGCGGGAACGAGGTCGCGATGGTGTTTCAGGACCCCATGACGTCGCTTGACCCGACCATGAAAATCGGCCGGCAGATTGAGGAGGCCGTCACCCTCCACCGGAAAGTCGGCAGGCGGGAAGCCCGCAGCAGAATGCTGGAGCTGCTCCGCCTGGTCGGCATCGAAGACCCGGAGCGCCGCAGCAGGCAGTACCCCCACGAATTTTCCGGCGGGCAGCGCCAGCGCATCGTGATCGCCACCGCCCTGGCCTGCAGCCCGAAGGTGCTGATTGCCGACGAGCCGACCACGGCGCTGGACGTCACCATGCAGGCGCAGATTATCGACCTGCTCAAAGACCTGCAGAGAAAGGTCAGCACCTCCGTCATTTTCATCACACACGATTTGGGCGTGGTCGCCAACGTGGCCGACCGCGTGGCGGTGATGTACGCGGGCAAAATCGTCGAAATCGGCCTCGCCGACGAGATTTTCTACGACCCGCGCCACCCCTACACCTGGGGGCTGCTCCACGCCATGCCGACCCTCGACACCCACATGCCCTCCCTCTATACCATCCCGGGCTCCCCGCCGACCCTGACGGAGCCGGTTCCCGAAGGCGACGCGTTCGCGCCGCGCAACGCCTACGCGCTGGCGGTGGACGAGAAATACGAGCCGCCGTTCTTCAAGGTGAGCGACACGCACTACGCCGCCACATGGCTTCTGGACCCGCGGGCGCCCAAGGCGGTGCTGCCGGAAATCCTGGCAAAGCGCAGGAGGGAATATCTGGAGAGGAGAAAGCGCAATGCCGGATGAAAACATTCTGGAGGTGGAGAATCTCGTCCATGTGTACCGCACGGGCGGCAAAGCCGTGCGCGCAGTGAACGGCGTGAGCTTCTCCGTCCGCCGGGGGGAAACCTTCGGGCTGGTCGGCGAATCCGGATGCGGCAAGACGACGACGGGCCGCATGATCGTCAAGCTGCTGGACATCACCGCCGGCGCCGTCCGGTACAACGGACGGGACGTCACACGCATCCGCCGCAAAGAAGAGCTGATGCGCTTCCGGCGGGAAGTGCAGATGATTTTTCAGGACCCGTACGCTTCCCTGGACCCGCGCAAAAAAGTGCGGGACATCGTCGCGGAGGGAATCGACGCGCACCGCCTTGCGGCCACCCGGCAGGAACGGGACGAACGCGTGGAGGAGCTGCTGGGGACAGTGGGCCTGAACCGCAGCTTCGCGTCGCGGTACCCGCACGAATTTTCCGGCGGGCAGCGCCAGCGCATCGGCATTGCGCGCGCGCTGGCGGTGAATCCGAAGTTCGTCGTATGCGACGAGCCGATTTCCGCGCTGGACGTCTCCATCCAGGCGCAGGTGGTGAACCTGCTGAAAGAATTGCAGGAAAAGAAAAACCTCACCTACCTTTTTATCGCCCACGATCTGTCAATGGTGAAATACATCTCCGACCGCATCGGGGTGATGTACCGGGGAAGGCTGGTGGAAACCGGGCCGGCGGACGAAGTGTACGAAAGGCCGCTTCACCCGTACACCAAAAGCCTGATTTCCGCGATTCCCCGGCCCGACCCGGTCTCCGAGCGTGTCCGGCGCCGCATCCCCTACATTCCGGGGCCGGACCGCGGGGAATCGTGCCGGCTGCGGGAAGCGATGCCGGGCCATTTTGTTCGCTGCGACGAAGCGGGAAATTTC
>DHOB01000049.1:0-7308 GCA_002409675.1 Ruminococcaceae bacterium UBA5401
TCGCACAGGTTGTAGAGCACCGCGGCGAGGCGAGGCCGGCTCGACGGCTCCCTGCCGAGGACCCACGGCTGCGACTCGTCGATATATTTGTTGGCGCACGCGACGACCTTCCAGATTTCGGTCAGCGCGACCGAGAACTGGTAGCCGTTCACCGCCGCGTCGCACTTTGCGCGCAGAGCGCGCGCCATGCCGGCCAGCTCGGCGTCCCGGGGACTGCTTTCGCGCTCGGCGGGAATGCTGCCGCCGAAATATTTCTGCACCATCGCCGTCGTGCGGGAGAGCAGGTTGCCGAGGTCGTTCGCGAGGTCGGCGTTGATGCGGTTGATGAGGGCCTCGTTCGTGAACACGCCGTCCGCGCCGAACGGAATCTCGCGCAGCAGGAAGTACCGCACGGCGTCCACGCCGTAGCGTTTGCACAGGATGAGCGGGTCCACCACGTTGCCCTTGCTTTTGCTCATCTTGCTGCCGTCGCCGAACAGCAGCCACCCGTGCCCGTAGACCTGCTTCGGCAGGGGAAGGCCGAGCGCCATCAGCATGGCCGGCCAGATGATGGTGTGGAAGCGCACGATCTCTTTCCCGACGAAATGCACGTCGGCGGGCCAGAACTTGCGGTAGAGGGAGTCGTCGTCCGAGCCGTAGCCGAGCGCGGTGATATAGTTGGTGAGCGCGTCGACCCAGACGTAAATCACGTGCTTGGGGTCGAACGGCACCGGGATGCCCCACGAGAAACTCGTGCGCGAGACGCACAGGTCCTCCAGCCCCTGGTTGATGAACTGGATCATCTCGTGCTTGCGGCTTTCGGGCTGGATGAAATCGGGCCGGTCCCTATACAGCTTGAGCAGGCGGTCGGCATAGTTGGAGAGGCGGAAGAAATAGGCCTCCTCGCTGACCATCTTGACCTCGCGGCCGCAGTCCGGGCATCTGCCGTTTTTCAGCTGCGTCTCAGTCCAGAAGGACTCGCAGGGCGTGCAGTACCAGCCCTTGTACTCGCCCTTATAGATGTTGCCGCTGTCGTAAAGCTGCTGAAATATTTTCTGCACGGCCTTCACGTGGTAATCGTCCGTCGTGCGGATAAACTTGTCGTTGGAGATGTTGAGCAGTTTCCACAGGTCCTTGAACTCCTGCGCGACCCGGTCCACATAGTGCTTGGGGGTGATGCCCGCCTTTTTGGCGTTCTGCTCGATTTTCTGACCATGCTCGTCCGTCCCGGTCAAAAACATCACGTCGTACCCCTGCATTCGCTTGTAGCGCGCAATGGCGTCGCACGCCAGCGTGCAGTAGCAGTGCCCAATGTGCGGCTTGCCCGACGGGTAATAGATGGGCGTTGTGATGTAAAAGGTCTTTTTCTCCATTTTTTCAGCCTCCGGGAAAATACAGAATTAAACGAGATTCAGTCATAGTCTTATTATTATACCATTTCGTCCCATAAATTTCATTCCCGCAAACAAAAAGTTTTTTCTTTATGCCGGGATTTTTTGAATTTGCGCCCAGGGAAACTTGTAAAGGAGGGCGCGGTATGCTATAATGTTCTCCGCAAAACGCACGCCGCGCCCGGCAGGCGGTGCCCGAAAGGGTTTTCCTGCCAAAAAAAAAGCGCGGCGGAGGAAACAACCCAAGGAGGTTTATTGAATGTCAGTAGTATCTATGAAGCAGCTCTTGGAGGCGGGCGTTCATTTCGGCCACCAGACCAGAAGGTGGAACCCGAAGATGAAGCCGTATATTTTCACCGAGCGCAACGGCATCTATATCATCGACCTGCAGAAGACCGTTCGCAAACTGGAGGAGGCCTACAATTTCGTCCGCGACCTTTCCATGGACGGCAAGGCCGTGCTGTTCGTCGGGACGAAAAAACAGGCGCAGGAGTCCATCCGGACCGAAGCGGAGCGCGCCGGCGCGTTTTATGTGAACGCGCGCTGGCTGGGCGGCATGCTGACCAACTTCCGCACTATCCGCCGCAGAATCGACCGCCTGAACCAGCTGAAGACCATGGAGGAGGACGGCACGTTCGACCTTCTGCCGAAAAAAGAAGTCAGCAAGCTGAAGCTTGAGATTGGAAAACTGGAAAAATTCCTCGGCGGCATCAAAGACATGAAAGACCTGCCCGGGGCTCTGTTCATCGTGGACCCGCGCAAGGAGCACATCGCCGTTTCCGAAGCGAGAAAACTGAAAATCCCGATTGTGGCAATCGTCGACACCAACTGCGACCCGGACGAGATCGACTATGTGATTCCGGGCAACGACGACGCCATTCGCGCCGTGAAGCTGATTTCGCACACCATGGCCGACGCCATCGTCGAAGGCAAAGAGGGTCGGATGGACACCGCCGCGGAGGAAGATGCGACAGAAAACGGGAACGCGCCGGCCGCCGCCGCGAAATAAGGCGCTTTCCATGCGCTGCCGAACCAACATTTTGAAAAGCGAGGAATAGAACATGGCTTTTACAGCGAAAGATGTTGCAGCCCTTCGCGCAAAAACCGGATGCGGTATGATGGACTGTAAAAAGGCGCTCGTCCAGGCCAACGGGGACATGGGCAAGGCAATCGACGTCCTGCGCGAAAAGGGCCTGGCCGCCGCCACGAAAAAGGCGGGCCGCATCGCGGCGGAAGGCATCGCCTATGCCGCGGTCAGCAAGGCCGGGAACGCGGGCGTCGTGATCGAGGTCAATTCCGAGACCGATTTTGTCGCCAGAAACGCGGAATTCCGCAGCTTCGTCAAGACCTGCGCCGACACGGTGCTCGAGAAGGACCCGGCCGACGTGGACGCGCTGCTGCAGTGCAGGGCGGCCGGGTCGGAAGAGACCGTCGACGCCCTGCTGAAAGAAAAAATCCTGAAAATCGGGGAGAATATCAAAATCCGCCGCTTCCGCAGGTTCGAGGGCACGGTCGGCGCCTATATCCACGCCGACGGAAAAATCGGCGTCCTGACCAAATTCGAGGCTTCCCCCGAAATCGCCGCAAAGCCGGAATTCCGGGAATACGCGAAAAACGTCTGTATGCAGATTGCGGCAATCACCCCCCAGTATGTGGATGAAACGGGTGTGCCGGCCGACGTCGTCGAGCACGAAAAGGGCATTCTGAAGCAGCAGATTGCCGGTTCCGGGAAGCCGGAGGCAATCGTGGAGAAAATCGTGCAGGGCAGACTGCGCAAGTTCTATGAAGAAGTCTGCCTGGTCGACCAGGCGTATATCAAGGACGACAAGCTGACCGTCCGGCAGTATACCGAGCAGGCCGCAAAGCAGCTCGGCGGCAAAATCCGCATCACGGACTTCGCCCGGTTCGAGCGCGGCGAGGGCCTCGAAAAACGCAAGGAAAACTTCGCCGAAGAAATCAAGAACATGATTCATTAAAAATTTTATCTGATTCCGCTGGAAAAGCCCGGAAAGCTGATTCTTCAGTTTTCCGGGCTTTTTTGTGTTCGGGGCCTTCCCGCCGGGGGGGGGCGGCTTCCTTTTACAACAGCCGCAGTCCCTGCGCAAAGCGGTCGGACAGGACCATCGTCCCAATCGAGCCGACCCGACCCGTCATAAAAACGGATTCGTCCGGCAGAATTTGAATCTGTAGATTCCCGCCGGGCATGTGGACGGTCACGTCGCGGTCGGTCAGGCCCAGCTTGCAGGCCGCGCTCGCCGCGGCGCAGCTGCTGCTCCCGGAAGCGAGCGTGTAGCCGGCGCCCCTCTCATAGATTTCAATCGCGATGTTGTTTCTGTCCAGCACTTTCAGCAGCTGCATGTTGATTCGGTTTGGAAAGTTCTTCGAGTTTTCGACACAGGGCCCCAGCCTGCACGCCAGCTCTCTGCTGATGGTTCCCATGGGGATCACGCAGTGCGGGTTCCCGATTGAGAGGCAGGTGACCCTGTATTCCCTGCCGTGGAATATCATGGGCTCGTCGATGACGTCCCGGTCTCGGCCGGCGACCGGAATCCGGCTGCTGCGGTATGTCGTTTTTCCCATCATCACTTTCAGAAGCTCCCCGCTGTCCTCCAGATATTCGACGGCGACATCTCCGCCCGCGGTGGAAAGGGTAAAGCGCCGCCCGGCCGCATACCCCGCGTCTTTCAGGTATTTGGAAAAAATCCGCACGCCGTTCCCGCTCTTTTCCGCTTCGCTTCCGTCCGGATTGAAAATCCGCACCCGGATTTTTCCGCCCTCCGGAATCGGGCCGTAAAGGATTCCGTCGGACCCGGCGCCGAAATGCCGGTCGCAGATCCGCCTGATGCGGCCCTCGTTCAGAGGAAGGTTTATTTTTTGCGGGTCGTATATCAGGTAATCGTTCCCCAGCCCCTGGTATTTCGGAAGAGCCATCTTCATAACAGAAATTCCACCTTTTTTCAAATTTCGCTGTTTTGCCTTTGTCACTTATTATACCATATTCGCGCCTTCTTCGGGCGGCCGCTTTTCCCCGGAACCGGCGGCGGGCGCGGGAAGATGTTACCGATTGCAGAAAACTGCATAAGATGGAAGTGAAGAAACCTCTTCAAAATATTTGGCCAGGAGGATTTTTATGAGCTGCAATAGATCTGAAGATAATAACGAAGCCCTCTGTGGCTTGAAACCGATACTCCGCGGAACCTGGACGGCGAATTACCCGCAGGAATTCTTTTACCGCGGGCCCGGCGGCAGCAGCACGAATCCGTGCTGCGGAGCGGGAAACAATCCGTGCTGCGGCGGGGGAAACAATCCATGCTGCGGCGGGAACTCTTCCGGAGGCTCAAACGACAACGGCGGATCGGCCGGCGTTGTCCGCTGCGCGCCCCAGCCTGTGCTGAGCTCTTCCACGGGCGGCGCGGGCCCGCTGCCGATTATTTCGACCAGCCTTGCCGATCCGCTCAACATCGTGTCGACCACGGTCAACACGTGCAGCGCCGGCAAGACGGATAACCTGATTCAGTTCACCGGCGTCATCAACATGCCCGCCGCGCTGGGCCTCACGCTGAACTTTCAGATCGTCCGCTCGTCCTGCATGGGCGGCGCCGTCAATATCGGGCCGACCTTCACATTCCGGGAGGAGCCTTCCATTGTAGGCGCCGAAGGCTTCAGCTTCCAGTTTGTGGACAACAACGTGGCGCCCGGCACGTACACTTATTCCGTCCAGCTCGGCACGGGGACTTTGGTGGCTTCGGCCGGCGTCACCGTTACCAACGGCGTCCTCAGCGTTCTGGCTGTTCCCAAGCAGCAGAACGACTGCTGAGCTTTCCCTCGGCCGGTGAAACGGGCGATTTTAAACATCTGATTTTTTCCTCTGTTCCCCCGGCTCAGTCCGGGGGCTTTTTTTGCCTTGCTTTCGGCGCGGATATGCTATAATAGAACCGGCCGCTGCGCGCAGCGGCCGGAAGGGGAGAAAATCGGATGCGGAAGGCGCTGGTTACGGGCGCGTCGCGCGGCATCGGGCGGGCCGTGGCGCGCAGACTGAACCGGGACGGGTTTTACGTGGTGCTCAACTACGCCCGCTCCGACCGGGAGGCGCGCGCTCTGCTCGACGAGCTGAACGGCGTCCCCGGCGGCGGGGGAGCCGGTCTGTTCCGGGCGGACGTCTCGGACCGCGCACAGGTCGAGGCCATGTTCCGCTCGGCCGGCAGCGTGGATGTGCTGGTCAACAACGCGGGCGTCGCCCAGCGGAAGCTGTTCACCGACCTGACGGAGGAGGACTGGGAGCGCATGTTCGCCGTGGACGTCACGGGCGTGTTCCACTGCTGCCAGGCCGCGCTGCCCGCCATGATCCGCCGGAAGCGGGGAAGCATCATCAACGTCTCTTCGATGTGGGGGCAGACGGGCGGCTCCTGCGAGGTGCACTACTCCGCCGCAAAGGCCGCCGTGATCGGCCTGACGAAAGCCCTCGCCAAAGAAGTCGGCCCGTCGGGCGTCCGGGTCAACTGCATCGCGCCGGGGGTTATCAACACGCGCATGAACGCCGGCCTCGGGCCCGAAGACCTGCGCGCGCTGAAAGAGGAGACGCCCCTCGGGCGCCTCGGCACGCCGGAGGATATCGCCGCGGCCGTGTCGTTTCTCGCTTCGCCCGGCGCGGGATTCGTCACCGGGCAGGTGCTCGGCGTGAACGGCGGCATCGTGATTTAAACCGTCGTGTGCAGAACGCGGCAGTCCCCTTTGACCACGTAGTCGCCGTAGCCCGCAGGGACGAAGACGCTGTCGCCCTTCCGGAACGCGAACAGGGGCTTTCCCCGGTCCAGAAGGAGCGCGTCGCCGTCCAGGCAGATCAGCGAATGGAAGCTTTTTTCGTCCGCGCGCAGGGCCGCTTCCCGGATTTTCATCTCGTAGACGGTGAAGATATCGCAGGAGGCCAGCAGCCGGCGGCTGAAGCCGTCGAGGCTCTCCGGGCCGCCCTGCGGGCGCGTGGGGCGGGTCGGGCGCTCCAGCCGGGTCACGTCCAGCGCCTGCGCGATGTGGAGCGGGCGGGTTTTGCCGTTGGTGTCCACGCGGCCGTAGTCGTAGATGCGGTAGGTGAGGTTGGAGTTCTGCTGGATTTCGGCAATCAGGATTCCGGCCCCGATGGCGTGCAGGGTGCCCGCTTCGATGAAGAACACGTCGCCCGCATGCACCGGGACGCGGTTCAGGACCTGCTCCAGCGTATTGTCCGCGATTCTTTTCCGGAACTCGTCTTTTGAGATTTTGTGGTCGAAGCCGTAGTACAGGCTCGCGCCCGGCTCGCAGTCCACAACGTACCACATCTCCGTTTTGCCGTAGCCGCCCCCGTGGGCGCGGACGTAGGCGTCGTCCGGGTGGACCTGGATGGAAAGCTTTTTCTTGGCGTCGATCAGCTTGATTAAAAGCGGAAAGTAAGGGAATTTTTCGCAGTCGGTCCCCAGAATGCCGCGGCCCTGCTGCCCGAGCCATTCGGGGAACGGCGTGCCGGCGTCTTTTCCGGAGACGACGGTGGAAGGGCCGTCCGGATGGCTGGAGAGCAGCCAGGTCTCCGCAATCTTCGGGGCTTCGCTCTGCTGGTGGTATTCGGTGCGGAGCCGGTTGCCCCCCCAGAGGTAATCTTTGCACGCGCCTTTGAGCTTGACCGGATTGATGCGATCCAAAAGAATCACTCCCATATCGTTGAACTTTTTTAGATGAAAACGGACCTCGCTTTCTATTGTAGGCGTTTGGCGGAAAATATCAAGGAACAGCCGGACCGGGGTATTTTTAACAGGATTGGATTCCCGAGAGATTCAAAAATGATTCTTATTTTTATTTACAAACGGTCCCCGCGGTGATACACTGAGAGCGGAGAAAAAAGCGCAAAGCTGAAAAAGGAAAGGATGTCTGAAAGAAATGCGTATTTATGATTTTACGGTCAAGAATATCC
>DHOB01000049.1:7581-12112 GCA_002409675.1 Ruminococcaceae bacterium UBA5401
GGGGCTTGTGATTCTCGGCTTTCCGTGCAACCAGTTTCTGCAGCAGGACCCGGGCAGCAACGGCGAGATTTCCTCGTTCTGCAAGCTGCATTTCGGCGTGTCCTTCCCGCTCTTTGCAAAAATCGACGTGAACGGCGAAAACGAGGCGCCGCTTTACCGCTACCTCAAGCAGGCCGCGCCGTTCCAGGGCTACGAGCTGGATAAGGCAGGCGGAAAGACGGTCCACGACGTGGTCGCCAGGCATTATCCGGAAAACCTCAAGGGCGACGGCATCAAATGGAATTTCACCAAGTTCCTGGTTTCGCGCGACGGCAGCCGGGTCGCGCGGTTCGAGCCGAGCGTGACGCCGGCGGAGCTGGAGCCCGCCGTCAAGAAAGCGCTGGCGGAATAATCTTTTTCCGATTCGGGAGGTGGCACGATGGTTTATGATGTGCTGGTGGCGGGCGGCGGCCCGGCCGGCCTGACCGCCGCAATTTACGCCGCGCGGGCGGGGCTTTCGGTGCTCGTGCTCGGCGGTGTTCCCGGCGGGCAGGTGGCGACCGCCTCCGCGGTGGAAAACTACCCGGGGTTTGTGGGCATCGCCGGCCCGGACCTTGCGGAAAAACTGCTGAAGCACGCCCGCTCGGCGGGCGCGAAAGTCCTGCTGGAAGAGGCGGAGAGCTTCGACCTCGACGGCCCGGTCAAGGCCGTGAAGACGGCGCAGGACACATACCGGTCGAAGACCGTGATTCTGGCGCAGGGGTCCCGGCGCAGAAAGCTGAATATCCCCGGCGAAGAGCAGTTCGCCGGGCGCGGCGTCTCCTACTGCGCCGCCTGCGACGGCAACTTCTTCCGGGGCAAAACGGTGGCGGTGGTCGGCGGCGGCGACACGGCGGTCAGCGATGCCATCGCGCTGGCCGGCCTGTGCAGGGCGGTCTACCTGCTGCATCGGCGCGACGTGCTGCGGGCCCAGTATTCGCTGGTTCGCCAGGCGCACGCCCTGCCGAACCTGAAGATGATTTTCAGCGTTTCGCCCGTGCGGATTGAGGGCGGGCAGAAGGTGGAGCGGATCGTCCTCCGCCGCGCCGGCGGAAGCGAACTCGCGCTGCCCGTGGACGGCGTGTTCGTCGCCATCGGCGTGATTCCGAATTCGCAGCGCCTGCCGCCCTCCCTGCCGACCGACGGCGGCTATCTGGAGGCGCCGGAAAGCGGCGTCACGCCGGTCCCCGGCGTGTTTGTGGCGGGAGACCTGCGCCGAAAGGCCCTGTACCAGATTGTCACGGCGGTCGCGGACGGCGCGAACGCCGCCGATTCCGCCCGGCGCTTCCTCGACGCGACCCGCGTGTGAGGCCGGCGGCCGTCCCCGCAAGATAAAAAAATAAAAACGGACCCGGAGCGTTTCGCAGAAACTCCGGGCC
The DNA here is from genome assembly GCA_002409675.1 of Ruminococcaceae bacterium UBA5401. Taxonomy (GTDB): domain Bacteria; phylum Bacillota; class Clostridia; order Oscillospirales; family Acutalibacteraceae; genus Thermocaproicibacter. The sequence goes on from DHOB01000049.1 coordinate 8,979, forward strand.
CGTTTTTTTTACATCTGCGCGGGCTGCGAAATCTGGTTCAGCGCCTGGCCGGCATTGTCCGCGAGCGAGGGCTCCACGGAAATATCCCCCAGCGCGACGACGCCCACCAGGCTGCCCCGGTCGACGATGGGAAGGCGGCGGACCTGTTTTTCGCTCATGACCCGGGCGGCGTCGTGCACGTCCATCTCCGGGTCCCCGACGGCCGGGCTCGGGCTCATAATCTCGCGGACCTTCTGGCGCCTGGGGTCCTGCCCCGCCGCGACGGAGCGGAGCGCGATGTCCCGGTCGGTCACGATGCCGACGACCTTCTGCTGCTGGCAGACGGGGATCGACCCGATGTCGTACTGCTTCATCAGCTGCGCCGCCCGCTCGGTGGAATCTTCGGGATTCAGGCTGGCGACGTCTTTCGTCATGATGTCCTTGACTCTCATTTTGCTCACCTCGGCGTTAGCTTTTCCGGCGAAGCGGGCATTTATGAGGGGAACGGGCGGCTTTTTCCCGCCGGGCGCCGGAACAGCCGGCGCCTCACAGGTAATTCTGCTCCGAGCGCAGCTTCTGCATCAGCGGGAAGACGGCCGCCGCGTCCGGCACGGACTGGCTCTGCTCGTAGAGCCGCACCATGTCCCGGATCATCGTCACCCGCTGCAGCAGGTGGCTTTCGCTTTCGGGCATGCCGTTGCCGACCCAGATGAGGATTGCGTCGAGAAAGGCGTGCGAGAAGAACTTGACCAAAAAGTTCCTGTCCTCCTGCCGGATGAAAAGGCCGCTGCAGGCTTCGTCGAAAACCCGGGAGGCCCATTTGAACACGAAGGGGTACAGGAACCGCTCGATGGATTCCTTGCGCAGGGAGCGGACGGTGTTCCGGAGGAAGACCTTGTTCTTTTTCGCGTATTTCAGGGTGGTCAGCAGCGTGTTTTTCCAGTTCCGGTCGAGCCCGAAGTCCCTGAAAATCTCGTTCTGGTAAATCCAGCGCAGCAGGTCGTACATGTCTTTAAAGTGGTAGTAGAACGTCTGGCGGTTCAGGCCGCAGTGGTCGGTCACGTTTTGAATCGTGATTTTGCGGAACGGGGTTTTCTTCATCAAATCTTTCAGGGAATCTGCGAGTTTTGCCTTCGTCTGCGATGCGTGCACCATTTTGCTCCTCCTCACCATGCTTGAAAGGCCCGCGGTTCTGCGGAGGCGGGCCGGCTGCGCTGTGGGCTTCTCTGCGGGGACGGCTGCCCCGCGGCAAACGGGAAAACAGTTTTTATCATTTCCATTATAACATCCTTTCTGTTTTTTTTCAGCCGGTTCCGACAAAATTCATAAAAATTTATATTTTACAAAGAATCTTCCGAATAGATTGACCAGAGAAACTCTCAAAACTCCCGGGCCATGCCGGCTCTGGTCTCAGCCGTTTTTTTCTAAACAAATCCCAAAATTTGTATAGACGAAAGCGAAGCATTGTTTATTTACAACAGGAACCCCGAATGTTAAGATATCACCAGAATAATTTTATGCACCCTGCATAAACATCATTCCGGAAGAACCAATCAAAAACCGCTGAGGGAGGGATTGTTTCAAATGGCAAAGTACATCATGGCCCTGGATGCAGGGACGACGAGCTCCCGCTGTATTCTCTTCAATGAGCGGGGAGAAATGATCAGCGTGGCGCAGAAGGAGTTCAGGCAGTATTTCCCCAAGCCCGGATGGGTGGAACACGACGCCATGGAAATCTGGGCGACCCAGATCGGCGTGGCGCAGGAAGCCATGTATAAGGTCAATGCCACGGCCAAGGACATCGCCGCAATCGGCATCACGAACCAGCGCGAAACGACGATTGTCTGGGACAAGAAGACGGGCGAGCCGGTCTACCACGCCATCGTCTGGCAGTGCCGGCGCACGTCGGAGTACTGCGACCAGCTCAAGGCCAAGGGCCTGACGGACATCTTCCGCCAGAAGACGGGCCTGGTGATTGACGCCTATTTTTCGGGGACAAAGCTGCGCTGGATTCTTGAGAACGTGCCCGGCGTGCGGCAGAGGGCCGAAAAGGGCGAGCTGCTGTTCGGCACGGTGGATTCCTGGCTGATTTGGAACCTGACGAAAGGCAAAGTACATGTGACCGACTATTCCAATGCCTCCCGCACCATGCTGTTCAACATCCAGAAGCTGAAGTGGGACGAAGACATCCTCAAAGAGCTGAACATCCCGGCCTGCATGCTTCCGGAAGTAAAGCCTTCCAGCTGCGTGTACGGAGAGACGGGCCCCTCCATCTTCGGCGCGCCGATTCCGATTGCGGGCGCGGCCGGGGACCAGCAGGCGGCTCTGTTCGGGCAGACCTGCTTTACGCCGGGCGAGGCGAAGAACACCTACGGCACCGGCTGCTTCATGCTGATGAACACCGGGGAGAAGCCGGTCTTCTCCAAGCACGGCCTGGTCACGACCATCGCATGGGGCCTGGGGGGCAAGGTCAACTATGCGCTGGAAGGCTCCATCTTTGTAGCGGGCGCTGCGCTTCAGTGGCTGCGCGACCAGCTGCGCCTGATTGACAGCTCGCCCGATTCCGAATACATGGCAAACAAAGTGAAGGACACCAACGGATGCTATGTGGTCCCCGCGTTCACCGGTCTGGGCGCCCCGTACTGGGACCAGTACGCGCGCGGCGTGATTGTCGGCCTGACCAGGGGCGTCAACAAGTACCACCTCATCCGCGCCACGCTGGAGTCGCTCGCCTACCAGACGCTGGACGTGCTGAAGGCGATGGAGCAGGATTCGGGCATCAAGCTTGCGGCGCTGAAAGTGGACGGCGGCGCCTGCGCGAACAACTTCCTGATGCAGTTCCAGGCCGACCTGATAGGCGCGCCGGTCCGCAGGCCGAAGTGCGTGGAGACGACCGCGATGGGCGCTTCTTATCTGGCGGGCCTTGCGGTGAACTACTGGAACAACAAGGAGGAAGTGCTGAAAAACTGGCAGATTGACAGGGTGTTCGAGCCCAAGATGGACGAAAAGACGCGTGAGAAAATCGTCACCGGATGGCACAGGGCCGTCGCCTGCACGCGCGGATGGGCAAAAGAAGAAAGCTGAATCGCTTGTAAAATCTCGACTGAGAGAATGGGGTGTATTAACATGGTGCCTTATTTGGCGGAGTTTATCGG
>DHOB01000049.1:12398-16697 GCA_002409675.1 Ruminococcaceae bacterium UBA5401
TTTATCTTCGGGGCCGCCTCGGGCGCCCATTTCAACCCGGCCGTAACCATCTCCCTCGCAGCCGCGGGAAAGTTCGACTGGGCCATGGTCCCCGGCTACATCGTGGCGCAGATAGCCGGCGGATTCATCGGCGGCTGCATCGTTTACCTGCTGTTCAAGGATCACTTTGACGCGACGGACAATCCGAACACAATTCTCGGCTGCTTCTCGACCGCCCCCTCCATCCGCAACATCCCCCGCAACTTCTTCTCGGAGGTCGTCGGGACGTTCGTGCTGGTCTTTGCCATCCTGGGCATCGGCAATGTGCAGGGCAGCACGACGGTCGGCCTGAACTATCTGCTCGTGTTCGCCATCATCGTATCCGTCGGCATGTCCCTCGGCGGGCTGACGGGGTACGCAATCAACCCGGCCCGTGACCTTGGCCCGCGCCTTGCGCACGCGGCCCTCCCCATCAAGAACAAGGGCGGCTCGGACTGGAGCTACGGCCTGGTCGTCCCGGTGTTCGGCCCGATTGTGGGCGGCCTGCTGGCGACGCTGCTGTTTGTGGCAATACCCTGGTAGACAGAACGGAGATCTTTTCTGCGGGGGCAAACCGATATCGTCTTGCCCCTGCATTCTTTCATGACTTTCCAGAATTCTCACATTTATTTTTGAGCGGAAAACTGGTACCATAGAGTATGGATTCGGCGTTCCGTGAAACGCGTGGAACTTTTTTGCAGAAAAGGCTGGTGTATAATCTTATGGTGGATGTGATTGTAATCGGCGGCGGGGCAGTCGGCTGCGCCACGGCGAGGAACCTTTCCCGCTTCCGCCTGAAAACCGTCCTGCTGGAGAAGGCCTCCGACATCTGTGAGGGCCAGAGCAAGGCCAACACGGCGATTGTCCACGGCGGATACGACGCGAAGCCCGGCACCCAGAAGGCGAAGTACAACGTGCTCGGCAACCGGATGTTTCAGAAGGTCTGCTCGGAGCTCGACGTCCCGCTGAAATGGAACACCTCCCTGGTCGTCACTTTTTCGGAGGACGGAATCGAAAAGCTGGAGCAGCTCAGGGAGCAGGGCAGGCAGAACGGCGTGCCGAAGCTCTCCATCATCGGCAGGGACGAACTTTTCCGGCGCGAGCCGAACCTCAGCCGGGAAGCGTGCGCCGCGCTGCTGGTGGAGACGGGCGGCATCGTCTGCCCCTACGAGTTTACCATAGCCAATGCGGAGAACGCGGCGGAAAACGGCGTCCGGTTCTGCCGCAACGCCGAAGTGCGGAAAGTCAGCCGGGATGAGACGGGCTTCTGGACGGTCGAAAGCGCCGCCGGCACGTTTACGGCCAGGGCCGTCGTCAACTGCGCCGGCCTGTACTCCGACCGCATCAACAACATGGTTTCCGAAGAAAAATTCCATATCCTCCCGCGCCGCGGCGAATATTATATCATCGACAAACGCTATGCAGACACGTTCCACGCCTCGATTTTCCAGCTCCCCACCAAGATGGGCAAGGGCATCCTCGTGACCCCGACGGTGGACGGGACCATCCTGATAGGCCCGACGGCCGAGGACATCGACGACCGGGACGACACCCGCACCACACCGGCAGGGCTGGCGAAATCGCTGAAATTCGGAAGCAGGACCTGGGAGCATATCCCGCTGCGCGACGTAATCACCACTTTTTCCGGCATCCGCGCCCACTGCGACAAGAACGATTTCATCCTCGGGGAGGCGCCCGACGCCCCGCTGTTTTTCAACGCCGGCGGCGTGGAGTCGCCCGGCCTGACCTCTTCCCCGGCCATTGGCGAATTCCTTGCCGGGCTTGTGGCGGACCGGCTGCATGCGGAGCCGAATCCAAATTTTCAGCCCGTGCGGCACGCCATCCCGAAGTTCCGCGAGATGGACGCCGCCCAGCGGGAGAAGGCGATCGCCTCCAATCCGGACTACGCCAAGGTCGTGTGCCGGTGCGAAACCGTGACCGAGGCGGAAATCCGCGAGGCGATCCGCCGCCCGGTCGGGGCGCGGACCATCGACGGCATCAAGCGCCGCACCCGCGCCGGCATGGGCCGCTGCCAGGCCGGCTTCTGCACGCCGAGGACCGTGCAGATCCTCAGCGAGGAGCTGCACATCTCACCGCTTGAAGTGACAAAGTTCGGGGGAAATTCCAAACTGCTGCAGAGCTATCTTTTCACGAAGGGAGAGGACGATCATGCGCAGCGTTGACCTCATCATCATCGGAGGGGGCCCCGCGGGCCTTGCCGCGGCCATCTCCGCCTACGAATCCGGCTGCCGCGATCTTTTGATTCTGGAACGGGAGGAAACGCTCGGCGGCATCTTAAAGCAGTGCATCCACAACGGCTTCGGCCTGCATACGTTCCACGAGGAGCTCACGGGCCCGGAATACGCCCAGCGGTACATCGACAAGGTCCTGCAGTACCAGATCCCCTACCAGTGCGACACCATGGTGATTGAGGTGACGCCCGACCGCCGGGTCACGGCCGTCAGCCGTGCGAACGGGCTGCAGCAGTTCCAGGCGAAGGCCGTCATCCTCGCCATGGGCTGCCGCGAGCGCCCGCGCGGCGCGCTCGCCATCCCGGGGTGGCGGTGCTCCGGCATCTACACGGCGGGGACGGCGCAGCGGTTCGTGAACCTGGAGGGTATCCTCCCCGGCAAGCGGGTCGTGATTCTCGGCTCGGGGGACATCGGCCTGATTATGGCGCGCCGCATGACCTTCGTGGGGGCCAAGGTGCTGGCCTGCGTCGAGCTGATGCCCTACTCCTCCGGCCTCAAGCGGAATATCGTGCAGTGCCTGGACGATTACAACATCCCGCTGCTGTTCAACCACACCGTGGTGGATATCAAGGGCCGCGAGCGGCTGGAGGGCGTGACGGTCGCCGAGGTTGACCCCAAGACCCACCGGCCGATTGCGGGCACGGAGCGGGACTATGACTGCGACACGCTGCTGCTTTCCGTCGGCCTGATTCCGGAGAACGAGCTGAGCCGGATGGCTGGCGTCAGGCTTTCGCCCGCCACCAAGGGCGCCGTGGTCGACGAGAATCTGGAAACCTCCGTTCCCGGCGTCTTCTCCTGCGGAAACGTGCTGCACGTGCACGACCTGGTGGACTATGTTTCGGAGGAAGCCGGGCAGGCCGGGAAAAACGCGGCCGCCTTCCTGCGGGGAGAGCAAAAGGAAACCGGCAGGACCATCCCGGTGGTCGACGGCTTCGGTGTCTCGGGGGCGGTTCCTCAGAAAATTCACGTCGGCGGCGCCGATGAAGCCGTGAACGTGATGTTCCGGCCGAGGGGCGTTTACCGCAACGCGAAAATCGTCGTTTCCGCCGGGGACCGGGAGCTGTATTCCCGCAAAGCCAGAATCCTGACGCCCGGCGAGATGGTCAATCTGAAACTGAGGCCCGAACAGCTTCGCCGCATCGGCGAAGCCGCCGAGCTTGCCGTGAAAGTGGAGGCTTCGTAACACGATGAAAAAGGAAATCACCTGCATTGGGTGCCCGATGGGCTGCCGCATCTCGGCAGTGCTCGACGAGAACGGAAAAATCGTTTCGCTGGAGGGCTACACCTGCAACGTGGGGAAGAAATACGCCCAGGAGGAATTTACGGTCCCGAAGCGGATGGTGACCGCGCTGGTCCGCGTGCACGGGCAGAACCGGCCGCTTTCGGTCAAGACCGCGAAGCCGATTGAGAAAAGCAGGATTTTCGACTGCCTGAAGCAGCTGGAATCCTGCACGGTGATTCTGCCGGTCCATGCCGGCGACGTGGTGGTTCCCCATGTCTGCGGAACCGACGTCGACATCGTCGCAACCCGGGAAATGTATTGAAAAAATAAAACTTGAGCCGCTGCGGGGTGAAAAATCCCGTGGCGGCTTTTTCGTCGGCGACGGCCGGGAAGCTGGGAACTTCCGCTCCCTTTGCGGCGCATGCTCCGGGTCATCCGGCAGGCCCGGCGGATTTGACATTTTGAAAACCACATTGTATAGTATTTAAAACGAATACGGAAAAATTTAGTTTCCGCCCGGCGCGGAAACGGAAAAAAGGACGGATGAAAATCGTGAGCAAAAAGATGAAAACGATGGACGGCAACGAGGCCGCCGCCTATGTTTCCTATGCATTCACCGAAGTCTCCACCATTTACCCGATCACGCCGTCTTCCCCGATGGCGGCGCACGTGGACGTGTGGGCCGCGAACGGGAAGAAGAACCTGTTCGGGCAGCCGGTGCGGCTTGTGGAGATGGAAAGCGAATGCGGGGCCGCCGGCGCGATGCACGGCTCCCTCGAATCCGGGGCGCTGACCACGTCCTACACC
>DHOB01000011.1:0-5227 GCA_002409675.1 Ruminococcaceae bacterium UBA5401
TACGTGGGCGCGAAGGCCGAGGATTCGGGCACGCTCTCCGGCGAGCTGATTGTCGACTATTTCAAGGCCCACAAAGAGGCCGACAAGAACGGCGACGGCAAAATCCAGTATGTGATGCTGCAGGGCGAGCCGGGGCACCAGGACGCGACGCTGCGCACCAAATACTCCGTGGATGCCCTGAAGGCCGGCGGCTTTGAGCCGGTCAAGCTCGCGGCCGACACGGCCTACTGGGACAAGGCGAAGGCCACCGACCTGATGAACACCTTCATCACTTCGCAGGGGATCGACAAAATCGAAGCGGTGCTCGCCAACAACGACGACATGGCGCTCGGCGCCATCGAGGCGCTCAAGGCGCACGGCTACAACAAGGGCGACAAGTCGAAGTACATCCCGGTCGTCGGCGTCGACGCGAGCGCGCCCGCGCTGGAGGCCATGAAGGAAGGCGCCATGCTCGGCACCGTGCTGAACGACGCGGAGAACCAGGGCAAGGCCACGGTAAACATCGCGGCGGCGGCGGCCGAAGGCAAAAAAATCACCAAGGAGACCGCCGGCTACGACGTGACCGACGGCAAATACGTCTGGATTCCCTACAGGAAAGTCACGCAGGACAACTACAAAGATTTTATGAAGTGACCGTTTTTCCCAAGAAGAACGGCTCTGGCGGGGACGGAAAAGCCGGGCGCTTCTCCTTCCCCGCCCGTTGTTGTAACAAAGCAAGGGAGGCCGTGACAGGTTGAGCGAATATGTACTCGAGATGGAGCATATCTCAAAGTCGTTTCCGGGGGTCCAGGCTTTGCAGGACGTTTCTCTGAAAGTAAAGCCGGGCAGTGTCCACGCGCTGGTGGGCGAAAACGGCGCCGGAAAATCCACCCTGATGAAATGCCTGTTCGGGATTTATATCAAGGATTCGGGCGAAATCCGGCTGGGCGGCAAAAGGGTCGAGATTACGAATTCCAAGCAGGCGCTGGATCTCGGCATCTCCATGATTCATCAGGAACAGCACCCCATACGGTTCCGGCCGGTGATGGAGAACATCTGGCTCGGCCGTTTTCCAAAGCGCGGCATCGCCGTCGACAAGAAGGCGATGATTCAGAAGACGCGGCGCCTGTTTGAGGAGGTCGGGCTCGACATCGACCCGGAAGTGCCGGCGGGCACGCTTTCGCCCTCCAACCTGCAGCTGGTCGAAATCGCCAAGGCCGCCAGCTATCACTCCAAAGTAATTATCATGGATGAGCCCACCTCTTCCCTGACGGAAAACGAGACGGAGCACCTGTTCCAGATCATCCGGAAGCTGCAGGCGCACGGGTGCGCGGTGATTTACATCTCGCACAAGATGGAGGAGATCCTGCAAATTTCCGACGAAGTTACCATCATGCGCGACGGGAAGTACGTCGGGACCTGGCCGGCGGCGGAGCTGACGACGGATGAAATCATCCGCCAGATGGTCGGCCGCGAGCTGACCAACCGCTTTCCGCCGAAAGACACCGCGCCGGGGCAGGAAGTGGTGCTGGAGGTCAAGGACCTCTGCTCCCCCCTGCCGCGCTCGTTCCAGCACGTGAGCTTTCAGCTCCACCGGGGCGAGATTCTCGGCATCGGCGGGCTGGTGGGGGCGCAGCGCACCGAGCTGGTGGAGGCGATCTTCGGCCTGCGGTCCATCGCCTCCGGCGAAGTCATCAAGGACCACAAGAAATTTTCAGTCCAGTCGGTGGACGACGCCAAGCGGCACGGGCTGGCCCTGCTGACGGAAGAAAGGCGCGCGACCGGGATTTTCGGGATTCTTTCGGTCCTCGACAACACCGTGATAGCCAACCAGCGGCGGTATTCCCGCCACGGCGTCCTGAACGACGCCAGGCGGGCGCAGGACGCGAAAGAGATTACGGAACAGCTGAACGTCAAGACCCCTTCCCTGGACGAGCAGATGCAGTATCTCTCCGGCGGAAACCAGCAGAAAGTGCTGATCGGCCGGTGGCTCCTGACCGACCCGGACATCCTGATTCTCGACGAGCCGACCCGCGGCATCGACGTGGGCGCAAAATACGAAATCTACTGCATCATGCTGGACCTTGTCAAAAAGGGCAAATCCATCCTGATGGTTTCTTCTGAAATGCCGGAGCTGCTCGGCATGGCGGACCGCATCATGGTCATGTGCGAGGGGCGGGTCACGGGGATTCTGGACCGGAAGGAAGCCGACCAGGTCTCCATCATGCAGCTGGCCACACAATACAGAAAATAATTGAACTGGGAAGTGAAGCTTATGGCACAAACGGCAAAAAAACTGCCCCGCAAAAAATACGCGATGTTCTTCATCCTCATCGGCGCCGTGTGCTCCGCGGTGGGCGCCCTGCTGGTCTTCAGCGAATACGGCGGCCTGCCTCTCTATTCCAAAAAGGTCTACGACCTGCCGTGGTACATCCTGATTGTGGGCGTTCTCGTCCTGTTTTACGGCATCTACCAGCGGACCGCCAACCGCCGCCTGGGTGAAGAAGTGAGCTTTTCGGGGGGCAGCGCAAAATCGTTCTTTCTGAAATACGCGCTGATTTTCGCGCTTCTGGTCCTGGTCATCGTCGTCATCTGCATCGAGCCGGCTTTCCTGAAGCTGGACGTGATGTTCGACATTCTGGCGCAGTCGTCCATCAAGCTGATTATCGCGCTGGGCATCTGCTTTACCCTGCTGATTGCCGGCACCGACCTTTCGGCCGGGCGCATGGTCGGGCTTGCGGCGGTCATCAGCGCCTCGATGCTGCAGAAGCCGACCTATGCGAGCCGGTTTTTCCCGAACCTGCCGCAGGTGCCCGTGATTCTGCCGATTCTGCTCGCGGTTCTCGCCTGCATGTGCTTCGGCACGCTGAACGGGTTTCTGGTCGCAAAGTTCGGGATGCACCCCTTCATCGCGACCCTCGCGACACAGGTCATTATTTACGGCGCGTGCTCGCTGTATTTTGACATGCCGCCGAACAACTCCCAGCCCATCGGCGGGGTTCGGCAGGATTTTCAGGACCTCGCGCAGTTCAAGCTGTTCGGCCGCATTTCCATCCTGGTGCCGATTGCGCTGGGCGTGACGCTGATTATCTGGTTCGTGCTGAACAAAACGGTGTTCGGCAAAAACGTGTACGCCATCGGCGGCAATACGGAAGCTGCGGTCGTTTCCGGCGTCAACGTGTTCAGAACCATCATGGGCATTTTCATTCTGGCGTCTGCCCTGTCGGGCTTCGGCGGCGTGCTGGAAGCCGCCAGGACCGCGGGCGCGACCAACAACTACGGAACCGGGTACGAGCTGGACGCCATCGCGGCCTGCAGCGTCGGCGGCGTTTCGCTCGCCGGCGGCGTGGGCAAGGTCAGCGGCATTGTCGTCGGCGTTCTGATTTTCACGGTGATTCAGTACGGCCTGCAGTTCATCGGGGTCAGCCCGATGTGGCAGCAGATCATCAAGGGCATCATCATCGCGGTCGCCGTGGCAATCGACCTTTCCAAGTACCACAAAAAATAGCTTACAACTTTTTTCACATACCCGTTCAGCTCATGGCGGAGACCCCGCCATGGGCTGAACCCTGTCAAAAGGCAAATGAAATCTGCCGGCTAAAGTGTTAAAATAAAAATGCCGGAAAGAACGGGCCGGCTGAGGCCGCTCCGCAGCTTTACGGCGGCGCGGTTTCAGCCGGCCCGGAAACGGGGCTGCTATGGATTTGTATCGCGTTCTGATAGCGGATGACGAAGAGGAAGTCCTGGAGGGAATCCTCCAGAAAATCGAGTGGGAAAAAATCGGGTTCACCGTCGTGGGTTCCGCCCTGAACGGCGTAGACGCCCTCGAAAAGGCGAGCCGGCTGCGCCCGGATCTCGTCCTGACCGACATCAAGATGCCGTTTATGAGCGGGCTGGAGCTGTGCGAGCGGCTGCGCCGCTCCGTCCCTTCCGCAAAGCTGGTCGTGTTTTCCGGATTCGACGATTTCGAGTTCGCGCAGAAGGCCATCAAGCTGCATGTGACGGAATACATCTTAAAGCCGATCGATTCCGCCGAACTGACGGAAACGCTCAAAAGAATCAAAGTTCAGCTCGACCGGGAAATCAGCACCCGGCGCGACATCGAAAAGCTCCGGCGCGCCTATCAGCAGAGCCTTCCCGTGATGCGCAAGCAGTTCCTCGTCGGGCTGATCGAGGGCCACGTTTCGGGCGAGGCGCTGGACGCGCAGGCCAAGCAGCTCCGGATGGACTCCCGGGCCGCGGGCTACGCGGTCGGGCTGCTGCGGCCCGGCCCCCTGACCGACGAGAAGAACGTCCTGAAAGGGCGGGAAGAGCTGATTCCGATTTCCGTGCAGGAAATGCTGGAAGAAATTCTTAAAAATTACTGCGAGTTCATCGATTTTCTCTACTTCGGCTGCGTGACGGTAATCGCCGTGTTCCAAAAAGACGGGAACATCATGCCGTTTCTCGACGGGATGAGCGAGGTGTGCAAGGCCGCCCCGAGGGCGCTCGGCATGAAGGCCATGGCCGGCATCGGGGACGTCGTCCCCGACCTGCACGGCCTGCGCGGCTCTTACAGCGGAGCCATGAACGCGCTGGAGTACAGCGCGGTGATGGGCGGCGACCGGGCGGTCTACATCAAAGACATGGAACCGGATTCCTCGGCGCGCATCGAGTTCAGCGCCGAGGACGAGCACGCCGTCTTCCGCGCCGTAAAAATGGCGGACGCGGCCGAAATCGAAAAGCAGGTCGGCGCCGTTTTCGCCCGGTTCGAATCGGTCCTTCTGCCGCTGAGCCGGTACCGCGTGTTTTTTCTCGAGCTGCTCACCTCGCTGCTGAAGCTGATTCATTCCTACGGGCTGGAAGAGGACGATATTTTCGGGAAAGGGTTCCGGTTCACGGACATCCTGGCCCAGTTCCGCTCGCTGGACGAAATCCGGGGCTGGTGCACGGGCGTCTGCAAAAAGATCGGCAGCCGCATCCAGTGCAAGCGGGTCAACGGCACGCGCCTGCTCGCCGAGAACGCCAAGCGCTATGTGCGCGAAAATTATCAGAATCCGGACCTTTCCGTAGAAAGCCTGTGCCTCGACCTGCACGTGAGCCCCGCCTATTTTTCGACCGTCTTCAAACGCGAAACGGGCGAGAGCTTCGTCTCCTACCTGACCGGCGTCCGCCTGAAGAAAGCCGTAGAGCTGCTGAACACAACCGAGGATAAAACGTACGTCATAGCCAAAAAGGTGGGCTATCATGAACCGAATTATTTCAGCTA
>DHOB01000011.1:5503-7906 GCA_002409675.1 Ruminococcaceae bacterium UBA5401
TTCACCGTCGTCATGGTGATTGGGCTGATGCTGGTGGCCGGGTCGCTCTCGCTGCGGTACGTCGATTCCGCCAAGGACATCATCGCGGAGAGCAACACGCGCGTGGTCGACCAGGTCGGCCTGAACCTCGATTCCTACCTGCGCAGCATGATGCGGATTTCCGATTCCGTGTATTACCGCGTGATTAAGAACGTGGACCTGAAAACGGGCAGTCTGAGCGAGCCGATGAGCCTGCTGTACGAAACCAACCGCGACCAGCTCGTGAGCATCGCCGTGTTTTCTTCCGACGGGAAAGTGATTGCCGCGGAGCCGCTGTTCCAGCTCAAGCCGACCGTCAGGGTGCAGAACCAGGACTGGTTTAAAAAAGCGGCGGCCAAAATCGAAAACCTCCATTTCTCCACGCCGCATGTGGAGGACCTGTTCCTCGACCCGGACAACAAATACCACTGGGTCGTTTCCCTCAGCCGCTCGGTCGAGCTGACGGAGGGCGGCTCCATCAAACACGGGGTGCTGCTGGTCGACATGAACTTCAGCGGAATCGAAAGAATCTGCAAGAACACCGACCTCGGCGCCTCCGGCTACGTCTATATCATGGACGGCAGCGGGGAGATCATCTACCACCCGAAGCAGGAGCTGCTCTACTCCCGGCTGGCGAGCGAAAATAACCGGGCGGCCGCCGGCTATGAGGATGGGACCCATCTGGAGACCTTTGAGAACGAGCAGCGCATGATCACCGTCAAGACGGTCGGCTACACCGGGTGGAAAATCGTGGCGGTCAATTCGATTCAGGACGTCACGGCAGCCTACGCGCAGATTCGGCAGTTCACGCTGCTGGTCGCCGGGCTCGCCTCCATCCTTCTGGTCTTCGTCAACCTGTTCCTCTCCCGCCGCATCGCGACCCCCATCAAGGCGCTGGAGCGTTCCGTCAAAAGCATTGAAGACGGCGATCTGGACGAGACGAAAATCGCGGTGGGCGGCTCCTACGAAGTGGAGCACCTCGGGAACGCCATCCGCTCCATGGTGCGGAAGATGCGCGGCCTGATGGCCGACATCGTGCGGGAGCAGGAATCGAAGCGCAAGAGCGAGCTGGACGCCCTTCAGGCGCAGATTAACCCCCATTTTCTCTACAACACGCTGGACTCCATCGTCTGGATGACGGAAAAAGGGCAGTACCGGGACGCGGTGGTGATGGTGACCTCCCTCGCGAAGCTGTTCCGCATCAGCCTCAGCAAGGGCAGGAACATCATCCCCGTTTCGGCCGAGCTGGAGCACGTCCGGAATTACCTGATTATCCAAAACTACCGCTACAAAAACAAGTTCCGGTATTCCATCGACGCCCAGCCGGAGGCCCTGCGGTGCGTGACCATCAAGCTGATTGTCCAGCCGTTGGTCGAAAACTCCATCTACCACGGCATGGAGTATATGGACAACGACGGAGAAATCAAAATCAGAGCCTACCTCAAAGGGGACGACCTGTTCATCGACGTGGCGGACAACGGCCCCGGCATCCCCGAGGAGCGGGCCGCCGCCCTGTTCGACGGCTCCACTCCGACCGGCAAGGGCTCCGGCATCGGCCTCAAAAACATCCGGGAAAGGATTCAGCTTTATTTTGGAAAGCAGTACGGTCTTTCCCTGTTCAGCGAACCGGACGTCGGCACCACGGCGCAGATTCACCTGCCGGCCATGACCATGGAAGAATTTGAAAGGAGAAACCCGCCGCCGAAATGACTGTCAAAAAGAAAGTTTTTCTCATCCTGATTCTCGCGCTTCTGGCGGCGGCCGCCGTCCTGGCCGCCAGAAGCGCGGCCGCCCGCTCCGGCGCGAAGGACGGCCCTTACGAAATCTCCGTGCTGTGCCGGGAACGCAGCGCAGAGAGCCGCGCCGCCGTCAAGGCCGGCATCGACCAGGCTTCCAACGACCTGAACGCGGAGGTCAGCTATATCACCCTGTCGCACGAGGGCGACGACGCCGAGCAGATTTCCCTGCTGGAGCGCGAGGCGGCGAACGGAGCGGACGCCGTGGTGATTGCGCCCGTCCGCTCCGCCAAACTGGGGCAAGCCGTGAAAGAGGCCGCCCAGAAACTGCCGGTGGTCGCCATCCTTTCCGCCCCGGAAGGGGCGCCGGGAATCCCCACGGTTTCCTGCGACGATTTTCGGCTCGGGCAGAGCCTCGCCGAAAGAGTTCTGAAGGACGGCGTATCGGCGGACCCGAAAATCATCGTCTCGGGCGTCAATCCGAAGTGCGGCGACAGCGAGAACCTTTACCGCGGCGTGCAGGATGTCTTCAAACGGAACAAAATCCCGTTCTCGACCCTGCAGCTCAGGGACGCCCAGGAAGCCGGCGCCGCGGCCAGAAGCCTGCTGCCCGGCCTGAAGAACGAGGTGTGGGTGGAGCTGGACGGCG
>DHOB01000011.1:8105-15400 GCA_002409675.1 Ruminococcaceae bacterium UBA5401
GCCCGCCGACGCGCGGATTTACGGGGCGGGCCGGTCGGACGCCGTCACTTCTCTGCTGGAAGAGCGGGTCATCAGCGCCGTCGGCGTGCGGAACGAGTACAATATCGGCTACCTTGGGATTAAAACGGCGGTGGATGGCATCCGCCGCAAAAAGGGAGAAAACGTACAGGTCAATTTCATCATCGCCGACGGCACCAACCTTTACAGCCCGGAAAACGAAAGGATTCTGTTTCCTTTCGTGAGCTGAGCGGGAGGAAAAAAATGAAAAAGATTCGGAAAGCGCTGGTATGCGTCCTCGCACTGCTGGCGGCGGCGTTCCCCGCCTCCTGCTCCGCAGACACAAAGCAGGAGCCCGTCCAGACCCTGAAGGTCGGCGTCGCGGCCTACCGCAAGGACGACACCTTCATCTCGACCCTGTGCGGCTACCTGGAAAGCGCCGCAAAAAAACTGGAAAAGCAGAAAAAAGTCAAAATCGCGCTGAATTTCGCGGACGGGCAGTCCAACCAGTCGCTGCAGAACGACCAGGTCGAGCGGTTCCTCGCACGGGATTATTCCGCCGTCTGCGTCAATCTGGTGGACCGGACGGCCGCGGCGTATATTATCGACAAAGCCAAAAAGGCCGGCGTCCCGGTCGTGTTTTTTAACCGGGAGCCGGTCGAAGAAGACCTGCATATCTGGAGCGGGGCCTATTACGTCGGCGCCGACGCCGTCCTTTCCGGAAGGATCCAGGGGCAGATTGTCGCCGAGGCGTACCGCAGGGACCCGGCCCGCGTGGACCGGAACCGCGACGGAAAAATCCAGTACGCGATGCTGGAAGGCGAGCAGGGCCACCAGGATTCCCTCCTCCGCACGGAGTATTCCATCAAGTACCTGACGGAAGCGGGGATCCGCGTGCAAAAGCTCGCCAGCGACACGGCAAACTGGCAGCGCGCACAGGGCACGGCCAAAATGACCCAGTGGCTCCGCGAATACGGCGGCAGGCTCGAAGTGGTCCTCTGCAACAACGACGACATGGCGCTCGGCGCAATCGACGCCATCAAAAGCAGCGGCGAAACCCCGAAGAAGTCCCCGCTCGTCGTGGGGGTCGACGGCACCAAGCCCGGGCTGGAGGCCGTCCGCAGCGGCTCGATGCTCGGCACCGCGCTGAACGACGCCAAGCGGCAGGCCGACGCCATCATGGAGCTGACCTACGCTGTGGGGAACGGCCAGAAGGCGCCGCCCTCCCTGCATTTTCAGCAGGGGAATTCCATCTATATCCCCTACCAGAAAATCACGCGGGAAAACGTCGCGCAGTTCCAGCAGGGCGGCTGACCGGCCTTACCTGCCGGAGGCCGGCGCCGGTGTATGTTCGTCGCAGTACCAGCAGGTCAGTTCGTCCCCGCTGCGGGTGTAGCGGTGCGGCAGATAGGGCTCGCTGTGAGTGATGCAGGCCGGGTTGGAGCAGCGGCACGGGTACACGGCAGGCTCCGGCTCCTGCCCCGCCCACGTCTCTCTGTTCTGCAGGATGGTCAGAATCAGCGCCATGCGCGCGTACATTCCATACACCGTCTGGCGGAAATAGGCCGCGCGCGGGTCTTCGTCGACCTCTGTCGCAATTTCGTCCACCCGCGGCAGCGGATGCAGCACGCGCAGGTCCGCTTTGGCGCGGGCCAGTTTCTTTTCGTCCAGAATATACACGCCCTTCTGCCTGCGGTACTGCTCCGGGCTGGAAAAGCGCTCCTGCTGGATGCGCGTCATGTACAGCACGTCCAGCTCCGGGAGGGCCTCCTCCAGCGAGGCGACCTCCTTCCACCGGCAGCCGGCGGCGTCCATCGCGTCCTTCACATACTGCGGCAGGGCGAGCTCCGGCGTGGAAATCAGCACGAACGAGTTGCCCGGAAAGCGAATCATGGCGCGGATCAGGGAATGCACCGTCCGCCCGTAAATCAGGTCGCCGCACAGGCCGATGCAGAGGTGGTCGAGCCTGCCCTTTTCATTATAAAGGGTCACGAGGTCCGTCAGGGTCTGGGTCGGGTGCAGGTGCCCGCCGTCGCCGGCGTTGATGACCGGGGAGCGGGAGTAAAGCGACGCAGCGGCCGCCGCGCCCTCCTTCGGGTGGCGGATGACGACCAGGTCGGCATAGCCGCTGACGACGGTCACGGTGTCCTTCAGGCTCTCTCCCTTTGAGACGGAGGTGTTGCCCGGGTTGTCGAAACCGACCACCTCGCCGCCCAGGCGAAACATCGCCGTCTGAAAAGACATTTTAGTCCGGGTGGAGGGCTCGTAGAACAGGGTCGCCATGATTTTGCCGCGGCAGGATTCCCGGTAGGCCCACGGATTGCTGCGGATGCTGTTGGCAAGACCTATCAGTTCCATGATTTCTTCCACGCTGAGCCGGTCCAAATCGATCATGTGGTGCAGATTCATCTGACTTCGCCTCATATTCAGTTTTTGTATCTTATTGTATCATTCCGGCCCGAAAACCACAAGATGTTCCGCGAATTATGCCCCGCCCTTGACAACCCGAAGCGGCATGAATTACAATGATACATTAGATTATAAGTCTGAAAGATTGGCAGGTCCTGAAATGAAGGTTGGCTTGGACATCGGTTCCACTACCATAAAATGTGTTGTGATAGATGAAAGCGGCAAGATTCTGTTCCAGTCCTACGAGCGCCACCTGTCGAAAATCACGGAAAAGGTGACGGAGCTTCTGACAAAGGTCCGGCGGGACGTGGTGCGGGGAGAAACGGCCGCGCTGACCGTTTCCGGCTCGGCGGGAATGGGGATTTCCCAGACCTGCCGCCTGCCGTTCGTGCAGGAAGTCTACGCCACGCACATCGCGGTGGGCCGCCTGTTCCCGGGGGCGGACGCCGTGATTGAGCTGGGGGGCGAAGACGCCAAAATCCTGTTCCTTTCCGGCGGGATGGAGGTGCGCATGAACGGCTCCTGCGCCGGCGGCACGGGCGCCTTCATCGACCAGATGGCAACTTTGCTGAACGTCCCGCTGGACGAGATGGACCGCCTCGCCGCAAAGCACGAGAAGATCTACACCATCGCCTCCCGGTGCGGCGTGTTTGCAAAATCCGACGTGCAGCCCCTGCTGAACCAGGGCGCCCGCAAGACCGACATCTGCGCCAGCATCTTCGCCGCGGTGGCCAACCAGACCATCGCGGGCCTTGCACAGGGCCGCCCCATCGAAGGAAAAGTCCTTTACCTGGGCGGCCCGCTGACTTTTCTGCCGCAGCTGCGCGCAAGCTTCGACCACGCCCTCAAAATTCAGGGCATCTGCCCCGAAAACTCGCTCTATTACGTGGCGCTCGGCGCGGCGTACTGCAGCGCCGAAGAAGTGGACCTCGGCAAGGCGCTGGAAAACGTGCGGAAATACGGCTGCACCGGCAGCTTTCTCTCCATCCCGCCGCTGTTCACCAGCCGGGCGGAATACGACGAATTCCGCCGCAGGCACGCGCAGTGCAAGGCCCCGCGCGGCGACATCGCCTCGTACCGGGGCGGCGCGTTCCTCGGCATCGACGCCGGGTCCACCACCGTGAAGGCCGTGCTCATCGGCAAAAAAGGCGAAATTCTCAGCTCCATCTACCGGAGCAACTCCGGCAACCCCGTCCCCATTTTCCGGGACTATCTGCTGGACCTGTACCGCCGGTACCCCGGCATCGCCATAGAGGGCAGCGCCGTGACCGGCTATGGGGAAGAGCTGCTGAAAAACGCGTTCAACGTGGATTTCGGCATTGTGGAGACGGTGGCGCACTTCACCGCCGCCAAGCGCTTCCGCCCGGACGTGGATTTCGTAATCGACATCGGCGGGCAGGACATGAAGTGCTTCAAAATCCGCAACGGGGCGATCGACAACATCTTCCTGAACGAGGCGTGTTCCTCGGGCTGCGGCTCTTTTCTGCAGACCTTCGCCAGCACGCTCGGCTACGGCATTGCGGAGTTCGCCAGGATGGGCCTGTTCGCCAAGCACCCCGTCGACCTGGGGTCGCGCTGCACGGTGTTCATGAACTCGCAGGTCAAGCAGGCGCAGAAGGACGGCGCCACGACGGAGGACATCAGCGCCGGCCTTTCGGTCAGCGTGGTGAAAAACGCCATCTACAAGGTGATCCGCGTGCCGGACGCCAAGGCGCTGGGCAGAAACATCGTGGTGCAGGGCGGCACGTTTCTGAACGACGCCGTGCTGCGCGTGTTCGAGAAGGAGATGGGGGTCGAGGTCACCCGGCCCGACATCGCCGGCCTGATGGGCGCCTACGGCGCGGCGGTCTACGCCATGAAAAAATCCACCGGCAAAAGCGCCATCATCGGGGAAAAAGAGCTGGAGAACTTCAGGCACGAGGTCCGGGTCACCACCTGCGGCATGTGCAGCAACCACTGCCGGCTGACCGTGAACATGTTCGGCGGCAACCGCCGCTTCATCGGCGGCAACCGGTGCGAAAAGCCGGTCACCAAGCGCTCCGGCAAAAGCGAGCTGGACATGTACGCCTACAAGCTGAAGCTGCTCCGCTCGTACCGGCCGAAGGCGGGGCCGCGCGGGAAAATCGGCATCCCCATGGGCCTGAACATGTACGAGCTGCTGCCGTTCTGGCACACGTTCTTCACCAGGCTGGGGTTCGAGGTGGTCGTTTCGCCGCTTTCCACCCGGGAGCTTTACATCCGGGGGCAGAGCACCATCCCCTCCGACACGGTCTGCTTCCCGGCGAAGCTGATGCACGGGCACGTGCAGGCGCTGGTGGACGCCGGAATCCGGACGATTTTTTACCCGTGCATGTCCTACACCCCCAACGAACACCTCGGCGACAACCACTACAACTGCCCCGTGGTCGCCTATTACCCGGAAGTCATCGGCGCCAACATGCGCTGCCTGAAGGACTGCAACTTCATCCACGGCTATGTGGGCCTTCACCGCAGGCACGATTTTCCGCGCAAGATGTGCGCCATCTTACAGAAGAGCTTCCCCGACATCACGCCGGCGCAGGTGCGCGCCGCCGCAAAGGCGGCGTATGCGGAGTATGCCGCCTTTCTGCACAGGAACCGCAGCAAAGGCGACGAGATGATCGCCGAGGCCAGGCGGCGCCACATGCCCATCATCGTCCTGAGCGGGCGCCCGTACCACCTGGACCCGGAAATCAACCACGGCATCGACAAGCTGATTACCGCGCTCGGCGCGGCGGTCATCTCGGAAGACGTGCTCAGCCCCAAGATGCGGCGCTTCCCCACGCACGTGCTGAACCAGTGGACCTATCAGGCCAGGCTGTACGCCGCGGCGAAATACATCTGCGACAAGCCGGACATGAACCTGGTGCAGCTCGTCTCTTTCGGGTGCGGCATCGACGCGATCACCACGGACGAGGTGCGCCGGATTCTGGAAGAGAGCGGAAAAATCTACACCGAAGTGAAAATCGACGAAATCACCAACCTTGGCGCGGTGAAAATCAGGCTGCGCAGCCTGTTTGCCGCATTGGAGAAATGAGGCGGAATTTTCATTGGCAAAGCTGAAATACAACAGGCGGGGGCGCCTTCTGTTTACCCGGGAAATGAAGCGGGAGTACACCATCCTCGCCCCCATGATGGCCCCGATTCATTTCCGGCTGATGATCAACGTGCTCAGGAACTGCGGCTACCATTTCGAGCTGCTTGACACCTCCAGCCCGAACATCGTGCAGGAAGGGCTCAAATACGTCCACAACGACGCCTGCTACCCCGCCCTGCTGGTCATCGGGCAGTTCATCGACGCGCTGCACTCCGGCAAATACGACTTGAACAAGACGGCGCTGGTCATCACGCAGACCGGCGGCGGCTGCCGCGCCTCCAACTATATCCACCTGCTGCGCAAGGCCCTCAAAAGGGCCGGGCTGCAGCAGGTGCCCGTCCTTTCGCTGAACCTGTCGTTTCTGGAGCACAACCCCGGCTTTCACATCACGCTGCCGATGATCCGCAAATGCGTGGCGGCCCTCGTCTACGGCGACGCGCTGATGCTGCTGCGGAACCAGACGGAAGCCTATGAAGTGCACAAAGGGGAA
The DNA here is from genome assembly GCA_002409675.1 of Ruminococcaceae bacterium UBA5401. GTDB lineage: Bacteria > Bacillota > Clostridia > Oscillospirales > Acutalibacteraceae > Thermocaproicibacter. Next base: position 14,117 of record DHOB01000011.1, read on the forward strand.
AGCGACCGGCTGGTGAAAAAGTGGACCGGCATCCTCACCGGCCAGTTCAACCAGGGAAAGGGCCTTTCCCTGAAGCAGCAGGACCGGAACCTGCGCAGAATCGTCCGGGACTTCGCCGCCGTCGAAATCGAGCGCAGGCAGAAAGTCAAGGTCGGCGTCGTGGGCGAAATCTACATCAAATACGCGCCGCTCGGGAACAATCATCTGGAGGATTTTCTGCGCACGCAGGACTGCGAGGTCAACGTGCCGGGCCTGATGAACTTCGCCCTGTTCAAGGTGGACAACCGCCTGGACGACATCCGCCTCTACGGCGGCAACCCCCTCAAATACTTCTTTGTGAACCTGCTGATGAGGTACCTGCTGCGCATGCAGGAGACGCTGATTGCGGCCATCCGGACCGAGCCGCGCTTTCATCCGCCCACCGCGTACCCGCATCTCAAGGGCCTGGTCAAGAACGTGATCGGCTACGGCGACAAGATGGGCGAAGGGTGGCTGCTTACGGCGGAGATGCTGGAGCTGACCGAGGCGGGGTACGAAAACATCGTCTGCGTGCAGCCGTTCGGCTGCCTGCCGAACCACATCAGCGGCAAGGGAATGATTCACCGCGTCAAGGCGGCGGACCGGCGCTCCAACATCGTCCCCATCGACTACGACCCGAGCGCGACGAAAGTCAACCAGGAAAACCGCATCAAGCTGATGCTGGCGGTCGCGCGCGAAAACCTGGAGCGCAGCCAGGCGCAGAAGCAGGGAAAGGTCTCCTGATTATTCGTCCAGAAGCAGCTCAATCGGGCAGTGGTCGCTCCCCGTGACGGAAGAGAGGATGCTGCTCTCCCGGATTCTGTCCCGGATGGAATCGGAGACCAGAAAATAATCGATGCGCCACCCCGCGTTGTGCTCGCGCGCGTGGAACATGTAGGACCACCAGGTGTAGGCGCCCGTCTGCCCGGGGTGGAGGAAGCGGAAGCTGTCGGTGAAGCCGGCGGCGAGGAGCCGGGTCATCTTCCGCCGTTCCTGGGGGGTGAAGCCCGCATTCTGCACGTTGGTCTTCGGGTTTTTCAGGTCGATTTCCTCATGCGCGACGTTCATGTCTCCGCAGGCGACGACCGGCTTGACGGCGTCCAGCTTCTGCAGATAGGCGCGGAACGCGTCGTCCCACTGCATCCGGTAGCCGAGGCGCGCGAGGCCCCGCTGGGAGTTGGGCGTATAGACGTTCACCAGGTAAAAATCCGGAAACTCGAGGGTGATGCTGCGCCCTTCGCCCGTATGCTCCGCCGCGCCGATGTC
>DHOB01000011.1:15658-19286 GCA_002409675.1 Ruminococcaceae bacterium UBA5401
TCGCGCCGCATCTTCGTCTCCTGGATGCAGAAAACGTCGGCCCCGGACGCGGTGAAAAAGTCCACGAAGCCCTTTCCCATGCAGGCGCGCAGCCCGTTCACGTTCCAAGAAATCAATTTCATTTCAGGCGTCCTCTCCCCTCTTTTTGTCAATTATAGCATACTCCCCGCCCTTTCGGCAAACCGGAGCCGACCCTTCGCGGAGCACCGCAAAAGGCCGGGTTTCAGCCGCCGGAGCGGCCTTTCTCAGAAACAGAGGTGTTGTATATGAAAGATCCGCTGGTCACGATGGAAACCGGGAACGGCTGCGTCAAAATCGAGCTGTACCCCGACACTGCGCCAAACACCGTCCGGAATTTCATCTCGCTCGCGCGCAGGGGCTTCTACGACGGGACCATTTTCCACCGCATTATCCCGAACTTCATGATTCAGGGCGGCGACCCCCGGGGAACCGGAACGGGCGGCCCCGGCTACTGCATCCGGGGCGAATTCAGCGCCAACCGCTTTAAGAACGAGCTCAGGCACACCCGGGGCGTGATCTCGATGGCGCGCTCGGTGAACCCGAACAGCGCCGGCTCGCAGTTCTTCATCATGGTGGACGACGCGCCTTACCTGGACGGCGAGTACGCCGCGTTCGGCAAGGTCGTCGCCGGAATGGAAGCGGTGGACCGCATCGTCGCCACCCCGCGCGACTACGACGACCGGCCGCTGAAAGAGCAGCGGGTCAAAACAGTCACGGTGGAGACGTTCGGCGAAACCTACGGCGAGCCGCAGAAAATCGGGCAGTCCTCCCAGCGCTCCCGCCGCTCTTGACAAGGCGCCGGAAATGTGGTAGGATGCTCTGCAATACGAAGAACGTGATGACGGAGAGAGTAGGTCCCGCGCGGCCCTGCAGAGAGCTCTTGGGCGATGGAAAAGGGCGGGTCTGCGGGGGCTGAAGATGGCTCCCGAACGGCGCACCGAGGCAGACCGCTCAGGCTGCGACGCGTGCCGCGCGTTACTGCGGCAGAGTATTTCCGGCCCGCGAGGGCCGGCGTACTCATAAAGGCGCACCGCCGCGAGGCGGGCGCAAAGTTGAAGTGGCACCGCGGAACAAAAGCCGCCTTCAAAGGGAATCAAATCCCTTTGAAGGCGGCTTTCTTTATCCGCGCGGCCCCAAACAGACAAGGAGCGATGAGGAATGAGCAACCAGAAAAAATCCTTTTCCGTCCGCAGGCTTCCGCCCTTCCGGGGCGACATCGTCGGCAGCTTTCTGCGGCCGAAAGCGCTGAAGGAGGCGCGCGCAAAATACAAGACCGGCAAAATCGGCGCGCGGGACCTGCGCACCGTGGAAGACGGCGAAATCCGGAAGCTGGTGGAAAAGGAAAAGGCCGTCGGTCTCAAAAGCGTGACGGACGGGGAATTCCGCCGGTCGTGGTGGCACCTGGACTTCATGTGGGGGCTGGATGGCGTGGAAAAGAAGCTGAGCCGGCACGGCTACCCCTTCCACGGGCTGGAGACGCGCCCCGAGACCGTGCGCCTTTCCGGGAAAATCCGCTTCGGGGAGCATCCGTTCCTGCGGGACTTCAGGTTCCTGAAAGAGGCGGCGGGGGATTCCGTGATTGCGCGCCAGACCATCCCCGCCCCCGCCCAGCTCTGGGCGGAGCTGTTCCGCGAGGGCAACGCGGAGGAGACGCGGGCGGTCTACCCCGACGCGGAGAAGCTGAAAGACGACATCGTGCGCGCCTACCGCGACGCGGTGCAGGCTTTCTACAAAGCCGGCTGCCGCAATCTGCAGCTCGACGACTGCACCTGGGGCATGCTCTGCGACAGGGGCTACCGGGAGTTCCTCAAAAGCAGCGGCGGCGACCCCGGCGCGGACGCCCGCCTGTTCGCGGAGCTCGACAGCCGGGTCGCCGCAGACCACCCGGCGGACATGGCCGTAAACCTGCATGTCTGCCGCGGCAATTACCACTCCGCCTGGGCCGCTTCCGGCGGATACGAGGCCGTCGCGCAGACGCTGTTCGGGGGCGTCGGGGTGGACGCCTTTTACCTGGAATACGACTCTGACCGCGCGGGCGGCTTCGAGCCCCTGCGCTTCATCAAAAACCAGCTCGTCGTCCTCGGGCTGGTCACGTCGAAGAGCCCGGCGCTGGAAGACCCGGCGCTGCTCCGGCGCCGCATTGCCGAAGCGGCGGAATACGTCCCCCTCGACCGCCTGTGCCTGAGCACCCAGTGCGGCTTCGCCTCCACCGAAGAGGGCAACGTCCTCACCGAGGAGGAACAGTGGGACAAAGTCCGCCTTGTGCTGCGGACCGCCCGCTCCGTCTGGGCGGACTGAACCTGCTCCGGCCCGGCATAAAATCCGTGGAAAACAAAAGCCGTACCGGCCGGGACGGAAAAGGGACACTCCCGAAGGCAAAACTGGAAAACATCGCAAGCCGGGCCGGGCCTTCACAGAAAAAGCCGGCCGGAAACACCCGTGAAACCGGGCATCTTCCGGCCGGCCCTTCCGAATCGTTTCCGGCTTTATGGGAAAATCATTTTGCCTTGGGTCTATAAGAATCCTTGAGGGACACGGCGCGGTTGAAAACGGGGCGCTGCGGCGAGCTGTCGCGGCAGTCGGCGCAGAAATAGCCCTGCCGCATGAACTGGAACCGCTCTTCGGGCTTCGCGCCCACCAGCCACGGCTCCACCTTGCAGCCGGTCAGGACTTTGAGGGACTCCGGGTTCACTTCCCGCAGAAAGTCCCCCGCATCCGGGTCCGGCACGGAAAACAGCCGCCCGTACAGGCGCACTTCCGCGTCGGCGGCGGTCTTCGCGTCAACCCAGTGAATCGTGCTCTTCACCTTCCGCCCGTCCGGCGCGTTCCCGCCGCGCGTCTGCGGGTCGTACTCCGCATAGACGGCGGTCACCCTGCCGCGCGCGTCCTTTTCGCATCCGGTGCACCGGACGATATAGGCGGTCTTCAGACGGACTTCGTTCCCCGGGAAAAGCCTGAAGTACTTTTTCGGCGGGACTTCCATGAAATCCCCCCGCTCGATCCAGAGCTCGCGCGAAAAAGTCACGGGCCGGGTTCCGGCCGACGGGTCCTCCGGGTTGTTCTCCACCTCGAACGTTTCGGTCTTCCCTTCCGGGTAATTGGTCAGAATCAGCCGGACGGGCTCCAGCACGGCCATTGCGCGCCGGGCATGCCGGTTCAGGTCCTCCCGCAGGCAGTGCTCCAGAAAGCCGTAGTCCACCGTGCTGTTGACCTTTGCGACGCCGATCTGCTCGCAGAAGCTGCGGATGGCGGCCGGCGTGTAGCCGCGGCGGCGCAGCCCGCAGAGCGTGGGCATGCGCGGGTCGTCCCAGCCGGAGACGACGCCGCGCTCGACCAGCGCGCGCAGCTTGCGCTTGCTCATCACGGTGTTGTTGATGCCGAGGCGCGCAAATTCAATCTGGCGCGGCTTCGCCGGCAGGTCCACATGCTCGATGACCCAGTCGTACAGCGGGCGGTGGTCCTCAAACTCCAGCGTGCAGAGGGAATGGGTCACGCCCTCCAGCGCGTCCTCAATGGGGTGGGCGAAGTCGTACATCGGGTAGATGCACCACTGCGTGCCCGTGCGGTGGTGCGGCAGGTGGTTGATGCGGTAGAGGACCGGGTCGCG
>DHOB01000011.1:19555-43136 GCA_002409675.1 Ruminococcaceae bacterium UBA5401
GCGGTCGCGGTACGGGCTCTTCGCCGGATGCGTGAGGTCGCCGCGGTACCCGCGCATCTGCTCCGGCGTCAGCTCGCAGACATAGGCCAGACCGCGGCGGATCAGGTCCTCGGCCAGCTCGTACATCTTCGGGAAATAGTCGGAGGCGTAAAAGAAGCGGTCGCCCCACGAAAAGCCGAGCCAGCGGATGTCCTCCTTGATGGCGTCGACGTATTCCTCATTCTCTCTGGTCGGGTTCGTGTCGTCCATGCGCAGGTTGCACAGGCCGCCGAACTTTTCCGCCGTGCCGAAGTCGATGCAGACGGCCTTGGCGTGGCCGATGTGCAGGTACCCGTTCGGCTCGGGGGGAAAGCGGGTGTGCACCCGCTTCCCCTCGAACCTGCCGCCCGGCGCGAGGTCCTTTTCAATCAGCGTATGGATGAAGTTCCCGCTTTGCCCTTCCTTTTCCGGGGCGGGGGATTCCTCTCTCATTTTTCAGGCTCCTTGTCCGTCAGTTTCCGCAGCCCCAGGTTCAGCCGCCTGAGGGCCTCGTCCTTGCCGAGAACGGCGAGGATCTCGAACGCGCCGCCCGGCGTGACCTTCTGCCCCGCGGCGGCGATGCGCACCGGCCACAGCAGGGTGCCGTTCTTCACGCCCAGTTCTTTCGCAAGGCCGGTCAGGCAGGCGCGCAGGGCGCCCGCCGTCCACTCCTCCTGCCGCTGCAGAACCGGAAGGGCCGCGCGGAGCATCTGCGCGGAATTTTCGAGGTTCGTTCTGCTCTTCCTGTTGACGAAATCCTCCGCCGGATACTCCGGCAGCTCGCGGAAGAAGGCGAGCAGCTTCGGGATTTCCGTAAAGCGGGAGATGCGCGGCTGCAGCACGCCGGCCAGCACGTCCCAGGGGCGGTCCCCCTCCGGGAAGACCCGCCGGAAATACGGCATGGCCCTGCGGATGAATTCTTCCTGCGGCATGGCGCGCAGGTACTCGCCGTTGAGCCACAGGAGCTTGTCGTAGTCGAAGACGGCGGGCGACTTGCCGATGCCGTCGATGGAAAAATTCCTGACCAGCTCGTCCAACGTGAAAATCTCCCGGTTGTCCTTCGGGGTCCAGCCGAGCAGGGCGATATAGTTGACGATGACCTCCGGCAGGTAGCCCTCCGCCACAAGGTCGGCGAAGCCGGTCGACCCGTGCCGCTTGGAGAGCTTGGAGACGCTGCCGTCCGGATTTCTGCCCATAATCAGCGGCAGGTGGATATAGACCGGCACCTGCCACCCGAACGCCTCGTACAGCAGCTTGTACTTCGGCGTGGAGGTCAGGTATTCGCATCCGCGCACGACGTGCGTGATGCGCATCAGGTGGTCGTCCACCACATTGGCAAAGTTATAGGTGGGGAAGCCGTCGGACTTCAGCAGAATCTGGTCCTCCAGCTCCCTGTTTTCGATGGTGATGGGCCCGTACACCACGTCATCGAAGGTGGTGGAGCCCTCCAGCGGCATCTTCTGCCGGATCACGTGGGGCGTGCCCGCCGCCAGCAGGCGCTCCACCTCCTCTTTCGGCAGGTTGCGGCAGTGGCGGTCGTATCCGCCGCCGTTCTCCCCCCTGGCCGCGTGGAGGGCGTCAAGCCGCTCTTTCGTGCAGAAGCAGTTGTACGCCTTGCCCTCCCGCACAAGCTGTTCCGCATATTTTTTATAAATCGGCTTGCGCTGGCTCTGCACATAGGGCCCGTAAGGGCCGCCGATATCCGGCCCCTCGTCGTGCCGGAAGCCGACCTGCGCCAGCGTCCGGTATATCACGTCCTCGGCGCCTTCCACATAGCGTTCCCGGTCGGTGTCCTCAATCCGGAGGATGAAATCCCCCCCGTTCGATTTCGCAATCAGGTATTCAAACAGCGCCGTCCGCAGGTTCCCGACATGCATAAAGCCCGTCGGGCTCGGTGCAAAGCGGGTGCGCACTTTCTGAGACACAGACAACCCCCCTGAGTTTTTGCCGCTTTCTCCGGGCCGGCGCGGTCCGGAGCGTTTCGTTCTTAATTATACCAAATTTCGGGACAATTATCAATGCGAAGCCTGCCCCGCGCCCCTCCGCACGGAAAGCAGGTGAAATCGGGCTTGATAAAAGCCTGCCGGAAACTGCCGGCAGGCTTTATTCCGCTCAATTCCGTTATCGGGAGCGCGGCGCGGCATGCCGCGCCGGCTTCCTCACGGGCGGCGGTATGTGCCGTGCAGGATGGGGCTGACCTTTTTGTACAGCAGAGCGGTTACAACAGAAACCAGCACCCCTTTCAGCAGATTGAACGGCACCACCGCGAACAGAATCAAAGTTCCGAGGTCTGTGATGGCCGGGTTGACCTGCGTTCCCATCTGAACGAAGGTGCCCAGCGGCAGGTGCATCACACCGGCAAACAGCGGCAGCAGCACATAGGCGTTGGCTAGGCTGCCGGCGACCGTCATCAGCAGCGTCCCCGCGGCCAGACCGAGCATGGCGGTGCGGCGCGTTTTACGGCGCTTGTAAATCAGGGCCGCCGGCACCACCATGCAGCACCCGATCACGAAATTGGCAAAGTCCCCCACGCCGGCCGTCGAGCTGCCGTGGATGAAAAAGTAGAGCACGACCTTGACCAGCTCAATCATCACCCCCGCGAGCGGGCCGATGGCGAAGCCGCCGATCAGCACCGGAATTTCGCTCAGGTCCAGCTTGTAAAACCCCGGCGCGAACCAGAGCGGGATCTCCACCATCATCAGCAGAAAAGCCATGCCGCCCAGGATGCCGACCTGCGCCACCGCCCGGATGTCGAACCGGGAGGCCCGATTCGCCGCATTTTTTGCGTTCTCCATTTCTGAAAACCCCTTTTTTCCGCTGTCCACGGAAAAAGCCCCACAGGCATGCCTGTGGGGCAAAAAAACACCGTAAAGCGTGTTCTTCTTTCGTCCGGACTCTACCGTCGGCTCCGGAATCGCGCCGGAATCTGCCAAAAGGCTCGTGGGCTTGTCGGCCTTGCGCCGCATCACCACCGGTGGGGAATTTCACCCCGCCCCGAAGACAGCTGTTAATTTAGCTGTATGATACCACACCATGCTCCGCCTGTCAAGGCGGCGTCAGGAAAGTTCCTGGTATTGTTTCGGGACGCTGCCGTCGATGATTTTCTGGACAAAGGCGCGGCTGAAGTCCTTCGTGCGGGCGCGGACGCCGTGGCTTTTCGCCAGGGCGTCGGTGTATTCGCTGAACGGGTAAATGGTGATGCCGGAAAAGCCGGCCCCGTAATGGGTGACGATGGGCGTGAACTTCATCCCGGAGTAGGAGGTCTTGCCGGTCCGTCCGCTCTTGGTCATCGTGACCGTAAGCAGGCCGCTGACCAGGTTGCGGCCGTAAAGCTGGGCGGAAACGAAGTTGCCCAGCGCGAAGGCGACCGGGCACTTCGCGCCGTCGGAAGCGCGCGTGAGCAGCGTCAGCTTCTGCACCACGTGCGGGTGGTTGCCGAAGATGATGTCCGCGCCCCAGTCCACCATCTGCTGGGCGAGGGTCTTCTGGCTCTGCGTCAGGGTGTAGGTGTCCTCGGTGCCCCAGTGGACCGAAACGACCACCACGTCGGCCATGCTTTTCGCCTTTTTTATCAGCCGCTGAATCAGCGCCGTGTCCTTTGCGTAAATCAGCCGGTACTGCGAGTTTTTGGGCAGGTACCTGCCGTTGGTCATCTCGGTCACGCCGATATGAGCGGTCCGGATGCCCTTTGCCGTCACGATGCGGATGTTCTCGAGGTCCGCGTCGCTGCGATACGCGCCGACGACCTTCACGGGCTTCGTGTCCCAGTAATCGAGCGTCGCCCTGATTCCCTTTTCGCCCATGTCCAGGATATGGTTGTTGGCGTGGTTAATCACGTCGAACCCAGCGCCGACCAGTGCGTCCCCCACCTGCGTGGGGGAATTGAACAGCGGGTAGTTCGACGGCGGCAGCACCCGGCCCGCCAGCACGGTCTCCTGGTTGACGACGGCGACGTCCGCGGCGCGGATTCGGCCGGCGACACGCGCATACACCGGGGTGAAGTCATAGCCCTTCCCCCCCGCGCGCTGCTGCGCCTGCTTGTAGATTCTGCTGTGAATCAGGTCGTCCCCCGCGCCGAGGACGGTGATGGAAACGTCCCCGGAAGGCGCCTGCTGCGACGGCGCCCCGGCTGCGGAGGAAGCCGGGGCGCCCGCCGGCCGGGAAACCCGCGCCCCTTCCGAAACGGCGCCCCCGCCGGCCGGAGCGTTCAGCCGGGAAGGAAGAACCGCATAGAACCCCGCCGCCAGAACCAGGACCGCCAGAAGCCCGAGGAAAAGCTTTCTGCCTCTTTTTTTGTCCGTCCGCCCGTATCTGCGCAAATCCCCTTCACCCTTTTTTCAGTATTTTACTTGAAATCCAGTTCAGTATATCATGAATGTACGGGCTTTTCTATAAAACTGTAAATAACGCCGGGCGCACGTGCGGAAAAGGGCATTGCCATGCGGTTTTTTTGTTGCTATAATATGGAGAAGGAACGAATTGGCTTTTTCGGGCCTCTTCTGTATTTTTCCTGGATTTTTACGAATCATTCCGCTCAAAATATAAAGAATTTTATAAAGTATCGCTGCATCGCGGCGAAGGCGGAGGGGAACCGATGAATCACAAAAAGGACATGAAGGAAGCCGCCGTTATCGATATCGATTCCAACGCGCTGAAGATGCGGATTTCCCAGCTCAAGAAGGGCCGGATTGTCGACATCGACCGCCTGGAGCGCCCCATCCGGGTCGGGCACGAAGTTTTCACGGACGGCAGAATCAGCTTTGAAAGCCTGCGTGAGCTCTCTTCCCTTCTGCGGGGCTACAGCGAAATCATGAAGGAGTACGGCGTGGGAAAATACCGGGTCGTCGCGACGACCGCTCTGCGCGAGGCCGCCAACCGCGCCTATATCCTCGACCAGCTCAAAATCCAGAACGGCATGACGGTCGAAGTGCTGGAGGAAGACCAGGAAAAGACGCTGATTTACGACCGGGCACTGGAACTGCTGGAGGAAGAGCAGAAGAAGGATGAAAAGACGAACGCGCTGATCGCCTACATCGGGGCCGGGACCATCGGCCTCTGCGTCTTCGAGGGGGAACAGGCGGTCTTTACGCAGAACATCCCGATGGGCTCGCTCAAACTGCACGAGATGCTCGGCAGCATCCGGAACCTGACGGGCGACTACCACACCGTGGTCGAAGAGTACCTCGACACCGTCATCAACCGCGCCGCCATCCCGTTCCAGAAAGGGCCCGTCTCCAAGCTGGTGCTGACGGGGGGATGCATCCGCCTGATTGCGAGGCTCTGCTCCGTGAAGCCCTCCAGGGGCTGCTTTGAGCTGGAGGCGAAAAAGCTGCGCGCCCTTTTCAAGGCGGTCTGCTCGATGCCGCAGGAAAAGGCCGCCCTGACCTATAAAATCTCGGAGGAGGACGCCGAGCTTCTGTTTTCTTCTCTGGCCATCATCATTCACCTGCTGGGCTTCGCCACCTCCGAAAAAATCGTCTTCATGCAGGCGGAGCTGTGGGACACCCTGATACAGCACATGCTGGTTCCGAAAAGCCGGAGCAAATATCTGGACCGCGTCTGCGAGAGCGCGCTCTCCTGTGCGCGGGAAGTCGCTGCGGCCTACCGGTGCAACGCCGTGCACTCCGAGTGCATCCGGAACTACGCGTGCAAAATCTTCGACCGGATGAAGGGCGCCCACGGGCTGGACCGCCGCAAGCGGCTGCTGCTGGAGCTCGCCTCCATCCTGCACGAAAGCGGCTATTACGTGGCCGCAAGGCAGCACCACATCAGCTCGTTCGACCTGATCAAGGACACCGGAATCTACGGCATGACGGACGAGGAAATGCTGATTGCGGCCTGCGTCGCGCGGTACAACGAGTTCGACGTGCCCGACTTCGACAGCCCCCTTCTGCGGGACCTGAGCGTGAAGAACCGGCTGGTCGTCTCGAAGCTGGTGGCCATTTTCCGCCTGGCGAACGCCCTCGACAAATCCCACCGGCAGAAGCTCGGCGAAATCAAGGCGCGCGTGCAGGGGAACCGGCTGCTGATCTCCGCGAAGAGCGACGCCAACCTCTATCTGGAAAAATGGGCTTTCGAGCAGTGCGCGCCGTTCTTTCAGGAAGTGTTCGGCTATCATCCCGAGCTCTCCATCAAATCTCCGCTGGTCTAAAAGTACATGTCGGGAAGGTTGTGGAGTTTTTGTCTGAACCGGAAAAGAAAACTGAAAATAAATTTCCCTACATCAACCGGGAACTGAGCTGGATGGATTTCAACGCGCGCGTGCTGGAAGAGGCGTTTAACCGGCGCAACCCCATCATGGAGCGGATGAACTTTCTCGGCATCACCGAATCGAACCTCGACGAATTTTTCATGGTCCGCGTGGCCGGCGTGCAGGAGCAGGTCGAGTCGAATTATCTGGTCAGCGACCCGTCGGGGCTGAACCCCCCGCAGCTGCTGCCGCTGCTCTCCGCCAAAATCCACAGATTCACGGAAAAGCAGCATTCCTGCCTGAACCGCTCCCTTCTGCCCGCGCTGAAAAAGCTCGGCATCCGCTTCCTCCGCCCCGAGGAGCTGGACGAGCCGCGGCAGCGGTACCTGGCGGACTATTTCGACAAGGTGCTGTTCCCCGTGCTGACGCCGCTCGCGGTGGACCGCAGCCGCCCGTTCCCGCTGCTGGCGAACAAGAGCCTGAACATCGCCGTGCGGCTGGACCGGGGCGGCGAGACCTATTTCGCGGTGGTGCAGGTCCCCTCCATCCTGCCCCGGTTCCTGCAGCTTCCGGCGGAAGGGAGCGGGCAGGATTTCGTGCTGCTCGAAGACATCGTGGTCTGGAAGCTGGAAGAGCTGTTTGAGCTCAACGACATCCGCTCGTCCTGCGCCTTCCGCATCACGCGCAATTCGGACCTCGACATCGACGAAGACACCGAAGACCTGCTGAGCGAAATCCGCAAGTCCATCAAAATGCGCAAGCGCGGCAAACCCGTCCGGCTGGAGCTTTCGCGGCGGCACGACCGCGAGACCGAGGCCTTTCTGAAAGAGATGCTCGAAATCGGGGACGACGAGACCTACGAAATCTCCGGGCCGCTCGATTTGACCTTCTGCACCCGGTTCTGCGCGCTGCCGCAGTTCAAGTCCCTGCGCTACCGGCCGATTCGTTCCGTCTACCCGCCGGCCGATTTTTACGGCTACGACGACATCTTCAAAGCCATCCGGGAGCGCGACCGGATGGTGCACCACCCCTACGAGAGCTTTGAGACCGTGGTGGATTTCGTGCGGACCGCCGCCGAGGACAAAAACGTGCTCGCCATCAAGCAGACCCTGTACCGCGTCAGCGGGCATTCCCCCGTTGTGGCGGCGCTGATACGCGCGGCGGAAAACGGCAAGCAGGTCACCGTGCTTGTGGAGCTGAAGGCGCGCTTCGACGAAGAGAACAACCTGCGCTGGGCCAAAAAGCTGGAGCAGGCCGGCTGCCACGTGATCTACGGCCTGGTGGGCCTGAAAATCCACTGCAAGATTCTGCTGGTGGTGCGCCGGGACGAGGACGGCATCCGCCGCTACGTCCACCTCGGCACCGGGAACTACAACGACAGCACCGCGAAAATCTACACGGACCTCGGCCTGTTCACCTGCCGCGAGCCCTACGGGACGGACGCCTCTTCCCTGTTCAACGTGCTGACCGGCTACTCCCGCCCGCCGGAGTACAACCGCTTCGTCGTGGCGCCGGACGGGATGCGCGCCTTTTTCCGGCGGATGATCGGCCTGGAGGCCGAAAACGCAAAAAAGGGCCTGCCCTGCGGAATCACGGCGAAAGTCAACTCCCTGGTGGACCCGGAAATCATCGGTCTGCTGTACCGGGCCTCGGGCGCGGGCGTGCCCATCCGCCTGCTGGTGCGCGGCATCTGCTGCCTGATCCCCGGCGTGGCGAAAGTCAGCGAAAAAATCACCGTCCACAGCATCGTGGGCCGCTTTCTGGAGCACAGCCGCATCTTCCGGTTTGAAAATGCGGGCGACCCCAAAATCTTCTTCGGCAGCGCGGACTGGATGCCGCGGAACCTCGACCGCCGCGTGGAGTTGGTCTTCCCCATCGAGGACGAAAAGCTGAAGCTGCGCGCCTTCCGCATCCTCGAGCTGATGTGGAACGACAACATCAACACCCGCGTCATGCGGGCGGACGGGACCTACATCCGCGCCGACCGGCGCGGAAAGGCGCCCTGCAACTGCCACAAGGAATTTTTCCACCAGGCCGTTCAGGCCGCCGAAAGCCTGAAAAAAGGGGACCGGTCGAAGCTGTACGAGCCGGTGCGCGCCCCCGAGGAAAAAGGCAGGGAAGAGGGCACCGCACAGTAGTGCGAAAAATAAAAGGAGGAACGGAACAGCAGTGAGAAAAATCGGGATTCTGACCAGCGGGGGCGACTGCCAGGGGCTGAACGCCGCAATCCGCGGAATCGGGAAGTCCCTCTACACCAGGTTTGGCAGGGATGTCGTCCTCTACGGCATCCGCGACGGATACCGCGGACTGATTGAGGGCATCTTCCAGCCGATGGCCGTGGGGGATTTTTCCGGGATTCTGACGCTCGGCGGGACCATTCTCGGAACGTCGCGCCAGCCGTACAAATCCCTGTGCCGGGCGGAAAAGACCGGCGCCCAGGTGGTGGAGAGCATGAAGAAGACCTACGCCCGCCTCGGCCTCGACTGCCTGGTGATTCTGGGCGGCAACGGGACGCACAAGACGGCCAACCTCCTCTCCAAAGAGGGCCTGAACATCGTCACCCTTCCCAAAACCATCGACAACGACATCTGGGGCACCGACATCACGTTCGGCTTTTCGAGCGCGGTGGAGATCGCCACCCACGTGATCGACTGCATCCATACGACGGCGACTTCGCACAGCCGCGTCTTCATCGTGGAGATCATGGGCCACAAGGTCGGCTGGCTCACTCTGTACGCCGGCATCGGCGGCGGCGCGGACGTGATTCTGGTGCCGGAGATGCCCTACGACACCGACGAAATCGTCGAGTCGCTCCACCGGCGCAACCGCAGCGGAAAGCGGTTTTCCATCCTCGCCGTGGCGGAGGGGGCCGTCTCGCAGGACGAGGCCGGCCTGAGCCCGAAGGAACTGCACAGCGAGCAGAAAAAGAAGAAGCACCCCTCCGTCTCCTACCGGCTGGCGGAAGAAATCGGCCGGATGACCGGGCAGGAAATCCGCGTGACGGTGCCGGGGCACATCCAGCGCGGGGGTACCCCCTGCCCCTACGACCGCGTGCTGGCCACGCGGTTCGGCACGGCCGCGGCGGAGCTGGTCGCACGGGAAAAATACGGGCGGATGGTCGCCATGAGAGACAATAAAATCGTCTCGGTGCCGCTGGAAGACGTCGCGGGAAAGCTCAAGAAAATCCCGTCCGGCTGCGAGCTGGTCTCCACCGCCCGCGACATCGGCGTCAGCTTCGGCTGCAAAATCTGACGGAATCGGAGGAAGAATCCCAAATCATGCGATACACAAGAAAAAGCGCCTCCCGCGGGCTGTCGCCGGCGGCAACCGTGCTGATTGCCGCCGCCTTTTTCGTCGGCCTGTATGCGGGCGGAAAAAGCGCCGCGCCCGCGGCGCAGCCGGCCGCCGGCGGCGGAACGCAGGTTCAGGCGCAAAACGTGCAGTACTACTTCCCCAGGGCGGGGCAGAAAGCGCAGCCCCGGCTGGTCGAAGTCATCGACTCGGCCCGGAAGGACCTCGACGTCGCCATCTACAGCTTTACGGACCAGGGCACCGCCGAAGCCATCGAGCGGGCGAAGCGGCGCGGCGTCGCGGTGCGCATCATCACGGACCGGCAGCAGTCCGCCGGGCAGTACCAGAAGGTGCTGCTGGACCGGCTGGCCGCGGACAAAATCCCGGTGAAAGTGGATTCCCACAGCGGAATCATGCACCTGAAAGTGACCGTAGCCGACGGAAAGGTCGCGACGACGGGGAGCTTCAACTACACCAAATCGGCCGAAAACGCGAACGACGAGGTCTTCGTCGTCCTGCGGGACGAAAAGGTCGCGCAGGACTTCGAGGCGGAATTCACCCGCATGTGGAACGACGCGCAGGACTACGAAAACTATAAAAGCTGAAGCGCCGGGCCGCGCTGCGTCTGCGGTAATATTTGTTACATGTTTTTGTATTGAAAGGGGTATGAGCCGCATGTCCAATTTTGCATGGCTGCCCTTCATAAAATATTCTGGAATCGCTTTTAAGGGATTTCGCTTTTCCTGTTATCATCATCGCAGGATTTAAAGTAATAAAGGTGTTAAACCGAAAGGAAAAATAGCCGGAAGTGCGGGCCGGGCCGCCTTGACAAGCGGGCCGGCCCGGATTATTCTGAAAGGCCGGGGGTGTTTTTTTATGCCCGAAATGCCAGTTGCAGGATGGATACGATGAAAAAACAAAGTAAGAAGCGGGCGGCGGCCGCCCTGATCCGGCCCCTGCTGCGGGGCACCGGTCGCCTTTTTGCCGGAGCGGTGGTCTTTTCGCTGCTCAACACCGTCTTGAGCGCGTCCCTTCCCCAAATCATCCGGGTTGCGGTCGATTCGGTGTTCGCCGGCAGACCCCTTCCCGGCCGGCTGGGGAAGCTGCTGGCACCCGTCCTCGCCGACCCCCCGCGCGCGCTGCTGCTGGCGGCGGGCGCCACCCTGCTGACGGCCGCCCTGGCGGGCCTGTGCAGCTATCTGGGGCAGATGGGGATTGCCCGGGGGTCGGAGGCGTTTGTCAAATCGCTCCGCGACCGGCTGTTCGAGCACATCCAGAAGCTGCCGTTTTCCTGGCACAGCCGGAACCAGACGGGCGAAATCATCCAGCGCTGCACTTCCGACGTGGAAGTCATCCGCCAGTTTGTCAGCACGCAGCTGCTGCAGGTGTTCCGCATCGTCTTCCTGGTGGCGGTCTCGCTGGGCGCCATGTTTTCGATGGACCGGAAAATCTCGCTGATCGCCTGCGCGTTTCTGCCGGCCGTCGGGGCGTATTCGTGCGTGTTTCACTTCAAAATCGCCCGGCGGTTCCGCACGGCGGACGAGGCGGAGGGGCAGCTTTCCGCCGACGTGCAGGAAAACCTGACCGGCGTGCGGGTGGTGCGGGCCTTCGGGCGCGAACGCTTTGAAATCGGCCGGTTCGACAAATTGAACGAGCGCTTTTCGCGCCTCTGGATTCGCCTGGGCTCCCTGCTGAGCCTGTACTGGGGGACCAGCGACCTGATTATCGGCCTGCAGGTCCTCACGGTGACCGTTGCGGGCATCGCCGAAACCGTGGGCGGGGGCATCACGCTCGGCGAATTTCTGGCCTTCGTGTTCTACAACTCGACCCTGGCGTGGCCCATCCGCAGCCTGGGGCGCGTGCTGTCCGAGATGAGCAAGGCCGGCGTCTCCGCCGAGCGCGTGGCAGAGATTCTCGCCGCGGAGGAGGAAAAAGACCCGCCGGGCGCCCTGGAACCCCCGATGGACGGCGACATCGCGTTCCGCCATGTGACCTTCGGCTACGGCGGGCAGGAGCCGGTCCTGAAAGGCGTGGATTTCACGATTCCGGCCGGCAGCACCTTCGCCGTCCTCGGCGGCACGGGGAGCGGAAAATCCACGCTGGCGCATCTGCTGGACCGCCTGTACGAGCTGCCGCCGGAATGCGGCAGCATCACCGTCGGCGGGGTGGGGATTTCTAAAATCAAGCTGTCCCATCTGCGCCGCAACGTCGGAATCGTGCTGCAGGAGCCTTTCCTGTTCTCCCGCACAATCCTCGAAAACATCCGCGCGGCACGGCCCGGCGCCACCCGCGAAGAAGTGCGGCGCGCCGCGCGCGCCGCCTGCGTGGACGGCGACATCGAGGCTTTCGCCGACGGGTACGACACCATGGTCGGCGAGCGCGGCGTGACCCTTTCCGGCGGGCAGAAGCAGCGCGTCGCCATCGCGCGGATGCTGCTGCAGCGGGCGCCCATCCTGATTTTCGACGATTCGCTCTCCGCTGTGGACGCCGAAACGGACGCCAGGATACGCGCGGCGCTCCGGCAGAGCCTCGGCGGGGCCACGGTCATCCTGATTTCGCACCGGATTACGACGCTGATGCAGGCCGACCGGATTCTGGTGCTGGACCGCGGGAAAGTCGCGGAGCTCGGAACGCATGAAGAGCTGGTCCGCCGGGACGGCATCTACAGGAAAATTTATGAGATTCAGATGAACGGCGCCGACCGCGCGCTGCTGAGAGAGGGGGAAGCCCGCGATGGGGTATGAGGAAGAGGAATACACCGCCTCGTTCAGCCTGAAAATCTGGAAGGGCCTTTTCCCCTACCTGAAACCGTACCGGCGCATGCTGCTGGCGATTTTTCTGCTGAACCTGGGCTGCGCGGCGATGGATATCCTGCTGCCGCAGTTCCAGCAGTACGCCATCAACCATTTTATCCAGTCTGGCACCACGGGCGGGCTGGCTCTTTTCGCAGGGGTTTACGGGGCAGTCGTCGTGCTGCAGACGCTGTTCGTGATGGGTTTTACGCGCAGGTGCATCCGCGTGGAGATGAACCTCGGGCGCGACCTCAAGCGCGCCTGCTTCGTCCATCTGCAGACGCTTTCGCTCTCTTACTACAACACGACGCCGGTCGGGTATATCCTTTCCCGCGTGATGAACGACACGGACCGCATCGCCCAGATCGTCGCGTGGAACCTGTGCGACATGCTGTGGGCGGCCGCTTACCTGGTGGGGGTGTTCGCGGCCATGCTGGCGATGAACGCCCGGCTCGCCCTGGCGGTGATTCTGGTCGTCCCGGCGCTCGCCCTGGCCACCTTTTACTTTCAGAGCCGCATTCTGCTGTGGAACCGGCGCGTCCGCAGGAACAACTCCCGAATCACCGGCGCCTACAACGAGGGAATCATGGGCGCGAAAACCTCCAAAACGCTGGTGACGGAGGACGAAAACAGCCGCGGCTTCCGGAAAATCAGCGAAGAGACGCGCATCGCGTCCGTCCGCGCGGCGCGCATGAACGCCCTGTACATCCCGCTGGTCCTGTTCCTCGGTTCGGCCGCCACGGCCGCCGTCCTCGTGCGCGGCGGCGGCATGGTCCTGCGGCACACGCTCCTGATCGGCACTCTTTCCGCTTTCGCGTCCTATGCGGTCGGAATTCTGGAGCCGGTGCAGGAACTGGCCCGAAGCTTTTCGCTGGTCGTCGCTGTGCAGACGAACATCGAGCGCGTGACCGGCCTGCTGGAAAAGAAACCGGGCGTCGTCGACCGCCCGGAAGTCGCCGAAAAATACGGCGACGCGTTTCATCCGAAACGGCAAAACTGGGAGCCTCTCCGGGGCGACATCGAGTTCCGGGATATTTCCTTCCGCTACCCGGACGGAAAGGAAAACGTGCTGGAGCATTTCAGCCTGAAAATCCCCGCCGGGACGACGGTCGCCATCGTCGGGGAGACGGGCGCGGGCAAGAGCACGCTGGTCAACCTGGTCTGCCGCTTTTTCGAGCCCACCGCCGGCCGGATTCTGATAGACGGCCGGGATTACCGGGAACGCAGCCAGCTCTGGCTGCACAGCAACATCGGGTATGTGCTGCAGAGCCCCCACCTGTTCTCCGGCACGGTGCGCGAAAACATCCGGTACGGCCGGCTGGACGCCGACGACGAAGAGGTGGAGCGGGCTGCGGCGGCCGTCGGCGCGGACCGGGTCGCGGCCAGGCTGGAAAACGGCTACGACACCTGTGTGGGCGAGGGCGGCGACCTGCTCTCCACGGGGGAAAAGCAGCTGATTTCCTTCGCGCGCGCGGTGCTGGCCGACCCGCGCATCTTCATCCTCGACGAGGCGACTTCCTCCATCGACACCCAGACGGAGCAGCTGATTCAGGCCGCCACCGCCCGCCTGCTGAAAGGGCGCACCTCGTTCCTGATTGCCCACAGGCTCTCCACCATCCGCCGCGCCGACCTGATTCTGGTCGTGCGGGACGGCAGAATCGTAGAGCGCGGCACCCACGCGCAGCTTCTTCGGGAGCGCGGCTATTACCGCGAGCTCTACCTGCGCCAGTTCGAGGAAGAAACCGCCGCCGGCGCTCTGAATGCCGGGACATAAGTTTTGAAGGCAAAAACACCTGCCCCGCGAATAAACCGCCCCCGGCAAGGGAAAATACAGGCAGATGAAAAAAGATTTTAGCACTCATATAGTTAGAGTGCTAAAATTAATAGTTTAGTCACAAAATATCTGTTTTTAGTTCACATTGCGTGCTTATACTGAAATTGTTGAAAGGAACGGAAGGTTTTCCCGGAAACAGAAATTTTGAAATGGGGGTTTGGGTATGTTTGATTTGATTCCTTTTGAACACAGAAACGGCTCCATTTTCGACACGTTCGACCGGATGATGAACGACAGCTTTTTCGGTGGGTTGGGGAACGAGTACGCCCCCTGCCGCACGGACATTATCGACAAGGGGGACAAATACCAGCTGAAGGCCGATATGCCCGGCTTCAACAAAGAAGACATCAATATCGACGTTCAGGGCGACCAGCTGACCATTTCGGCGGAGCATAAGGAAGAGGCAAACGAGGACAAAAAGGGCTTTGTCCGCAGAGAGAGAAGGTACGGCGCGCTGAGCCGCAGCTTCGACATCGAGGGCATCGACGCCGACCGCATCACGGCCGCCTATAAAAACGGCGTCCTGCAACTGGACCTCCCGAAGGTCGAGAAATCCCAGCCGCAGGGCCGCAAGGTTCAGATTCATTAACCGGCGCCCGAACGGGCCGCCGCAGAAAATCAGAAGGGCCTCCCACAAAAAGGGAGGCCCTTCTGATTGATGTTTTTATCGAAAAATCAGGTTCAGCAAAAGCAGAAGCGTCACGCCCGGAATTCCGGCTACGCCGGAAACGCCCAGCGTCAGCGGGCTGACGGGCAGGGTGACCCCCGTCATCATCCCGGTCAGATTGACGGCCGCCAGCGCGCAGAAACCGACCAGAATGCCGCCGATCGCATGGCGGACGGGCCGTTTGGATTTCATCCCGACCTGGATGAGCACCAGCAGAAGAAAAACGCCGAGAACGCAAAGCGCAACCACCGTCGTCTGCTGCAAAACGGCATTCCACCCATTCCTCTAAATTTGAAAAGCGGCGCAGTTCACGCCCTCCTGCTTGGCAAGGCTCAGCAGATAGCGGTACCGGGCGCGCAGTTCCTCCCGCTGGTAGATGCAGGCGTCGATGAGGTCCCGGTCGCATTCCTGCTGGAACCAACATTCGTTGTATGCAAGCCGGCGGGAAACGTCCCTGATTTCTGAAAGCAATTTTTGTTTGTCCGTCTCCGTTTTTTCGACTTTGCAGTCGTTCCGCAAAAAAAGCTTCAGCACAGATTCCATACTAACAATTCCGCCTTCCGGATTATATTTATGTTAGTAGGATGGGCATTTATTCCAAAAAATATACGGAAACTGCCAAATTATTTGCTTTCTGTTTCCCCTGCGTAAAAAAAGTCGATTCTGCCGCTCGCCACGTCCGCGGATGCGACGCGAATGTGCAGCGGGGTGCCGATTGTCAAACGGTTGCCGGTCCTGGAATCCACCTGCGACAGCACACCGTCGAAGGTGTAATCGGAATTCGGGAAGCTCTCCATCGGGACGAAGCCCTCCACCGTGTTTTCCAGCTCCACAAAGACGCCGTGCTGGGTGACGCCGCTGACGACCCCGTCGTAGGCCTCGCCGACATGGCGGGTCATGTACTCCGCCATATAGCAGTCTTCCGCGCTCCGCTCGGCGGTCATCGCGCGCACTTCGGCGTCGGACGAGCGCTTCGCCGCCTCGGCGGCGAACTTGCCGTACCGGTCGCTCAGGTCCTGCTTCTCTTTGGCGGCAAGCGCGGCGGAAAGGATTCGGTGGATGGCCGTGTCCGGGTAGCGGCGGATCGGCGAGGTGAAGTGGCAGTAGTCTTCCAGCGCCAAGCCGAAATGGCCCACCGGGTTCACGTCGTAGCGCGCCTTGGCCATGGTGCGCAGCAGCTGGTGAGAAATCACTTTCTGCACGGGGGTGCCCGCCGCCTGGCCCAGAATATCGGCAAAGTCGGCCGGCTCCACCTTTCCTTTCTTTTTCAGCGGTTTGGAGTTCAGCCCCACCGCATCCACAAGCTGAATCAGCGTCTGGACGCGGTCCGGGCTCGGCGACTCGTGGATGCGGTAGACGAACGGCAGCTTGGCCTTTTTGGCCAGCATGGCGGCGGCGCGGTTGGCGGTGATCATCAGGTACTCGATCATCTGCTCGGCCTCGCCGCTGTGGCGGGGATGCACGTCGATGCAGACGCCGTTCTCGTCGAGGGTGAACTCCGACTCCGTGCTCTCCAAATCCACGACCCCGGCCTTTTTAAACTGGGTCTTCAGCACCCCGGCCAGCTCCCTCGCCGCATGGAGCGAATCCATCACGGGCGCGTATTTTCCGCGCAGCGCCGCGTCCGCCGTGCCGTCGAACAGGCGGTTCACCTCGGTATAGACGCCGCGCACCTTCGAGCAGATCACGCTCTTGTGGAACCGATACGAGAGGATCTGCCCCGCTTCATCCAGCTCAATCAGGGCGGAAAAGGTCAGCTTGTCCTCCCCCGCGTTCAGAGAGCACGCTCCGTTGGAGAGCGCTTTCGGCAGCATCGGCACCACGCGGTCCGCAAAATAGACGGAGGTGCCGCGGCTGAGGGCCTCGCGGTCCAGCACGCCGCCCTCCCGCACATAATGGGAGACGTCCGCGATATGCACGCCGAGGCGGTACCCATGCTCCGTCCGGCTGACGGAGATGGCGTCGTCCAGGTCCTTCGCGCCCGCATCGTCAATGGTGCAGACCGGCAGGGCCCGCAGGTCCAGCCGGTCCTTCAAGTCCGCCTCGGCAATCGGGCGGGAAGCGCTCGCTTCCGCCTCCGCCAGGGCTTCGGGGGAAAAGTCGGGCTGAATCCCGTTCTGGTCGAGGATGGCGTCGACGCAGATTTTCGCGCTCCCCGCGCTGCCGTACACCTTGACGACTTCCGCCTCCAGCTCCGAAGAATGGTTCTTCCGCCGGACTTTCGCCTGGACCTTGTCACCCTCTTTCGCCTTTACGTCGCCCTTTTTTGCCACCGGAATCGCATAGCGCACGGCGATGTCCGTATCCAAAACGAGGGTGCCGTCCTCCATTTTCAGCGTGCCCGTGACCAGGCGGTTTCCCTTTTCGGCAACTTTGCCGACCTCGGCGCTCTGCCCCTTCGGGCCCGTCCTGATGTTGTTCAGAAGGACATGGTCGCCGATAAACGCGTCCTTGAGCTTGTCGGAATGGATGAACAGGTCGTCCCCGCCGTCGTCCGGCCGCGCGAAGGCGAATCCCCTGGAATAGGAGACGATGGTCGCCTCGACCGCGCTGCTCTTTTCCGGCAGATGGACGCGCCCCTTTTTGCTGACGGTGATTTTCCCGTCCTGCTCCAGCCCGTCCAGCGCCTGAAAAAAGGCCTTTTTCTGCGAGCGCCTGACCCGCAGCTCTTTCAGCAGGTCGCGGATGGGCAGACTCTGCCCCGATTCCTCAAGGCACCGGATGATTTGATTCTCAATCTCTTTCACTTGCTTCCTCCCATATCTTCCCGGATATGACGGATGATATTTGATTGATACAAGAAACGCCCCGCTTTTCCAGCGGGGCGAAAAAAGCGCGTTCCTATTTCAGGAAAAAGAACATATAGGCATTCATCAAAATGACCAGCACAAAAAAGCCAATTGCGATCATTTTCGTCCACCGCGCCAAAAAAGCGTCCACGGACCTTGCCCGGTTCTTCGACAGAAACGTATCGGCTCCGCCCGTTATGACGCCTACGTTCTGCTCATGGCCTTCCTGCAACAGCACGACGACGATGATGCCCACTGCAAAAATCATCAGGATAATTCCAAAAGCGATCTCACCGGCAGACACAGAAAATCCCTCCACCTTCTCGTATCATACTCTGTAATGAGATAAGCATACCACAGAATCCGGATTTTTTCAAGGCTTTTTCAAAAACATGAATATCGGCGCAAAGCCCGGAAAAGATAAGCGACGGATAGAAAAGCGTATATGCGTTTGCCGCTTGTCTCTGTCCCACCGCGGAAAAGCCATTGGTTTCTCCGCGGTGTTTTTTGTTTTTTGAGGGCGGAGCGCCGTCACAGCGTGAGCTGCTCCCCCTCCGTTTCTTCCGGCGCGGGAAGCGAGCCGGAAGCCGGAATCTTTTTGCGGTAGCGCTCCGGCTTTTTCAGCATCCCCTCCCGGTACGGCACCGCGCGCGCCAGGCGGGCGTTCCGGCGCAGGGTCATCACGGCCACGCCCTGCGTGCTGCGCGTCGCCTTCACCGGAACGGCCCCGGTGTGGACCAGCAGCATCCTGCCCTTGGAAGAGGTCAGCAGGTACTCGCAGTCCCGCTCAGTCTGCCCCGCGGCGACGAGGGGGGATTTGTTCCCGTAGGCGCCGACCAGCCTGCGGCGGTTCGTCTTCGTCCGGTAGGCGGCGAGGTCCACCTTGGCGGCCTTGCCGTTTTCAAAGAAGAACAGCAGAAAGCCCGAATAGTCGGTGGTAACCGCCATAAAGACGGCGTTCTCGCCCTCTTCCATGCCGAGCCGGGCCGGGATATACTCGCCGAGCACGCTGGCCTTCGTGTCCGGAAAATCCGCGGCCCTCGCCTTGTAGACCGCGCAACGGTCCGTAAAGAACAGCAGCTCGGCGCCGTTGGTGCTCTCCAGGTGCCGGGCGACGGCGTCGCCCTCCTTGAGCTTCTGCTCCCCGCTCATGCGCAGGGACTGGGGCGTGATTTTCTTGAAATACCCGTCGCGGGTAAAGAACAGGTGGACCGGATACTCCGGCACTTCCTCTTCCGGCGGCTCTTCCCGCTCCTCCTCGTAAATCAGCATGGAGCGGCGCGGCTTCCCGTATTTTCTGGCGACCGCCTCGAGCTCGGAGAGGATGATTTTCCGGATTTCGGCGTCGCTGCCGAGGATTTTCCTGAGGTTCCCGATTTCCTTCTCGAGCTTTGCGACCTCCTGCGTGCGCTTCAGGATATACTCCCGGTTCAGGTGGCGCAGCTTGATTTCCGCGACATACTCCGCCTGCACGCGGTCGATGCCGAAGCCGATCATCAGGTTCGGGACGACTTCGGATTCCTCCTCCGTGCGGCGCACGATGGCGACGGCTTTGTCGATATCCAGCAGAATCGCCTGCATCCCGCGCAGCAGGTGCAGCTTTTCCTGCAGGCTTTTCAGCTCGAACGCGGTCCGCCGCCGCACGCATTGGACGCGGAACGCCGTCCACTCGCGCAGCAGGTCGCGCACGCCCAGCACGCGCGGGACCCCGTCGACCAGCACGTTGAAGTTGCACGAAAAACTGTCCTCCAGCGGCGTCATGCGGAACAGCCGCCGCATCAGCCGGTCGGGGTCCGCCCCGCGCTTGAGGTCCAGGGTGATTTTAAGGCCGGCGAGCCCGGTCTCGTCGCGCACGTCCGAAATTTCCCGGATTTTGCCCTGCCGGACCAGGTCGGCGATTTTTTCCACAATTGCCTCGATGGTCGTGGTCGGCGGAATCTGGGTCACGTCGATGCAGTTGGCGCTTTTGTCGTAGGCATACCGCGCGCGCACCCGCACGGAACCGCGCCCGGTCCGGCAGATTTTCTCAAATTCCTTCCGGTTGTAGAGAATCTGCCCGCCGCCGGGAAAGTCCGGCGCGGGAAGGGTCGAAAGGATGTCGTGCTCCGGGTCCCGGATGCAGGCCGCGGCGGTCCGGCAGACCTCCGCCAGGTTGAACGGGCAGATGGAGCTGGCCATGCCGACAGCGATGCCGGTGTTCGCGTTGACCAGAACGGTCGGGAACGTCGCGGGGAACAGCGTCGGCTCCTTGGTCGTATTGTCGTAGTTGTCGACGAAGTCGACGGTGTCTTTCTCGATGTCGCGGAACAGCTCCTGGCAGATCGGGTCCAGCCGCGCCTCCGTATAGCGCGCCGCGGCGCAGGCCATGTCCCGCGAATAGAATTTGCCGAAGTTGCCCTTGGAATCCACATAGGGGTGCAGCAGCGCCTCGTAGCCGCGGCTGAGGCGCACCATGGTGTCGTAGATGGCGGCCTCGCCGTGGGGGTTCAGCTTCATGGTCTGGCCAACGATGTTGGAGCTTTTTGTACGCGCAGTACCCAGCAGCCCCATTTTATACATTGTGTACAGCAGTTTCCGGTGCGAAGGCTTGAATCCGTCGATTTCCGGGATGGCGCGCGAGAGAATCACGCTCACGGCGTAAGGCATGTAGTTGGTTTCGAGCGTATCGGTGATTTTCTGTTCCACAACGGCGCCCGCGCCCTTGATTACGCCGCGGGCCTTCGGCGCACGCGCGGGCTGTCCGGAAGATTTTCTTCTCATGCTTTCAGTCCCTAAATTCCGTATTTTCCGGCCGCGTTCAGCTCAGGTCGGCCAGCTCCATATAGTACCGCCCGTTCTCCGCGATGAAATTTTTCCGCCCGCTGAGGTCGTCCCCCAGCAGAAGGTCGAACACCCGGGCGGTCCGCTCGGCCTGCTCGGGCATCACGCGGATCAGGCGGCGGGTGGCCGGGTTCATCGTGGTCAGGTTCATCATGTCCGGTTCGTTCTCGCCGAGCCCCTTGGAGCGCTGGATGGTGTACTTCCGCTCTTTGAGCCGGGCGAGGAACTCGTCCTTTTCCTTTTCCGTATAGGCGAAATACGTCCTGTCGCCCGACTGGATCTCAAACAGCGGGGACTCGGCGATGAAGACCTTCCCGGCCTCAATCAGCGCCGGCGTCAGCCGGTACAGCATGGTCAGCAGCAGGGTGCGGATCTGGTACCCATCCACGTCGGCGTCGGTGCAGAGGATGATTTTGCTCCAGCGCAGGGCCTGCATGTTGAAGGAAGAGAGGTCGCGGTTTGCCTTCGACCGGACCTGCACGCCGCAGCCGAGCACCTTGATGAGGTCGGTGATGATGTCGTTTTTGAAGATGCGGCCGTAATCCGCCTTCAGGCAGTTCAGGATTTTGCCGCGGATGGGCATGATGGCCTGAAAATTCGGGTCGCGCGCCTGCTTGCAGGCCCCGAGGGCGGAATCGCCCTCCACGATGAAAATCTCGCGCTCCGCGGGGTTGCGGCTGCGGCAGTCGACGAATTTTGCGACCCGGCTGGCCAGGTCCATCGTTCCGGTCAGCTTCTTTTTCAGGTTTTTCCGCGTCCGTTCGGCGTCCTCGCGGCTGCGCTTGTTGACCAGCACCTGGGCCGCGATTTTGTCCGCGTCCGCCGGGTTCTCCGCAAAATAGACCTCCAGCTCGTGCCGCAGAAACTCGGTCATAACGGTCTGGATGCCCTTGTTGGTGATGGCCTTTTTGGTCTGGTTCTCATACGACGTGCGGTTCGAAAACGAGGAGAGAATCAGAATCAGGCAGTCCTGGACGTCGTTGAACGTGATGCGGCTCTCGTTCTTGTTGTACTTGTTCGTCTGCTTGAGGTAGGAATCAATCTGCGACACAAAGGCGCTGCGCGCCGCCTTTTCCGGCGCGCCGCCGTGCTCCAGCCAGCTGGAGTTGTGGTAATACTCCACCGCGGGGTTCCGGTTCGAGAACGCGACCGCAGCGCCGATTTTCACGTTGTACTCGGGTTTGTCCGCCCGGTCGCGGGTCTTCTGCTCCGTATGCCAGAACTGCACGGGGGTCAGGGCGTCGTCCCCGGCGACTTCCTTCGCGTGGTCGACAATCCCTTCGCGGTACAGGAACTCCGTGGTCTGAAAGCCAGACTCGGTCTGGTCGCGGAACGAAAAGCCGAGGCCCGCGTTCACAATCGCCTGCCGCCGCAGGGTGTCAAAATAATATTCGGCCGGGATATGGATATCCGTAAACACCTGCAGGTCGGGCTTCCAGTGGATTCTGGTCCCCGTGTCTTTGCCGGCATACGGCTCTTTTTTCAGGCCGCCGCGGTTTTCCCCGTGCTCAAAATGGAGCCGGTAGCGCATCCCGTCGCGGCGGATATCGACGTCCATATACTCCGACGCGTACTGCGTGGCGCACAGGCCGAGGCCGTTCAGCCCGAGCGAGTACTCGTAGCTCTCGTCGGCGTCGTTGTTGTATTTTCCGCCGGCGTACAGCTCGCAGAACACCAGCTCCCAGTTATAGCGTTTCTCCGCGTGGTTGAACTCGACCGGAATGCCCCGGCCGTGGTCCTCGACCTCCACCGAATCGTCCGCATAGCGCGTCACGACGATTTGGCGGCCGAAACCCTCGCGCGCCTCATCGATGGAATTCGAGACGATCTCAAAAACGGAGTGCTCGCAGCCCTCGATGCCGTCGGAGCCGAAAATCACCGCCGGGCGCCGCCGCACCCGGTCGGCGCCCTTCAGAGCCGAGATGCTCTCGTTGCCGTATTCTCTTTTCAACGTCTGACCAGTCCTTCCCGAAAAATCCGCGCAACAGGAAAAGAAACAGCAAAAAGGGAATGACGGCGCATTCCCCTTTCAGGCTGTTCTGTGTTTGGGCCGGCTCCCTTTCAGCCGGCGGATTCCGCGTTCGCCTTCGGCAGACCGCCCGCCGGGGGCGTCGGGGCCGCAGGGGCCTCCGGGGCCTTCGGCGGCTCCGGGCTCGGCTCCCGCATCAGCTTCTCGAACTCGTCGCCGCTCATTTTCTCTTCTTCATACAGATGGCGCGCAACCAGGTGCAGCTTTTCCATGTGCGCCTTCAGAATCGCCTCGGCGCGGTGGTACGCCTGCGTAATCAGGCGCTTGACCTCGCGGTCTATCGCATACGACGTCTCTTCGGAATAGTCGCGGATATGGCCCATGTCCCGCCCGAGGAACGGCTCGCTCTCGTCGCGGCCGTAGGTGATGGGCCCCAGCTCTTCGGACATCCCGTATTTCGTAATCATGCTGTGCGCGACCTTGGTCGCCCGCTCGATGTCGTTGGAGGCGCCGGTCGAGATATCGTCCAGCGTCAGCGACTCCGAAACGCGGCCGCCGAGCATCACGACGAGGCTCTCCTCCATCTCCGTGCGGGTCCGGTAGGACCGGTCCTCCGTCGGGATGGACATGGTGTAGCCGCCCGCCATGCCGCGCGGGATGATGGAAATCTGGTGCACCGGGTCCTGCGTGGGGCAGTAATAGGTGACGACGGCGTGCCCGGCCTCGTGATAGGACGTGAGCTTTTTCTCTTTCTCCGTCATCACATGGCTCTTTTTCTCGGTGCCCACGACCACCTTGATGGTCGCCTCCTCAATCTCCGACATTGTGATGGCCTTCAGATGCCTTCTGGCGGCCAGCAGGGCGGATTCGTTGAGCAGGTTCTCAAGGTCGGCGCCGGTAAACCCGGCCGTCGACCTCGCGATGGTCTTCAGGTTGACGTCCGGCGCCAGGGGCTTGTTGCGCGCGTGCACCTTCAGGATGGCCTCGCGCCCGCGGATATCCGGGTAGCCGACCATCACCTGCCGGTCGAAGCGGCCCGGGCGCATCAGCGCGGGGTCGAGGATGTCCGGCCGGTTGGTGGCCGCAATCATGATGACGCCCTCGTTCGCGCCGAAGCCGTCCATCTCCACCAGCAGCTGGTTCAGGGTCTGCTCGCGCTCGTCGTGCCCGCCGCCCAGGCCGGCGCCGCGCTGGCGGCCGACGGCGTCGAT
>DHOB01000011.1:43288-47812 GCA_002409675.1 Ruminococcaceae bacterium UBA5401
ATGCAGGGCGAGTTTTTCTTCGCCTGTTCAAACAGGTCGCGGACGCGCGACGCGCCCACGCCGACGAACATCTCCACAAAATCGGAGCCGGAGATGGAAAAGAACGGCACGCCCGCTTCGCCCGCCACAGCGCGGGCGAGCAGCGTCTTGCCCGTGCCGGGAGGGCCGACGAGCAGCACGCCCTTGGGGATGCGCGCGCCCAGCTCGTTGTACCGGCGCGGGTTTTTCAGGAACTCCACAATCTCGCGCAGCTCCTCTTTCTCCTCGTCGGCGCCGGCGACGTCGGCAAAGGTGGTCTTGCGTTTTTCGTCGGCCATCTGCTTGACCTTCGCCTTGCCGAAATTCATCTGCTTGCCGGCGTCGCCCATCGTGCTGTTCAGGCGCTTCATCACAAACCACCAGAACCCCAGCATCACGGCGAGGAAAAGCACCGTGGGCAGCAGACCGGAGAGCCACGAGGTCTGCGCCGGCGGCTTCATGTCGACCGTCATGCGCGCCTCCGGGTGGGCCTTGTTGTACTCGTCCACATAGGGCTTGATGTCCTCGCGCAGATACGCGACGTTCGGCGCGACGTAAGAGACGCGCGTCCCGTTTTTCAGCGTGAGGGCCATGTCCCCGCTGCCGAGGTCCAGCGTGTACTGCGTCACCTGCTGGTCCTGAAAATAATAGACGATTTCAGAATATTTATGCGGTTCTTCCGAGCGGGTGTTCAGAACCGAAGCAAGCAGAATCATCAGCAGCACGGGAATACCGATGAACAGCGCGATATTCTTCAGTGCCTTCTTGTTGTCCAAAATCAGATTCACTCCTTATATGAGCGATATGAGCGCCGGCTGCCCAGCCACAAGCCTATCCGCCGTAGACCTTCGGTTTCAGGACCCCGACAAACGGAAGGTTCCTGTATTTTTGGGCATAGTCCAGTCCATAGCCTACAATGAATTTATCCGGAACGACTGTGCCGACGTAATCCGCCTGAACGGGAACGGTGCGGCGGTCGGGCTTGTCGAACAAGGTGCACAGCCGGATGCTCTTCGGGGAGCGCCCCTGCAGCAGTTCCAGTATGTAGCTGAGGGTCAGGCCGCTGTCGAGGATATCCTCCACGACCAGGACGTCGTACCCCTTGAGGTCGATGTCGAGGTCCTTGAGGATCTTCACGACGCCCGAGGTCTTCACCCCGGAGCCGTAGCTGGAAACCGCCATGAAATCGATGCTGCACGGGACCGTGATGGCCCGCATCAAATCCGACAGGAACACGACCGAGCCTTTCAGCACGCTGACCATCAGCAGATTTTTCCCCTCGTAGTCTTTGCTGATCTGCGCGCCCATTTTCTGCACGATCTCCTTCAGCCTGTCCCTGCTGAAAAGCACTTCCTGGATATCGTCTTCCATGCGATGCACCGTTTATCCGCACTCCTTAACCTTGAATGATAATTTGCGCCGCGGCGCCCGTTTCCGGCGGGCACGCGCCCTGCGAAGGGCCGAAGCCCTCGACCCACGCAATTTCTCCCCCGGCTTCCACAATCGCGACGCTGTCGCGGCGCGGCGGCGGGATTTTCGCTTCATTGAACAGTTTTCTGAGGGTCTTCGTCACCCCGCGGCCCGCCGGCTCAAACCGGTCGCCGGCGCGCCTGCCGCGGATGAAGCCCCCGGTACAGAATATTGTATCATAGTTGATGAGATTATGAAACATCAAATTATGAACTTTCGGACGATTTTCCCCCGCCGGCAGCCGGACGGGCCGCACGGTCAGGACGCGCCCGTCCGGCAGGCGGGTGCCGGCCGGGTCGAGCGGGACCCGCCACCCGGCCGGAACGCCGGCCCCGGGCGGCGTGACAAAAAGAGTATTGCCGCAGACGGTGCATTGTATTCCGCCGGCGGCCGTAACAGACCCTTTTCCGCGGGCGATAAGGTCCGCCACCGCAGCGATGTTGCGGAAGCTCTCCCGCGGGCCGGCCGGCCCGCCGAGGGCCTGCCGAACCATGCGGGACGCGACGGGGCGCGGCGCGGCGCGGAACGCCGCGAGGCCGTACCCGCCGCCCGGCAGGCGCGCCGCCGCCAGCCGCTTTTCGGCTTCGCCTTCCAGATAGTCTTCGTCGTCCCGCAGCAGCCGCATCGTGCGCAGCACGCATTCCTCCAGCGCGGGGTTGACTTCGCGCAGGACGGGCACAGCCCGCAGCCGGATTTTATTCCGCGCGCAGTCCGCGGTGAAATTGGTGGCGTCCGTGACGAACGGCAGGCCGAAGGACGAGCAGTAGCGCTCCACTTCGGCGCGGGTGATTCCGGAAAGGGGGCGCACGACGTTGCCGCGCACGGGCGGCACGCCGCAGAGGCCGCGCGGCCCCGCGCCGCGCGCAAGGTTCATCAGCACGGTCTCCACACTGTCGGAAAGCGTGTGCGCCGTGGCGATGCGGCCGCCCGGCCCGCACAGGCTGCGAAAAAAAGAATAGCGGACTTCACGCCCGCATTCCTCGATTCCCCGCGATTTTTCGGCGGCCAGCGCGCGCACGTCCGCGCGGAGCACCCGCAGCTCCACGCCGCGCCGCGCGCAGAACTCCCGCACGAAGCGCTCGTCGGCATCCGCCCGGGCGCCGCGCAGGCCGTGGTTCACATGCGCGGCCGTCACACGGATGCCGTGCGCGCGGGAATAGCGGAGCAGAAAATGGGTCAGCGCCACGGAGTCCGCGCCGCCGGAAAGGCCCACCACCACGCTGCAGCCGTCCGGCAGCATGGCCCAGCGGGCGACGGACGCCTCTATTTTCCGCTCGATTTCCGCGGCCGGCTCATTCATTGTGGATGACCTCCTGTGCCGTAAAGCGCATGTACTCGCCCTGCCAGTGCAGAGGGATGGTCTTGGTCTCGCCGTGGCGGTTTTTCGCGATGATGCACTCGCTGCGGTTGCGGTCGGCGTCCTCGTCCGGCTCGGCGGAGTCCGGATAATAGTCGTCGCGGTACAGGAACAGGACGACGTCGGCGTCCTGCTCGATGGAGCCGGAATCCCGCAGGTCGGAGAGGACCGGCCGGTGGTTGGTGCGCTTCTCGCTGTCGCGCGCGAGCTGCGAGAGCGTGAGCACGGGGATGTCCAGCTCCTTGGCCATGATTTTGAGGCTCCGCGTAATCTGAGAGATCTCCTGCACGCGGTTGTCGATCCGGGTGGAGGACGTCATCAGCTGCAGGTAGTCGATCACCGCGAGGTCGACGCCGTCCAGCCGGCGGAGCTTCGCCTTGATTTCCGGCACCGTGATGGTCGGGTTGTCGTCGAAATAGAGCTCCGTTTTGGAAAGGATGTCGCCCGCCTCAATCAGGCGGACCCACTCGTCCTCGCTCAGCCTGCCGGTGCGCAGTTTGGTCCCCTCCACCATGGCCTCGGTGGAGAGCAGGCGCGAGACGAGCTGCTCCTTGCTCATCTCCAGCGAGAAAAAAGCGACCCGTTTGCCGGCCTTGACCGCGGCGTGGCGCGCGATGTTCAGCGCAAAGCTGGTTTTCCCCATGCCGGGGCGGGCGCCGAGCAGGATGAAGTCGGAGCGGTTCAGGCCGGCGATGGCCTCGTCCAGCTCGTGGAAGCCGGTCGGCACGCCGCGGTACTTTTCGGCGTCCGGCGAATTGAGCCGGTCGAGCCGGTCGAACTCCTGCAGGATAATCTCGTTGACGCGCTGGAGCCCCTGCATATTTTTTCCGCGCCGGATGTCAAAAATACGCTGCTCGGCGGAATCCAGCAGCGACGCGGCGTCCGCTTCGCCGGACGACGCCTCTTCGATGATGTCGCGCGCCGTGGTAATCAGCGTGCGGACGTCGTATTTGTCCCGCACGATGGACGCGTACGACTCCACATTGGAGATGGAGGGCACCATCTGCGCCAGCTGGAGCAGATAGGTCTTA
This sequence comes from Ruminococcaceae bacterium UBA5401, assembly GCA_002409675.1. GTDB lineage: Bacteria > Bacillota > Clostridia > Oscillospirales > Acutalibacteraceae > Thermocaproicibacter. The sequence continues at coordinate 47,165 of DHOB01000011.1, forward strand.
CCGTCCGCCTCGTCGAACTTCCCGGTTTTCTGGAGGCCCTCCAGCACCGTGACGAAGTCGATCGGCCGGCCCTCCGTGAACATGGAGAGCATCACCGAATAAATCAGGCTGTTGCCGCTCAGATAAAAATAATCGGGCCGCGGCAGAATCTCCGCCACGCGGTCCATGCAGGACGAGTCGAGCAGCACGGCCCCCAGCACGGACTGTTCCGCCTCCGGGCTGAAGGGCAGGTTCAGGCCCGAGTAGCCGCCGGTCGCCGAATCCTCCACGGTGCGCTCGCCTCCTTTCGCCGCCGCGCCTTACTGCGCCTCCCCGACCAGGACGTACAGCTTGGCGGGGACGCCCGCATACAGCTTGACCTCGCACTCATAGGTGCCGTAGGCCTTGATTTCTCCGTTCAGCGCAATCTTGCGCCGGTCCACGTCGACATGCAGGCTGCGCTTCAGCTCATCCGAAACCTCCTGGGAAGTGACCGAGCCGAACAGCTTGCCGCCCTGCCCGGATTTGGCGTAGAGCTTCAGCGTCTTTCCGTCGATGGATTCCGCCACGCGGCGCGCCTCCTCCCTCTCCCGCCGGATGCGGCGCTCCTGCGCCTGCCGGGCGCTCTTCAGGTCGGCCATCACTTTGGCGTCCGCCTGCTGCGCCATC
>DHOB01000011.1:48016-61426 GCA_002409675.1 Ruminococcaceae bacterium UBA5401
TTTCCGGTGCCTTTCACATCCTGCAGCAATACTACTTTCATCGCGAATCTCCTTCTCTTTCATCAGGACTTGTGCGGTTTGTCCTTCTGCGCCTGAATCACCGCGACCAGCTTCTCCCGCGCCTGGTCCACCGTGACGCCGGAAAGCTGGGCCCCCGCCATGGTCAGGTGCCCGCCGCCGCCGAGGGCCTCCATAATCAGCTGGACGTTGACCTCGCCGAGCGACCGCGCCGAAACGTTGACCACGCCGCCCGCCGGGTAGATGACGAAGGACGCGTCCACGCCCTGGATGGAGAGCAGCTCGTCCGCCGCCTGCGCCGCCGAAACGCGGATGTCCGGCAGCTCGGCGTCCGTGGAAGCCACGGCGAAGCGGCCGTACATCCGGGCGTTGGAGACGATGCGGTACTTCGCCTTGTAGGCGTCGATGGAGTCGGAAAACATCCGCTTGACCGTCACCGTGTCCGCGCCCTTCCGGCGCAGGTAGGCCGCCGCCTCAAAAGTGCGGACGCCCGTCTTAAGGACGAAGTACTTGGTGTCGAGCATGACGCCGGCCAGCATGGCCTCGGCGACCGCCGGGGTGACCGCCCGGTCGCCGAGGTACTGCACCAGCTCGGCCACCATCTCGGAAGCGGAGCTGGCGAACGGCTCGTGGTAAAAGACCAGCGCGTTCTCGATGTGGCGCACCATCATGCGGTGGTGGTCGATCACGACCACACGCGCGACGGCGCTTAAAAGGTCGGTGCTTTCCACAAAATCGGGCGAGTGGGTGTCCACCACGACCAGCATCGTCTTCGGCGTGACGAGGGACAGGGCCTCCGACGGGGAAAGGAAAATCTGCTCGTCCGGGCAGGATTTCTGCAGCCGGTCAATCAGCGGCCCCGCGAGGGTGTGCTCCCGGTCCACCACGATATAGGCCGGCCGCCCCAGGCTCTTGCACGCGACGCTCCAGATCCCCGCGGCGGCGCCGATGCAGTCCAGGTCGGAATACCGGTGCCCCATCACGAGGACTGTGTCGCTCTCCTTCATATCGTCGGAAAGGGTCGCGGCGAACACGCGGGTGCGGACCTTGTCCCGTTTTTCGACGCCTTTCGAGAGCCCGCCGAAAAATTCGTATGTATCCTCCCCCTGCATCACGGCGACCTGGTCGCCGCCGCGGCCGAGGGCCATGTCGAGGGCCTTGCGGGCCCAGGCCTCGGCCTCCTGGGGGGATTTTGCGCCGCGCGAAACGCCCAGCGACACCGTGGCGGTCAGCCGGTCGCCCGCTTTGACGGCGCGCACGGCGTCGAGGACGGGGAAGCGCTTCTCCATCGCATCGCGGACGTGGCGCTCGTCGCTCAGAATGAAAAAGCGGCCGCTGCTCAGCTTTTTCAGAAAGCCGCCCATCTCCTGCGCCCAGCGGATCAGAACTTCCTCCACCTCGGAGGCGACGCGGGTATCCTCGCTGTTGGTGGATTCGCGCGCGAGTTCCTCGCGGTTGTCGAAATAAGCGAGAATGACCGCGGGGCGGCTCTCGTGGAATTCCTTTTCCAGCGTGCGGTACCGGGTGCTGTCGACAAAATACAGCGCGCTGCCCGCCGCCGTGGAGATTCCGTAAACCGTAAACCGGCTGCGGCCGACAGAAACATCCGCGCCGCCCGACTTCAAAATCCCCGCGACGGTCTGCGGGTAGAGAAACCGCGCGATGTTCTGCCCGCGGCATTCGTGCCGGCCGCATACGGCGGAAAAGAAGGCGCGGTTGAACCAGATGATGTCGCCCGCGTCCCCTACAATCACGACCGGAAGCGAAAAGTCCTGAAACACGCGGTATTCGTCGCCCGTCAGGACGGTTTTGGCGCTCCTCACCGCCGCGGCGATGTAGGCGCGGAAGCCGACCATGGAGGCGGCCACCGCAGCCGCCGCGGCCACCGCCACGGAAAGCTCGATCACAAACGCCGTTCGGTTCCAGAACCAGCTTGCGCACGCCATGGCCAGCATGGCGGCGCACAGGATGAAAAATACCGGGGAAGACGCCCAGATTTTCCGTTTCACTTCCAGATTCTCCTTATGAGCCCGCGCCGCGGCGAAAAAGGGTCACACTTCCATGAGGATCGGCAGCACCATCGGGCTGCGGCGGGTGCGGTCGTACAGAAAGCGCGAGAGCTCCTCCTTGATTTTCGTCTTCAGCGCGCCCCACTCATGGATGTCGTTGTCGGCGCATTTTTCCAGCACGTTGGTGACGACCTTGCGCGCGTCGTCCATCAGGGGCTCGGACTCCCGCACATAGACGAAGCCGCGCGAAACCACGTCCGGCCCCGAGATGATGTGCCCGTCCTGCGCAGAGATGGTGCAGACCGCGACAATCAGACCGTCTTCGGCGAGGTGCTTGCGGTCGCGCAGCACAATGCTGCCCACGTCGCCCACGCCGAGCCCGTCGACCATCACGCGGCCCGCGGGCACGGAGGGAAGCTGCCGCATGTAGTCCTCATGGACCTCCAGCACGTTCCCGATGTCACCGATAAACACGTCTTTGGGCTCCTTGCCCAGGTCGTAGGCGAGCTGGGCGTTTTTGCGCAGGTGCTTCTGCTCGCCGTGCACGGGGATAAAATACTTCGGCTTTACGAGCGCCTGCAGCAGCTTCAGCTCTTCCTGGCAGGCATGGCCGGAAACATGCACCTCGTACATGGACTCGTAGATGACCTTGCAGCCGCGCTTCATCAGCTCGTCTATCACGTTGCCGATGGTCTTCTCGTTGCCCGGAATCGGGCGGGCGGAGATGATGATGAAGTCGCCGGGGCCGACCTCCACCTTGCGGTGGTCGGCGAACGCCATCCGGGTCAGGGCGCTCATTGGCTCGCCCTGGCTGCCCGTCGTGACCAGCACGATCTTCTCCTTCGGGTAGCGGCTGATCTGGTCGATGTCGATCAGCGCGCCCTTCGGGACGTTCAGATAGCCCATCTCGGCCCCGATGGTCATCACGTTGACCATGCTGCGGCCGGAAAGCGCCACCTTGCGCCCATACTTGACCGCGCAGTTGATAATCTGCTGGACGCGGCTCACGTTCGAGGCGAACGTCGCGATGATGATGCGGTCCTTTTCCGCGAGCTGGAACAGGCGGTCGAAGGAATCGTCCACCTTGCTCTCGGACTTCGTGTAGCCGGGGCGCTCCGCGTTGGTGGAGTCGCAGAACATGGCGAGCACGCCCTCCTTGCCCAGCTCGGCAAAGCGGGCGAGGTCGATCATCTCGCCCATCGTGGGGGTGCAGTCGATTTTGAAGTCCCCGGTATGCACGATGGTCCCCGCCGGGGAATGGATGGCCAGCGCCACCGCGTCCGGGATGGAGTGGTTGACATGAATGAATTCCACGTCCATGCAGCCGAGGCGGATATGGTCGCCCGGCCGCACCATCACGGCCCGCACCTTGTTCTGCAGCCCGTGCTCCTTGAGCTTGCTGTCGACCAGGGCGAGCGTGAACCGCGTGCCGTAAATCGGGAAGTTGAACCGCTTGAGTAGAAACGGAAGGGCGCCGATGTGGTCCTCGTGCCCGTGGGTGAGGACGACGCCCCGGATTTTATCGACGTTGCGCTCGATAAAGGTGAAGTCCGGGATGACCATGTCCACACCGAGCATGTCGCCGTCCGGGAACGCCATGCCGCAGTCCACGATGATCATATCGTCCTCGCACTCGAAAACAGTGAGGTTTTTGCCGATTTCGTTCAGCCCGCCCAGAAAATAGGCGCGCAGAGGCGGCTTTTTCGATGCTTTGCGGCCCGGCCTGTTCTGCCGGCCGGCCCTCGCCTTCGGTGCCGCGGGCTGCGGTGCGGACAAAACCGACGGCCGCACCGACGCGGGCGCCACCGCCAGCTTCTGTTTCAGCGACGCGGCCTCCCCTTTCGGCTGGCGCTTTCTCCGGATTTTCTGATGCGATTCCGCAGCGCCCTGCGCGGACGCCGCCTCCGCCTTTCCGTTCCCGTTTTTGCCCTGACGGCCCTTCGCACGGGACTGCGCGCGCTTCTTCGGCGCGGCCGCCTTCTGAAAGAGGCTGGAGCGCGCTTCGCCCCCTGCCCCGGTCCTCGGCTTCTCCGCGCCGTTGCGTCCAACCGGACTATTTTGTTTTTTCCCTGTCACAAAATGACCTCCATTGTAATTTTAGGTACGGCCGTGCGCTTCCGCCGGCAAACGGGCCGAGCGGACGGGGTCCTACCCGAATCTATAAATTCTACCTTTTACGCCCTTTGAGTCTGCGTAAAATGTAAATTGCAAAAGAAATAGCCTCACGGGCCAAAATATCTTATATATTACTCTGAAACAAACGGACTGTCAAGCCGGGCGCTTTTCCGCTTTTCATATTTTACAAGTAGTATATGTAGTTTCCGCAAAGATACGTCGCATCCGGAAAAATAAGCGCCGGGAAAAGACCGGAACCCGGCCGGGCGGCGGGAAAACGCTTTTCGGGAGGGCCAAAACTGTCCGTCAGAAATTTCTTGCTTTCAGAATAATTTACAGCGGCTATAAAAGGTGATAGAATTCTATCAAGGCAAAATCAGACAAAATATGTCATCTCTGCCATTTTGAAATCCAGGTGAAAAAATTTGGAGACATATTACGCCCACTCGCAGAATAAAAAGGGCGAGTGGGAAACCGTCGAGCATCACCTGAAGCGCGTCGGCAAACTGTGCGCCGAGTTCGCCCAGCCGCTGCGGTGCGACGGCTTCGGCAGAACCGCCGGTCTGCTGCACGACGCGGGAAAGTACAGTCCGCTGTTCCAGAGGGTCCTGCGGCACCAGCAGGTCCATGTGGACCACGCCGTGCCGGGCGCCGTTTTGGCCTGCGCCTTCGGGGGAAAAGCCGCGCACACCCTCGGGGTGATTATCCGGGCCCACCACAGCTCTCTGCAGGAGGACATCCGCCCGGTGCTGGAGCAGGCTCTGAGGGGAACGGAACGAAACGTCCCGCCGAAAAACGACACCCTTTCAGTCTGCGGCCCGGACGAATACACGGAATTAATGAAGACCGTCCAGCGGGAGACCGGCCTGGACCTTCGGCACGATTCCCTCCAGCAACTGCCGGATTTGCAGAACAGCCCCGACAGGCCGCTCGCGCAGATGCTGCAGACCAGGATGCTGTACTCCTGTCTGGTGGACGCGGACTATTCCGCGACGGAGGAATTCTACGACGAAGCCTATCTGCAGAAAGCGTCGGGCGAGCCGCTGCAGCCCAAAAATCTGCTGAAAAGCCTCCAGAAGCACCGCGATGAGGTCCGCGCGAACTCGACGTCTGACAAAGCGCTGAACGCCATGAGGGACCGCCTGTACGACGAATGCGTCGCGGCCGCGGAACAGCGCCCCGGCCTTTTTACCCTCACGGCGCCGACGGGCATGGGCAAGACGCTCGATCTGCTCGCGTTTGCGCTGAAACACGCGGAAAAATGGGGCCAGAAGCGCATTTTTGTCGTGCTGCCGTATCTGTCCATCATCGAGCAGAACGCAAAGGAGTACCGCAGCATCGTCCCCGACCTGCTGGAAGTCCACAGCCAGGTAAAGGCGACGGACGAGACGCGCCAGCTTGCGGAGCGCTGGGCGGCGCCCCTGATCGTCACGACGACGGTCGGCTTTCTCGAAGGGCTTTTCGCATGCCATGCGCCGGACTGCCGCCGCCTGCATCAGGCCGCAGACAGCGTGATCGTTCTGGATGAAGCCCAGAGCCTGCCGCCCAGGCTGCTCGACGCGACCCTGCACACCCTGCAGGAGCTCTGCCTGCACTACGGATGCACGGTCGTCCTCTCCACCGCGACGCAGCCCGCTTTTCAGTACCGCCGGAACATGCAGTGGCACCCGCGGGAAATCGTCCCGAACCCCCAGGCGCTTTTTGCCTCCGCACGCCGGGTGGAGGTGGAATGGCGGGTAAAAAGCGTGACGCCGCTCGAGCGGATCGCGGACGAAATGGCGGGGCAAAAGAGCGTCTGCGCAATCCTGAACCTGCGCCGCCATGCGCGCAGGCTGTACGACCTGCTCAAGCAGCGGTGCAGCGGGGACGGGCTGTTTTTCCTTTCGAGCGACCTGTGCCCCGCACACCGCGAAAAAATGCTGAAGGAAGTGCGCGGCCGGCTGAAGGAAAAGCTGCCCTGCAGGCTGGTTTCCACCCAGTGCATCGAGGCCGGCGTGGACATTGACTTTGCGTGCCTGTACCGGGCGCTGGCCCCGCTCGAGGCCGTGATCCAGGCCGCGGGCCGCTGCAACAGGAACGGCGGCCCCGGGAGCTTCGGCAGGGTCATCGTTTTTATCCCGGACGAGGAGGGAAAGCTGTACCCGGACGCCTGGTATGAAAGCGCGGCGAACAAACTGCGCGTGATGCTCGAAAACCGCGCCGTCGATCTCTGCAGCCTTGCGGACATCGAAGCGTATTACCGGCGCGTGTATTCCGACGCGCCGGAAGACGCGAAAGAACTGCGCGACGCGATCAAGCAGCTGGATTATCCGGGGGCCGACAGAGCCTATCAGGTCATCCCGTCGGCCGGATTCCGCGTGATTGTCCCCTACAGGGGAAACGAGGACTGCACAGGACTGTTCGACGCGGTGAAAAAGGAGGCGCTCGCCTGCGGGCTTACGCCGGCCGTTCTTGCGAAGGCGCGCCCGATCACCGTGACCACTTTCGACAAGGACGGTGTGCAAGAGTTCTGCGAGCCGCTGCCGCAGTTCGATTTCAGAGGTCGCCGGATTGAGAAAAGCACCGACTGCTTTCTGCTGGACCAGCCCAAATGCTACGACGAAAAGACCGGGCTGTATTTTTCCGACAAAATTTCTTTTCAAAGCTCTTACTGACCCGCTGTCTCACCGAAAAAAACAAGGAGGGATACCATGGAAAAGCCGCAGGATCAGGTCATTGAAGTCTGGGGCGATTTCGCCTGCTACTCCAGACCGGAAAGCAAAGTGGAGCGCCTTACATACCCCGTGCCGCCGCCTTCCGCCGTGCGCGGCGTGCTCAGCGCCATCTACTCAAAGCCCCCGGAATTTTACTGGCAGGTCAAAAGAATCGAGGTGCTGAATCCGCTGAACTATGTGAACTTCAGGCGCAACGAAGTGAAGTGCAAAATGGGCGCGAAACCGTTCCTCGTGGAGGACGAGCGCACCCAGCGCCAAACGGTAGCGCTGAAAAACGTCCGGTACCGAATCACCGCCCAGATGGTGCCGCAGCCGGGCTTTACCGGCGGGCAGCGGCAGCTCACAGCCCAGTTTGAGCGGCGGGTGAAGCGCGGACAGTGCTTTTTCCAGCCGTCGCTCGGGCTGCGGGAGTTTCCGGCTTATTTCAGCTGGGGCAGCAGCGGGAAGCCGCCGGTAAAAGACCTGAACCTCGACCTGGGGTACATGCTTTACGACGTCTTCAATCTGCACGATTGCAAGGTGCGGAAAAAATGCAGGCCGTGCGTTTCCCTGTTCCACGCGCAGGTGCGCGGCGGGGTGCTGGAGGTTCCGCCCTATGACGACGCGCGGGTGCTGAAACCGAAAGGGGGCGGCAGGATTGCTGACGGAACTGTATGAATATGCGCAGAAGCAGGGCCTGACGGCCCGGGCGGGCTTTAAGCCCAAGAAAATCAAAGCCTATCTTTCCCTTTCCGCAGACGGAAAATTCCTTGGAATCGACCCGCCGCTGGAAGAGACAACCATGGCCCCCGATATCGGTACAGCAGCTCTTGGCACCACAAAGTGCAACCTGCTTGTGGAAAAGGCGAACCTCACCCTTCAAATAGACGGCAAGCCGAACACCAAAGTGAAACACGAGTTCTTCAAGCAGGGACTGCGCAGCGGGGCCGGGGCGGAACCGCTCTTCGGGGTATGCCTGCGGGCGCTGGAAGACCCGGAAACGCTGGAGGCCATGCGCGCCGCGCTGGCCGAGAGAAAAATCAAGCCCGGCGACCCGGTCGGGTTTGAAGTCGACGGCCAGAAGCTCGAAAAAAGCACGAAGTACTACGGCTGGTGGGAAACCTACCGGCGCCAGATCGGGGGCGCGGCACAGGACGCCGGCCAGCGCTGCCTGATTACCGGAGGAATGACCGCGCCGATGCGCACGGTGCCGAAAGTCAGCGGGCTGATGGCCGTAGGGGGGCATACGGCGGGAGACGCCTTTCTCTGTTTTGACAAAGACGCCTTCGCGTCGTACGGGCTCGACCATTCCGAAAACGCCGTCGTCTCCGAGGCCGCAATGACGAGCGTCAACGCCGCGCTCCGCAGCCTGATTGAATCCGCGCCGATTTTGGCCGGCGCCAAAATGCTGCACTGGTACAAGGAGCCGGTCGAAGAAAAAGAGGACATTCTGGCGTCGTTTTTCGGCAGACGCGCGGCCGGGGAAAAAGACAACGAAGAGGGCTACGCCCGCAAGATGGACACGGCGCTGGCCGCCGCAAACCAGCTCATCACAAGTGCAAGGGAAGGAAGGATGCCGCAGAAGCTGCAGAACCGGTACTACATCATGCCGCTCTCCGGCGCAAGCGGCCGCATGATGGTGCGCGGATGGGACGAGGGCAGCTACGAAACTCTGTACGAAAACATCAAGGCATGGTTCGACGACCTGCGCATCGTCACCTATTACGGCAAAGGGCTCTGCGAGGCGGTAAAGCTCTCCAGGCTGGAATACCGGCTGCTGAAACCCGCGAAGGCCGAAAAAAGCATCAGCAAACGCATGGCGGACGAACTGGCCGGGCTGCAGCCGCGGCTGCTTTACAGCATCCTGCACAATCGCCCCCTGCCGGACGAAGTCGGGGAGCGGGCGCTGCGCTACATCCGTTCCGCCATGCTGGGCAGCGGCGACCAGAAGCAGGAGCGCAGGCCGGACCTGCTCGCCTGCGAGCTGCTGAAAGCGTGGATCGTGCGCCTGCAGCGCGAAAAAGGAGGAAAAATCAATATGAAGGAAACCGTAAATTTCGACTACCCGAGCACGGCCTACCAGTGCGGCAGGCTCATGGCCGTATACGCCGAAATCCAGAAAGCGGCCCTGGGCGACCTCAACGCCGGCGTGGTGGAGCGCTACTACACCGGCGCAAGCACCGCTCCCGCGATGGTTCTGGGCAGGCTTTCGAGCCTTTCCCACTACCATCTCGGCAAGATAGAAAACAAAGGGACCCGGATTTACTATCAGAACATGCTCGACGAGATCAGCTGTAATCTGACCCTGCCGCTGCCGACGTCCCTGACGCTGCAGCAGCAGGGGGAATTTGCGTTGGGATACAACCAGCAGCACGCGGAAATGTACAAAAGCAAAAAAGTCCCGCAGGAAGATACCGGAGAAAACAGCGACACGGACGAATCAGAAAGGAAGTCTTAAAAATGTCCATCCAAAACCGCTATGAGTTCCTGTTTTACATCGAGTGCATCGGCGGCAACCCGAACGGCGACCCCGACATGGGCAACGCCCCGCGCATGGACCCGCAGGACAGGCACGGCTACATCACCGACGTCGCCGTCAAGCGGCGCATCCGCAATTACGTTCAAAATGCCTACGCGGGCCGGAGCGGCATGAATATCTTTGTCCAGAACGCGACGAATCTGAACCGCCATATCGCGGAAGCGCGCGAAGAGGCGGGGCTTGAGTTCGGCGCGAAGACAAAAGCCGACATCTACAAGGCGCGGCAGAAAGCCTGCGCCAGGTTTTACGACGTGCGCACCTTCGGCGCCGTGATGTCCACCGGGCCGAACGCGGGGCAGGTACGCGGGCCGGTTCAGCTCACGTTTGCCCGTTCGCTGGACCCGATTCTTCCGCTGGATATTTCCATCACCCGCATGGCCACCGCCGACGAAGTGAAAGGCGCGAAATCCGCCGCGGACTACCTCGCCGCCGAAAACCAGACTTCGGAAGACAAGCTGCGCACCATGGGCCGCAAACAGTTCATCCCCTACGGCCTGTACGAGGAGCGCGGCTTCATCAGCGCGAACCTCGCACGCGAAACGGGTTTTTCGGACGAGGACCTGCACGTGCTGTTCGAGTCCATCCTCAACATGTATGAGCACGACCGCTCAGCCAGCAAAGGGCAGATGTCGGTCATCAGTCCGCTCGTGATTTTCCGCCATGTCGGAACGGACACGGACGAAGAGCAGCGCGCCCGTCAGGCGATGCTCGGCTGCGCGCCCGCGCACGAGCTTTTCGACCTGGTCCGCGTGGAGCGCAAAAAGGAAGCAAAGGAACCGCGCAGCTGGAAAGACTACACTTCCACGGTTGCTCTGGAAAAGCGCCCGGCCGGCATCGATATCGGTTTTCTGTGCTCGCCCGGCGCGGAGATCAGCTGGAACGCCGTTCCGGAGCAGGCATGCTTCTTCCGGTGATGGAGCCGGAGGAAGCGGTTCCGCTCTCCTATCTTTCACAATACGGATACTGCCCCCGCCGGGCGGGGCTGCTTCTGCTGGATCAGGCCTGGGCGGAAAGTGCCGACACCGCGGAAGGCGAAGTGGAACATGCGCGCGTCCATACGCAGCGAATCGAGAAACGCGGGGATTTTCTCAAGCTCTACGAATACCCCGTGTTTTCCCGGAGGCTTGGCCTGAAAGGCCTGTGCGACTGCATCGAGGCAAGAAAATCCGAAAGCGGGGCATCGCTCCCGAATTTAAACGGATGTTGGAAACTGTATCCGATCGAATATAAGCACGGGGCCGTCCGCAACGAGCGCGAGTACGAGCTTCAGCTATGCGGGCAGGCAATCTGTCTGGAGGAACAGTTCCATCTGTCCATTCCGGAGGGCAGCCTCTTCTACCTGAACGCGCACCGCAGGCTGCCGGTACCGTTGAACCGCGCTCTGCGCAGAGAAACAGAGGATACGGCCGCAGCATTGATTCGGATGCTGAAAAGCGGAAAAGTCCCGGAACCTGAGCCTTCCGCAAAATGCAGAAAGTGCTCGCTGCAGGGAATCTGTATGCCAAAGGCTCCGCGTTCGGCATCCGCGTACTGCAGCGGCCTCGCAGAAGAGCTGGCGGAGGGGGAACAGCGGTGAGAAAACTCGGCATGACGCTTTTCATCCTGACGCAGGGCACTTATCTGCACTGCCAGAACGACGCAGTCGAAATCATAATCGGCGGCCAGGAAAAAGGGCGCATTCCGGTGCACAATATAGATTCCATCATGTGCTTTGGAGACACGACCGTTTCGACACCTTTTCTGGCTTTTTGCACAAAACATGGGGTAACGCTGAGCTTTCTCTCTGAACGGGGTCAGTTCTACGGCAGACTTGAGGGCCCGCGGAGCGGAAACATTCTGCTTCGTCAGCAACAGTTTGCTTCCCTCTATGACGTCCCCTTTTCCACACACCTCGTGCGCAATATCTTATACGGCAAAATCGGCAACAGCAAGCTTCTTCTGCAGCATTGCGCAAGGGAGCAGATGGATGCGGAAGCCAAACAGCGGCTGCAGGCGGCGGCCGAAAAACTATCGGAGGCTGCGAAAAGCCTGCAGGGCTGCATGACGGTGGATGAGATGCGCGGCAAAGAAGGCGCAGCGGCGTCGGTTTACTTTTCAGTCTTTGATGACCTGCTGAAAACCAAGGACGATCTGATGCGCTTCGAGGGTCGCAGCCGAAGGCCGCCGGCGAACCGGAGCAACGCGCTTCTGTCATTTCTTTATACGCTGCTGAAAAACGACGTTCAGTCGGCGCTTGAAAGCGTAGGTTTGGACCCTGCGGCCGGCTACCTGCACACCCTGCGGCCCGGCCGCCCGGCTCTGGCGCTGGATATGATGGAGGAGCTGCGCTCTCCGCTGTGCGATCGTCTGGCACTGGCACTCATCAACCGCGGGCAGATACAAAGCTCCGATTTTGACGCGGAAACTCCCTCTTTTTATCTGACGGACAAAGCCCGCCGCACAGTTCTGAATGCATGGGGAAACCGAAAAAATCAAGTGATAACGCACTCTTTTTTAAAAGAAAAAATGGAGATCGGTCTGGTTCCTTTCGCCCAGGCGCAGCTTCTGGCGCGCGTTCTCCGCGGGGATTTGGACGAGTACCCGCCGTTTATCTGGAGGTAACAAAATGTTCCTCGTCGTTTCCTACGACGTAAATACAACGGAGCCCGCAGGTGCAAAGCGCCTGAGAAAAGTCGCGCGCCTGTGCGAAAAGTACGGAGTCCGCGTGCAGAATTCGGTCTTTGAGCTCGACCTTGACCCGGCGCAGGAAACCGCGCTGCGATGCGGCCTCGAGAAAATCATCAATCATGAAAAGGATTCCGTGCGCTTCTACCGATTGGGCAAAAACTGGAAAAATAAGGTCGATTCCATGGGAAGAAAGCAGCTCATAACATTCGGGGGCGATTTGATTCTTTAATTTTTCGCGATCCTCAATCGTACAGAAAGTTGCGCGAGGTCCGCGCAGCTTTTTAGTGTTGATTTAGAGCTGATTTAGGATACGAACTCCCGGCAAACGGCAGACATTCACAAATGCCGCACGAAATTGACGGGAACATGGTCAGTCATACAGCAGAGATGAACAAAGAGGTCTACAATTTTTGTGTAAATCTGCTGTTGCCCTCCGCGCGAGGGCACGAATTGAAACCTCTTACTATTTCAAGTAAAGAATATACAAAAGGTTGCCCTCCGCGCGAGGGCACGAATTGAAACTGTTCCCGGCTGCTTGGTGTCACCCGCAGGTCCAGCGTTGCCCTCCGCGCGAGGGCACGAATTGAAACCTTTTTGATTCCCACAATACCCATGCGCCTCGTCGTTGCCCTCCGCGCGAGGGCACGAATTGAAACTTCCATAGTAGTCGGAATTACCATTCCAGCAAGTTGCCCTCCGCGCGAGGGCACGAATTGAAACTTTCTTAATTTTTTTTAAATATTTTTTTGCAAAAGTTGCCCTCCGCGCGAGGGCACGAATTGAAACTACCTGGGAAGAAATTAAGTAAAGAATGATTTGAGTTGCCCTCCGCGCGAGGGCACGAATTGAAACACCGAAGCCGAGGCAGAAAGCGACAGCGACAATGGTTGCCCTCCGCGCGAGGGCACGAATTGAAACTTGTTTGGCACGGCAAAGGCTTCGCACCGCAAGGCGTTGCCCTCCGCGCGAGGGCACGAATTGAAACTTTGATGTAATCGTTGAGCTCCTGCTGAAATTGCGTTGCCCTCCGCGCGAGGGCACGAATTGAAACCTCACTGGTACGCCCTGAAGGATAAAAACAGGAGTTGCCCTCCGCGCGAGGGCACGAATTGAAACCATTTTGCCGAACCAAAGCGGGGCGCTGCGCCTGTTGCCCTCCGCGCGAGGGCACGAATTGAAACTCCCAACTTTTTGCTTGTAGCACTCATCGCAGTAGTTGCCCTCCGCGCGAGGGCACGAATTGAAACCCAACCGGCTTGCCGCCCTCATCAATCAGCCTGTGTTGCCCTCCGCGCGAGGGCACGAATTGAAACCTATCGCTTCGGCCAGCCGCTTCCGGTCCGCGTCTGTTGCCCTCCGCGCGAGGGCA
>DHOB01000011.1:61606-61811 GCA_002409675.1 Ruminococcaceae bacterium UBA5401
CGCGAGGGCACGAATTGAAACGATATCATTGCGTATTACCATCGTGACGTTGATAGTTGCCCTCCGCGCGAGGGCACGAATTGAAACTTTAACTATCTTCATGATTTCTTCAATTTCTAAGTTGCCCTCCGCGCGAGGGCACGAATTGAAACGCCGAAGGTATCTGTCAGGCGCTCGGCGTTGCCGTTGCCCTCCGCGCGAGGGC
>DHOB01000011.1:61981-65490 GCA_002409675.1 Ruminococcaceae bacterium UBA5401
CGAGGGCACGAATTGAAACCTCATCTTCGCAGCTACCCCAACTTGTGGAAATGGTTGCCCTCCGCGCGAGGGCACGAATTGAAACAAGGTCATTGCCCTTTTGCTTCTCCGCCTTTGCGTTGCCCTCCGCGCGAGGGCACGAATTGAAACCAGAATTCGCCTGATTCCGTTCACCGTGCGGATGTTGCCCTCCGCGCGAGGGCACGAATTGAAACCGTCTCGCCGTGCCGGTAATCCTCAATCGCTCCCGTTGCCCTCCGCGCGAGGGCACGAATTGAAACTCATTATGCGTTCATCCTTTCCTTTCGTTCTCGTTGCCCTCCGCGCGAGGGCACGAATTGAAACTTGTTTGGCACGGCAAAGGCTTCGCACCGCAAGGGTTGCCCTCCGCGCGAGGGCACGAATTGAAACCCGCTCTCCAACGATTTTATCGTATTCGTCGAGCGTTGCCCTCCGCGCGAGGGCACGAATTGAAACCCCTTAATTCTACACAATCCGGATCTGTGCCAAGTTGCCCTCCGCGCGAGGGCACGAATTGAAACAAGCATAATCTGTACATCTGCTATTTCCTCGCGGTTGCCCTCCGCGCGAGGGCACGAATTGAAACATCATCTGGCAGTCATACACATCTGGAAGTGTTTGTTGCCCTCCGCGCGAGGGCACGAATTGAAACCGCTGAATGCCGCCCACGCCTGCTCGACGGCTTTGTTGCCCTCCGCGCGAGGGCACGAATTGAAACGGCGCGGGAGGAAAACTGAATCCATCATCGACACGTTGCCCTCCGCGCGAGGGCACGAATTGAAACACAGAGCCCGATTCACCCGGTCGGCGCGGGAGGAAGTTGCCCTCCGCGCGAGGGCACGAATTGAAACATCGGCGATCATCCGTCCGAAAACTGGCGTGAGGTTGCCCTCCGCGCGAGGGCACGAATTGAAACATGCATTGCCTTTGCTCTGCGTCGCAAGACTTTGGTTGCCCTCCGCGCGAGGGCACGAATTGAAACTTTCGCCGGCGGGTGGAGGAGGCGACGGGGGTGCGTTGCCCTCCGCGCGAGGGCACGAATTGAAACTGGGCCGTTCGGTGTTCGCTCACCGGGCGGCTTTCGTTGCCCTCCGCGCGAGGGCACGAATTGAAACAACGGCCAAGTGCTTGACAAGTGGCACGTTTCGTGTTGCCCTCCGCGCGAGGGCACGAATTGAAACATCATCTGGCAGTCATACACATCTGGAAGCGTTTGGTTGCCCTCCGCGCGAGGGCACGAATTGAAACATTGACATCTCCAAGGCCTCCGCCGTTCAGCCGGGTTGCCCTCCGCGCGAGGGCACGAATTGAAACAAGACATCGGACGACGACCTGCCATTTTGAGGAGGTTGCCCTCCGCGCGAGGGCACGAATTGAAACGAAACCGTAACGAAGATGGCAAAGCGGCAACAGGTTGCCCTCCGCGCGAGGGCACGAATTGAAACCAGAATTCGCCTGATTCCGTTCACCGTGCGGATTCGTTGCCCTCCGCGCGAGGGCACGAATTGAAACTGGGAGACGATGGAGTTATTCATGCTGGAAATGCAGTTGCCCTCCGCGCGAGGGCACGAATTGAAACTTTTCAGGCCGTCGCGGTCGGTCGTGAGCGTGGTGTTGCCCTCCGCGCGAGGGCACGAATTGAAACGTGAGCGTGGTGATGGTGCCTTGAAGCTTCGCGGTTGCCCTCCGCGCGAGGGCACGAATTGAAACACAGAGCCCGATTCACCCGGTCGGCGCGGGAGGAGTTGCCCTCCGCGCGAGGGCACGAATTGAAACGGCATAGTAGTTATGTTCTCTTTCTCTTTCATACGTTGCCCTCCGCGCGAGGGCACGAATTGAAACCTCCTTTACTTCTTCAACCCACTTGTCAAAATCGGTTGCCCTCCGCGCGAGGGCACGAATTGAAACAGTTTTGATAATTACCTTCAACGGTACATCGACTGTTGCCCTCCGCGCGAGGGCACGAATTGAAACAGTGTGGCTATATAGGGAACGCGATAGAGGCGGATGTTGCCCTCCGCGCGAGGGCACGAATTGAAACTCTTATCGGCTTTCAGCGTGGCAATCTGCTCTCGTTGCCCTCCGCGCGAGGGCACGAATTGAAACATACTCAAGGTGCTTCGACCTTATGTAGCCCCAGTTGCCCTCCGCGCGAGGGCACGAATTGAAACTGTTGTACGCTGCACTGTATGCGGCTGTCAAACGGTTGCCCTCCGCGCGAGGGCACGAATTGAAACTTTGATGTAATCGTTGAGCTTCTGCTGAAATTGCGTTGCCCTCCGCGCGAGGGCACGAATTGAAACATCATGGTTGAGAGTAATCATCGGATCATTAACGGTTGCCCTCCGCGCGAGGGCACGAATTGAAACATATGGTTCATGGCCCAATATGGGATGCTATATGGTTGCCCTCCGCGCGAGGGCACGAATTGAAACTCCCGGCAAGTAGTCTACAGACACGCCAAAATAAGTTGCCCTCCGCGCGAGGGCACGAATTGAAACTCTCTATATACTTTCGTATAGCGAGGGTATAGAGTTGCCCTCCGCGCGAGGGCACGAATTGAAACTCATGGCTACCAATAGGCGTTAGTCGTCGCCATCGTTGCCCTCCGCGCGAGGGCACGAATTGAAACCACAAGTATAGATGAATACTGAAGTGCGCAGGGAGTTGCCCTCCGCGCGAGGGCACGAATTGAAACAGGCGCTCGGCGTTGCCGGTGTCGTCGAATGAGTGTTGCCCTCCGCGCGAGGGCACGAATTGAAACACCTTGAGATGTTCGAGGGATTTTCCCCAGCAGGTTGCCCTCCGCGCGAGGGCACGAATTGAAACACGAAGCGTTCGCCTTTGAGGCGCGCGATATCCGGTTGCCCTCCGCGCGAGGGCACGAATTGAAACGCAGTACTCTGCTGTACCTTGCCAAACCTTTGCGGTTGCCCTCCGCGCGAGGGCACGAATTGAAACTTTCCCGGCCGTCATACGGTTCCAATGAGCCGCAAGTTGCCCTCCGCGCGAGGGCACGAATTGAAACTGATACCTGTGGACGGCTCTGCCCCGCCGCCGATGTTGCCCTCCGCGCGAGGGCACGAATTGAAACCTGAGCATGACGTTAAAAGGTTTTTTATACTGAAGTTGCCCTCCGCGCGAGGGCACGAATTGAAACAACAGCAAGGGTAAACGACGTGACAGATATTCCATGTTGCCCTCCGCGCGAGGGCACGAATTGAAACCATTATAGGCTTCGCCTTCCTCTACTGCATCGGCGTTGCCCTCCGCGCGAGGGCACGAATTGAAACATTCAATGAAATCCGATAAGATTACTAATGCAAGTTGCCCTCCGCGCGAGGGCACGAATTGAAACATTTACAAAAGCCGCGGCTGCCGAAAAGGCTAATGTTGCCCTCCGCGCGAGGGCACGAATTGAAACGGATAAATACGGTCAGCGACTTTGTTGGCCGCAGGTTGCCCTCCGCGCGAGGGCACGAATTGAA
>DHOB01000011.1:65687-65957 GCA_002409675.1 Ruminococcaceae bacterium UBA5401
CGCGAGGGCACGAATTGAAACGGGTCTACCGCTCAATTCTGAAATGGGAGTGGGTTGCCCTCCGCGCGAGGGCACGAATTGAAACCATTTACGATAAAAATGACAAGCTGGTAAAAAAAGTTGCCCTCCGCGCGAGGGCACGAATTGAAACAGCTTCCGCATTGAAGCGGTACGTCGCGGCTGTTGTTGCCCTCCGCGCGAGGGCACGAATTGAAACGCTAATCAGGCTTAAATCGCCCTGCAGCTCAAGCGTTGCCCTCCGCGCGAGGG
>DHOB01000011.1:66167-66700 GCA_002409675.1 Ruminococcaceae bacterium UBA5401
CGAGGGCACGAATTGAAACATCGTCCTCACAGCTCCCCCAGCTCGACGAAATAGTTGCCCTCCGCGCGAGGGCACGAATTGAAACAAAGCGCCGCGCTGAGGAAATGGAAAAGTTCAAGGGTTGCCCTCCGCGCGAGGGCACGAATTGAAACACCCTGGTTCCACGGCGGGTCTGTGAAAATCAGGTTGCCCTCCGCGCGAGGGCACGAATTGAAACATGTGCTTCATGGCCCAATATGGGATGCTATATGGTTGCCCTCCGCGCGAGGGCACGAATTGAAACATTATGCTTGCCTATGGAGATAACAAATTCTTATGTTGCCCTCCGCGCGAGGGCACGAATTGAAACTTTGATTTCAATTCTGTTCCCGGACCATTTCATGTTGCCCTCCGCGCGAGGGCACGAATTGAAACTTTGCAATCTTGTACGACAAGCTCTATCAGACGGTTGCCCTCCGCGCGAGGGCACGAATTGAAACTAGTCAAAACGCTGTCCCCGGCATGTAGCTCGCCGTTGCCCTCCGCGCGAGGGC
>DHOB01000011.1:66912-69490 GCA_002409675.1 Ruminococcaceae bacterium UBA5401
CGCGAGGGCACGAATTGAAACTGATTGCCTCTGTGCAGTCGCGCACGTCGGCATGTTGCCCTCCGCGCGAGGGCACGAATTGAAACGCCTGTAAAGCAACCTGTAAAACATCGTTGTCGGTTGCCCTCCGCGCGAGGGCACGAATTGAAACATGTCTGCCACGGTTGGCGCGTAGTAGTCATATGGTTGCCCTCCGCGCGAGGGCACGAATTGAAACATGCCCCTGCTGTTATTGAAGCTGCGCAGGAAGTGTTGCCCTCCGCGCGAGGGCACGAATTGAAACATCGACGCGCCCTGAAAGGGCTTGTGGCCACATGGTTGCCCTCCGCGCGAGGGCACGAATTGAAACGGCCTCCGACTGCGACGTGTAGATTTTGTCCCGTTGCCCTCCGCGCGAGGGCACGAATTGAAACCCAAATGCGCTGTTTTGATTTCCTCGATTGTATGTTGCCCTCCGCGCGAGGGCACGAATTGAAACTCTGCTTAGAGCTGTATCCTCCACATGCGATATCGTTGCCCTCCGCGCGAGGGCACGAATTGAAACTTTGACCGCGAACTGACCACCGACGAAATCATCCGGTTGCCCTCCGCGCGAGGGCACGAATTGAAACTATTATCTCGATGCGGCACGGGAAGGAGAGAAAGTTGCCCTCCGCGCGAGGGCACGAATTGAAACAATCTCTCCATCTTCTTCTCCTTTCCCGCCTGAGGTTGCCCTCCGCGCGAGGGCACGAATTGAAACAGCTAAAGCGACGCATTATAGGCCGCTTCGTTCAGTTGCCCTCCGCGCGAGGGCACGAATTGAAACTTTGACTGGAGCTCCATGCCGCCTTTGTTGGCGTTGCCCTCCGCGCGAGGGCACGAATTGAAACGTAAGGATTATTTCATCTTCATAATCGGTGTATGTTGCCCTCCGCGCGAGGGCACGAATTGAAACAATGCCGGTCTGGAGCCGCTCACCTGTGGATAAGTTGCCCTCCGCGCGAGGGCACGAATTGAAACTCCCGGCAGGCGGGAGCTTGCCCCGGCAGATGATGTTGCCCTCCGCGCGAGGGCACGAATTGAAACAGATTTTCGGCGCTGTTCGCGGCGCGGGCTTTTGTTGCCCTCCGCGCGAGGGCACGAATTGAAACAGACAATGAAAAGGTAAAGGCTGTGGAAGAATGTTGCCCTCCGCGCGAGGGCACGAATTGAAACCTTCATCATGGCCACTATCTGGCCATGCCTTACGGTTGCCCTCCGCGCGAGGGCACGAATTGAAACTTCAGATCTCCGCCGTGCTTCTGCATGTACTCCTCGGCAGTTGCCCTCCGCGCGAGGGCACGAATTGAAACTTCAGGCTGTTTGGCAATACTGAGCGTGCTTCTTGTTGCCCTCCGCGCGAGGGCACGAATTGAAACAGCATTGCGGTAAGCATAAGGGACAACTTTTCGCAGTTGCCCTCCGCGCGAGGGCACGAATTGAAACAAAAGGCATGTCATATTTGGCCCGCAGCGGGCGGGAGTTGCCCTCCGCGCGAGGGCACGAATTGAAACTACAGTAAGAAAGCAGGATATTACCCTGAATGACGTTGCCCTCCGCGCGAGGGCACGAATTGAAACCAAAGCTGAACTGCTCGCAAATTTATAAGAAGGAGGTTGCCCTCCGCGCGAGGGCACGAATTGAAACACCTAATCCAACGTCTGATTTTGTCACCGCTACATGTTGCCCTCCGCGCGAGGGCACGAATTGAAACTATTGAGCTTTACGAAAAATGGAAGCTCCAGCCGTTGCCCTCCGCGCGAGGGCACGAATTGAAACAAAAAAAAATAGTTTATTGCCGAAAAGATTACAGGTTGCCCTCCGCGCGAGGGCACGAATTGAAACCCCGTTGCCGTGCTTTACCGTGCGTTGGGAAAGCGTTGCCCTCCGCGCGAGGGCACGAATTGAAACACGGAAGCCCCGGAACCGCCCGTCCTTGCGCCCGTTGCCCTCCGCGCGAGGGCACGAATTGAAACATTCCGGGCAACGTGACTGCCCGTTTGGCGAAGCCGTTGCCCTCCGCGCGAGGGCACGAATTGAAACTTGCAGGAACGACGAAAAGAAACGCGGCGGCTGGTTGCCCTCCGCGCGAGGGCACGAATTGAAACCTTCCGCATATTCAGTCGTTGGACGGGGACGGGAGTTGCCCTCCGCGCGAGGGCACGAATTGAAACATTCCGGCGCGCGGCTTCTGGATTCCGACGCTAGTTGCCCTCCGCGCGAGGGCACGAATTGAAACAAAACTTTGCGATACCTGCCGTCCTTGCGCTTTTGTTGCCCTCCGCGCGAGGGCACGAATTGAAACTTGGAATCCTGCTGCCATGCCGAGGATGATAACCGTTGCCCTCCGCGCGAGGGCACGAATTGAAACCTTTAGCAGCGAGAAAAGGACGGATATTTGGATTCGTTGCCCTCCGCGCGAGGGCACGAATTGAAACATCCAGCGAAAGAAAATCATCAAGCACCCTGCCGGTTGCCCTCCGCGCGAGGGCACGAATTGAAACTATCGTGTGGTATCCTATACTACATGCGATATCGGTTGCCCTCCGCGCGAGGG
>DHOB01000011.1:69628-70438 GCA_002409675.1 Ruminococcaceae bacterium UBA5401
GCCCTCCGCGCGAGGGCACGAATTGAAACACTATTTTGAAATACGGTGCACTGGACGGAAAGGTTGCCCTCCGCGCGAGGGCACGAATTGAAACTCCGCTGAAAGATGATTTCAGAAAAGTAGAGCAGGTTGCCCTCCGCGCGAGGGCACGAATTGAAACAAGGGGGACCGCGGTCCCCCTTAACAATTCCCCTTGTTGCCCTCCGCGCGAGGGCACGAATTGAAACATATTGCTTGATGTAAGGCTTTTTCTTCATACCGGGTTGCCCTCCGCGCGAGGGCACGTATTGAAACAATAAAATGCAGCAACTTAAAATCGACCCCGGCTGTTGCCCTCCGCGCGAGGGCACGAATTGAAACCAAATGATGGAAGCTCAACCAATGCCTTAAAAGGTTGCCCTCCGCGCGAGGGCACGAATTGAAACAGTTAAATTGAACATTGCTCCCTCGGCGCTTGGGTTGCCCTCCGCGTGAGGGCACGAATTGAAACCACATCAGCGCCGACCATACTGTCCCACTCGCGCGTTGCCCTCCGCGTGAGGGCACGAATTGAAACAAAAAGCGGATATATCCAAAAAACAGCTTTTAGCGTTGCCCTCCGCGTGAGGGCACGAATTGAAACTGTCATCTGCAAATTCCGTCGTAACATTTTTAACGTTGCCCTCCGCGTGAGGGCACGAATTGAAACACCTTGCGGAGCGCGGAGCAGGAATCCTTGAAAAATGTTGCCCTCCGCGTGAGGGCACGAATTGAAACGTTATCAATTCGACCGGTTTATGACAAGCCGTAAGTTGCCCTCCGCGTGAGGGC
>DHOB01000011.1:70577-75569 GCA_002409675.1 Ruminococcaceae bacterium UBA5401
GTTGCCCTCCGCGTGAGGGCACGAATTGAAACACTTCGGGCAGGGCGACGGGATAAAGGGGTACAAGTTGCCCTCCGCGTGAGGGCACGAATTGAAACTCTTGCGAAGTCAGGACATGCCCGGTAAAGCAAGTTGCCCTCCGCGTGAGGGCACGAATTGAAACTTTCCGGTTGCCTGAAAGCTGCATGTCGGCGCATGTTGCCCTCCGCGTGAGGGCACGAATTGAAACTTGAAAACCAATACTTAAGCTCCAGAATCGGGGAAGTTGCCCTCCGCGTGAGGGCACGAATTGAAACTTTTTCCAAGTCTTCAAGCTCCCCTTGGAGCTTGAGTTGCCCTCCGCGTGAGGGCACGAATTGAAACATGCAACTTCATGGAAATATCCACCAAGACTTTTAAGTTGCCCTCCGCGTGAGGGCACGAATTGAAACTCGTTGGGTGATGCCAGAGGTCAACATACTTGCAAGTTGCCCTCCGCGTGAGGGCACGAATTGAAACTTGAACAGGTTGCGCGAGCTTAGACTGGAACGTGAGTTGCCCTCCGCGT
The DNA here is from genome assembly GCA_002409675.1 of Ruminococcaceae bacterium UBA5401. GTDB lineage: Bacteria > Bacillota > Clostridia > Oscillospirales > Acutalibacteraceae > Thermocaproicibacter. Next base: position 71,125 of record DHOB01000011.1, read on the forward strand.
GAGGGCACGAATTGAAACTGGACCATTGACTTGCAAGGCCATGTGTTTGTTGTTGCCCTCCGCGTGAGGGCACGAATTGAAACAACGCCGTCGCCGTGCATTATGCCGGCGACCCGGGGTTGCCCTCCGCGTGAGGGCACGAATTGAAACTTACTATGCGGCGGCAATCATCATTTCCTTCCCCCGTTGCCCTCCGCGCGAGGGCACGAATTGAAACAACTGGTCAGCCATCACATACAGGCACGTCACGGGTTGCCCTCCGCGCGAGGGCACGAATTGAAGCCCGCACAGAGCAAGTCATCAGCGACTATATGGAAGGTGCTGATGAGGGAACTGGCATGGACACTTTAGTAGAAGCGGCGGCGGAATATTTTGTAAAAAGTACAAAGACCGACGGGAATATTTGGGCTTTCGCTCATCCCAAAACGATTGAAATGATGCTGAACCGAATATAAAATCTGCTCCGCGGTGAATTGACTTTTGGACTTCCGGTGATAACATAAGGAAAAGGAGGAGAATTCTATGAAAAAAATGGTTGCCGTAATACTGGCGCTGGCGCTGGCGGCCTCGGTTGCGGGATGCGGGGCGGGAAAAACACCGCATGGAGACTTTGACTATATCTCTTCGGAACCTGATAATAGTTCAACCGTAGATTCTTCGGAGCAATATTTTGGAGATTATCGTTTTGCCAATGATTCAACTGCCAAATTGGGAGAGAAAATATATATTGGCGGCACAATCAAAAAAGCACTCATTGATTCTGGAAATATATATGGCATTGTTGAAGTTCCAAACACAAAAAGAGAATGGGCCGTTCTTCTCTGCAAGTCTGCTGATGCCAAGCGGAACATTTTTGAAGATGTTGTCGGACAGCAGATCAATGTATTTGGGATTTCCATAGAACCCTATTCATCCGACAAAATTCCAGCTATGTCTACCGAAAGAATAACTGTTGGCAACGCAGACTATTCTTTGAACGACTTTATAAAGGCGGGCAATAACGGAGATTTTTTGACGGATGAAAACAAATATGAGAACACCGATATTAAATCAGGGGGACTTTATGATCAGGTCACAAAAATTTATCCGAATATAAAAGTCTCTCAAATTTACGATAAAAAAGTTGGAACGAAGGATGCTCAATTTGAAGTTACAACCGATGAAAAAGACCTACTTGCAAATGCGCGTAAGTTCGTTAATGTGATGGACACCGTTAGGAAAAAATGTGCTCCGGCTTTAAGCAAATTGGATTACCAGTCATTGCAATTCACTCATAAGATAAAAGATAGGGATAAGGATAACTATCTCCTTTTTGTGTTTGACAAACATGGAGATAGATATACAGTTTCAGATGATAGCCAAGTTGAAGTCACTGCGTCATTAGATCCAGACTACGCAAAAGCGTTTTCGGTCGCGTTGGAAGATATGAAGGATGCTGACTTGGAATAAAAGACATCAGACGCGAGACGGGGTGCGGACAAAAACTTGGACTAAGCACTCAGGCTGAGATTTTGTCCGCACCCCACCTAATATGGTATAGAATAAACTAAGAGCCCAGCCTTTTTGCTGGGCTCTCTTCATGTGGATTGCAGGCCAAGGTTGTAGCCTCGGCTTGCATTGTGCTTGTTGGTGTTGTCACTGATTTTTTCTCCGTCAAGGTTTACGGTTGTGTCTTTCTCCGCAATCTTTTCCGCCACGTCCAGAATCCGTGAAAGCACGGCAACCACGTTTCCATTGGATTCCTCAACCGTTGCCCGGATGATGCTCTGCGGCGCGACAACTTCCGGATTGCTCTGCACCCCGGAATACTCGCCTACGCCGATAACGGAAGCCGCATTGAATACGCCGCCGCTTACATACCACTTAATGTATGTGGACGGTCGGGATTTGTTTTAGTCCGAGCTTTTTAGCTGCCTTTGCAGCAAAGTTGTCGTAATTATCAAGGCTTTCCCACCCAAATTTAAAATGTGGTACAGGGATATGTTGGCCAGTCCACCACGTCATAAAGCCTTTCCACTTGTCTTGAACGCCGTTCCAGAGACCCTGAACAAGGTTTTCACCGCCGCCGTAAAAGAGCTTTGATGGAGAGTTCATCTGATTTTCCTGTTTGAACCAGTTCCACGGGCGGTCCGCTTCCTCCATCCACTGCAACTGGTCTGTATTAAACTGGCTGTGAACGCCTGCTAAGGCCGTTGTCCTCCGCGCGAGGACCTTATAGTTTCGTTTACCTTAAAGCAAGAAAGTTTTGTCTTTTAATTACCAAAATGTATTGAAGTCTTCAATATAATTTGTTACAATGGAATAAATTAGACGGACGGAAAAATTTTTCCAAAGCGCGGCTGCTCGGCCGGGCGGCGCAGGTGCTTTTAATTTTAATGAAGTATGAAATCTGCTTTTATTTTAAACAGTGAGGGGGATGGAGATGGACGGAAACCGCTTTACGGAGGCAATGGGCGCAATGGCTCACGCCATCGATAAAAACAAGGATTTTCTGACGGATCTGGACCGGGCCATCGGCGACGCGGACCACGGCGTCAATATGGCGAGGGGCTTTCATGCGGTGATGGAAAAGCTGAAACAGACGCCGCCGGCCGACCTGCAGTCCGGCCTGAAAACCGTGGCTATGGCGCTCATTTCCACCGTCGGCGGAGCGTCCGGGCCGCTCTACGGGACCGCATTTCTGCGGTGCGCGAAAGCGGCGAAGGGCGAAACGGAAATCAGCGCGGAGCTGGCGGCCCGGATGCTGCGCGCGGCGATAGACGGCATCGAATCCCTCGGCAAGGCGGTCCCCGGGGACAAGACCATGATCGACGCGCTGGAGCCCGCCTATGCCGCTTTCAGCGACAGCCTGAAGAGCGGGAACAACCTCGTGAAGTGCCTGGAAGCGGCCTGCAAAGCGGCCGAAAAGGGCATCGAGTTCACGAAGACCATCCCCGCGAAAAAGGGCCGGGCGAGCTATCTCGGCGAAAGGAGCGTCGGCCATCAGGACCCCGGGGCGACCTCGGCCACGATTCTCCTCGCGGCTCTTACGGAATACTGCCGGAAAACAGAGAAGGAGTAGGCGTATGGTAGGTCTTGTGATAGCATCCCACAGCGCAAAGCTCGCGGAGGGCGTCAAGGAGCTGGCCGCCCAGATGGCCGGGGATGACCTGAAAATCATCCCCGCCGGCGGCCTTGCAGACGGGACCATCGGCACCGACACAGTCCGCATCGGCCAGGCGATCCAGAAAGCGGATTCCGGGGACGGGGTCGTCGTGCTGGCCGACCTCGGCAGCGCCGTTCTGAGCACCCAGACGGCGCTGGAGCTGCTGGACGAGAAGCAGAAAGGCCGAATCCGAATTGCGGACGCTCCCCTTGTGGAGGGTGCGGTCGGGGCGGCGGTCACCGCATCGGCCGGCTCGCCGCTGAACGAGGTGGTCGGCGAGGCCGAAAAGGCCCGTGATTTAAAAAAGCTGTGACCCTGCAGCGAACCCCAAAACAGTCTCAGCCTTCCGAACAGCGCCGGTTCTAAAGAGGAAAACCCGCAGTCGGCAAAATCCCGACAAAGAGAAAGAGAGGTCTCAGGCTATGAAAAAGATCATCAACAACCCGGCAAATGTGGTCGATGAGATGCTGGACGGCATGTCCCTCGCATACCCGCAGTATGTGCGCCGTCTGAAAGGGCTGAATGTTCTGGTGCGCGCAGGCGCTCCCGCGCCGAAGGTCGCGCTGGTCAGCGGCGGCGGCAGCGGCCACGAGCCCGCCCACGGCGGATATGTGGGCAGGGGCATGCTGGACGCCGCCGTCGCCGGCACCGTGTTCACCTCTCCCACGCCGGACCAGATCTTTGAGGCGATCAAAGCGGTCAACGGCGGAAAAGGCGTGCTTCTGGTCGTGAAAAATTACACCGGCGACGTGCTGAACTTCGATATGGCCGCCGAAATGGCGGACGCGGAGGGCATCGACGTGGAAAAGGTCGTCGTGAACGACGACGTGGCGGTCGAGAACAGCACCTGGACCAGCGGGAGAAGGGGCATCGCCGGCACGCTTTTCGTCCACAAGCTCGCGGGCGCCAAGGCGGAAGCCGGCGGCTCGCTCGCGCAGGTGAAGGCCGTTGCGGAAAAAGTGGTCGCCAACGTGCGCTCCATGGGCATGGCGATCTCCCCCTGCACGGTCCCGGAAGCGGGCAAGCCGAGCTTCACCCTCAAAGAGGACGAAATGGAAATCGGCATCGGAATCCACGGCGAGCCCGGCACCCACCGCGAGGCGATACGCCCCGCCGATGAAATCGTCGACCAGCTTCTCGGCAAGATTCTGGCGGATCATCCTTTGAAGAGCGGCGACGAAGCGGCCGTGATGGTCAACGGGCTGGGCGCCACTCCGATGATGGAGCTCCTGATTGCAAACCGCAGAGTGGCGCACGTGCTGTCTTCCAAAGGCATTCGCGTCGCAAAGACCGTCGTCGG
>DHOB01000081.1:0-29796 GCA_002409675.1 Ruminococcaceae bacterium UBA5401
CGGTTCCCATGGACGACGGGGGTTGCGGTCGGAAGCATCTTGGCCCGATAAAAGGGACTGCACGAAAGCACTTGTCTGGTGTGGGAGCTTTTCACTGGGAAAGCCTGCAACGAGGAAAACTTTTCTTCGGGAGCTGTCTTTGATTGTCCCGGCAGACTAAACTTTATGTTTTTTCCGTTCCCCACGCCGGGCCGAAACCGGCTTTGCCGACGGCGACACGCCGCCATGCCGGGCCGAAACCGGCTCTGCCGGTTGTTTTGTGCCGCTGAGTTGCCGGGAGTTTCCCTTTTCCGTCCCGGCAGAGAAGGTTTTCGGTTCCCGCCGCTCCCCATGCCGGGCCGGTGCCTGCGGCGACACGCTGTTATGTCGGGCCGAAACCGGCTCTGCCGGCTGTCTTGTGCCGCTGAGTTGCCGGGAGTTTCCCTTTTCCGTCCCGGCAGAGAAGGCTTTCGGTTCCCGCCGCTCCCTATGCCGGGCCGGTGCCTGCGGCGACACGCCGCCATGCCGGGCCGAAACCGGCTCTGCCGGCTGTTTTGTGCCGCTGAGTTGCCGGGAGTTTCCCTTTTCCGTCCCGGCAGAGAAGGCTTTCGGTTCTCGCCGTTCCCCACGCCGGGCCGGTGCCTGCGGCGACACGCCGCCGCCGCCGGAGACGCGGCGGTAAATCACGAAGCCCGCCGCGCCGAGCAGGACCCCCACGGCCAGCAGGAAAACGGCGAGGCCGTAGTCGCCGCTGCCGAGCGCGCCGCCGCCGAACGAGCAGATGAGCAGGGCGGGCGCGCGCGCCGCGGTGGAGATAAACAGGAAGCGCCAGAAATTCTGGGGCACCATGCCCGCGGTGAACACGAACAGCCGCTTGGGCGTACCGGGAATCAGGAACACGAAAAAGGTCACGGCGTCCCGCACGCGCCCGCTGCGGAACCAGCGCACGCTTTTCTGGCGGTCCCTGGGGATGAAGAGGTCCACCAGCCGGTGGCCGTACATCTTTGTGATATGGAAGATGAGGGTCGTGGAAATCAGCACCGAGCAAATTGTCAGCGCCCACCCCTGCACGTGGCCGAAGACATAGCCGCCGGCGATGGCCGAAAGCTCCAGCGGGATGGGCAGGAAGCCCTGCAGAATCTCGATGCCGAGGAACGCCACGCGGCCGAACGCGCCCTGTGACTGCACGAACGCGCGCATCTTTTTCGGGTCGGAGGCCAGGCGCGCCAGCGGGCGGCAGAGCTGCACCGTGAGGTAGAGGAACAGCGCGGTCGCGGCGATGAGGATGGCCCACCCGAGCACGCGCTGCCGCGGGGTCGGGGCACCCTCCGCCTTTCGGCGGGGCGGCAGGGGGCGCGCGGGCCTCATGCCGTTTCTCCCGCGGCCCGCCGCAGGCGCGCGATCTCCGCAGCGTAGCCGGGCAGGCCGTTCGGCGTCTCCAGGATGAACGGCAAGGCCCGCAGGGCCGGGTGGGTCACGACGCGCACGAGCGCCTCGAACCCGATATGTCCCGCGCCGATTTTCTCGTGCCGGTCCTTCCGGCTGCCGAGGGCGTTTTTGCTGTCGTTCAAATGAACGGCGCGCAGCCTGCCGAGGCCGATCACGCGGTCGAACTCCTCCAGCACGGCGTCGAGGGCGTCCCGCACATCGTACCCCGCGTCGAACACATGGCAGGTGTCCAGGCAGACGCCCATCTTCTCCGGGCAGGCCGCGCGGTCCAGAATCGCCCGCAGCTCGCCGAAGCTGCGGCCGACCTCCGTGCCCTTGCCGGCCATGGTCTCCAGAAGGACGGTGGTGGCCTGCCCCGGCTTCACGGCGGCGTTCAGCGCCGCGCTGATCAGCCGGATTCCCTCCTCCGCCCCCTGCCCGCCGGAACTGCCCGGGTGCAGGTTGTAGAAATTCCCCGGCAGCAGCTCCATCCGCGCAAGATCGTCGGCCAGCACGCCGGCGGCGAACGCGCGCGTTTTTTCGTTTGCGGAGCAGAGATTCAGCGTGTAGGGGGCGTGGGCGACGACCGGGCCGACGCCGTTTTCCTCTGCGAACGCGAGAAAGGCGCGCACGTCCTCCGGGTCAATTTTTTTCGCCTTTCCGCCGCGCGGGTTGCGGGTGAAAAACTGGAACGTGTTCGCGCCGATCTTCTTCGCGGTGCGCCCCATGGCCAGCAGTCCCTTTGAGGCGGAAAGATGGCAGCCGATGCGCAGCATGGGCGTCCCCTCCCTTCCCGGCCGCCGGTTTCGGCCGGCCTTTTCGGATTTTATCCCACGGAATTATTTTATGGGTGAGATATTATTTTACCACAAAAAGGCGTCGAATGCACATCGGCGGACGGCATCCGCACGCGCGGCCCGGCGCGGGGCACGGTAAAAATAAAAAGTGCGCTCTGCCGGTACAGTCAAAAATAACTCCCGCCGGCGGAGCCGGTCCCGGCTCGGCGTTCAGAACGGAGCGAACCGCAGGTTTTCCATCCGCTCCGGGTGCGCTTTCGACAGGCTGCCTTTCGGCGACACCTCTTTGCTGAACATTTCTGCTTTTGTGCATCGTCCCGGCATAGAAATAACCTCCTGTCGCAGTTTTATTCCACAGCAGGAGGCCTCTTTTTTCACTGTCCGTTTTTCAGGGTACAGTCCGGATACCCGGATGGAGCGGATTTTATTTTAAAATGATTTTTGTGCGCTGCAGCTTTAGATATTGTCCATTCTCTATGGTCAAATACTGCTGGTTATCGACTGTTCCGTTTCCGATTATACTTTCAAACTTATGGGTGCTGTCCGAGGATATCTCATAATACCCCCCACTACTGTCTGTCGGCGCTATTTTATATTCACCGGCAGGAATATCAATTCCCACACGATACATGCCGTCTGATAATTCCTTCGCCGCTTTGTTGACCGCCGGTGCTTCATTTATTTTGTAGACCGTGGAATAAGCAACGTTAAAGTATTCTCCATCTGCAACGGTTACAATGCTTCGGCCGCTGAAATAATCGTTAGCGATGATAGAATCCGATTTTCCGCTTGAATCTTTTGTAATCTCAAAATATGCAGTATCTGATTTTGTGGGGATTAAGACATATTCTCCGGCAGGAATTTCTGTGCCAACTTTATACATTCCGGGAGAATAAGTTTTTATAATGGAAATGACGAAATGCCGAACGGGTGCCTGCCCGGGCAGCGTCGTATAAATTGCAGAGGAAGAGCCTGCGCTGCCGATGGCTTTAACTTTGAAATAGTACACGTCGTTTCCGCCGGCATCCTTCGTTTTGACGGTATTCAGGGTTTGAAGCACGCGGCCATTTCCAGCTGCAATATGCGGGTCGGCGTGCGTTCCGTGGACAGTGAATTGAACCTGATAAGTCTGCCCCTGTGATTTTGAAAATGATACCGTTGTATCGCTTTGAACGTATGGCGCTGCCGCAAACGCCGGTATTCCCCACAGGATAAGAACCAGCGATATCAGCGGGGCAAGAAATCTTGCTTTTTTCATTTTGCTCATCCTCCATTCGTTGATAAAATAAACCGGGCCGACGGTAAGCCGCTCCGCCCGGCGGGACCCGAATGGAGCGGATTTTTTATGCCTTAATTACGGATTCTGTTTTGGAGGCTCTGTCTTTTTGTCCCCATAGTCCTGCTTGAAGATAGAGATTGCAAAGATAACGGCAAAAATAAAAGAGAGAATCCCCCACACAAGAAGATCTTTAAATATGCCGGTGGTCGCGACGCCCGTAATCCCGGCGATGGCGTAGACTATCGTTGCCGCAATGGTCCCGCCTTTCGAGGCGCGCGCCGCAATTCCGATAATCCCGGCCACAATCAGAAGAATCGCAACGAATACGCCAGCCCCGCCGCTGGTATCTTTTGCGTTGTTTGCCAGAGCGCTCCCAATGCCGGCAGCGCAGGACTGGAACAGCACAATCAGCGCAAGCACGATGGATATGATCCCAATCGTCAGTTTCGCCGTCTTCATAAAATACCCCCCGTTTCTCTTGAATAAATTACGTCAGAGAGTTGTAATGTGTTTAGAAGCTCCCATCCGGGAATTTTCCGGTCTGCGGCTCCAGGCGCTTTTCCCCGCGTCGTTCGGGATATGTACTCTTCCCGGACTGTCCGGCCGGACATCCCGCGGCATTCGCGTCATTGTGGAACGCGCCTCTTTAAAAGCATGAACCGGATGATTCCAGCATAGCACAATCCGATAAAATTTCAACCCCCGAAAAGAGCCGCAGGGTCAAAATTGGGACTTTGCCCATTCTCCGCCGGTGCGCCGCACCGGCGGAGCCGCTCAGCGGTCTTTCCTGAACACGAACCAGAGCAGAACGGCCAAAAGCAGGAGGGCTATCGCAAGGCATATGTTCAGCACAACGTCCAGTAAAGAGAAATCCATCTCGCACCTCCGGCAGCTTTGTCTTATCTGTAATCTCTTGTAACTTAATTGTAACATATTTGTTACTAATCTTCAAGAGAAACATGGATATTCGCCGGCGACCGGGCCTTCCGCCGGAAGGCCGTCGCTGCGGTGTTGAAAGACACGATACCGAGGTTTGCGAAAGCAGACCCAAAAATTGAATCTGATGTTTGCACTGGCAAACCTGATTCTTGCTGACAGAAATTCTCTGGCGGTCTGATTCAAGTTCCCTGCAGGCAGAATCGGAGAGAAGGCGTCGGCTGTTTGAGGTTTACTCCGCTTGCATCCGATACCTTTTTTCGTTGCGCGGTGTCGCCCTAATAAGCCGCAAAAGGCCGGCATGCCAAAAAAGGTATGCCGGCCGTTTTTCTCTTATTTCCCCTGCCGTCAGACAAGTTCGATAATCGCCATCTCCGCGGCGTCTCCGCGGCGGGGCCCAAGCTTGCTGATGCGCGTGTAGCCGCCGTTGCGGTCGGCGTATTTCGGCGCGATTTCGGTGAACAGCTTGTGCACGACGGCCTCTTTGGTGATGAACCCGTAAACAAGGCGCTTGTTTGCCAGCGTGTCCTGTTTTGCGATGGTGATCATCTTTTCGGCCATGGAGCGGACCTCTTTGGCGCGGGTCACGGTGGTTTCGATCCTGCCCTTCTCCAAAAGGAAAGTAACCAGCGCGCGCAGCATGGCTGTCCTGCTGGCGGTGGCTCTTCCAAGCTTTCTGGTTCCTGGCATGGAATTCACTCCTTTTCCTTAGCTTTGCGGAAAATCATTCGTCGTCTTTCCGCAGGTTGAAACCGAGCGAGGCCATCTTCCAGACAACCTCTTCCAGGGACTTGCGCCCCAGGTTGCGGACTTTCATCATGTCCTCTTCGGATTTGTTGATGATGTCCCCGACCGTATTGATGCCGGCGCGCTTGAGGCAGTTGAACGAACGGACCGAGAGGTCCAGCTCTTCGATCGTCATGTCGAGGATTTTCTCTTTGCTCTTGTCGTCCTTTTCCACCATGATTTCGGTGTTGCTGCCCTTGTCGGACAGATTGACGAACAGGTTCAGGTGCTCCGTCAGGACTTTCGCCGCGAGGGAAACCGCCTCCTGCGCGCTGACGACGCCGTTGGTCCAGACCTCCAGCGTCAATTTGTCGTAGTCGATGCTCTGCCCCACGCGGGTGGGCTCCACGCTGTAGTTGACCTTGTAGACCGGCGTGTAGATGGAATCCACCGGCAGCACGCCGATTACGCTCGCGTTCATGTTCTGCTTGTTGCGCTCGGCGGAAACATAGCCGCGGCCCTTGTCGAGGGTGATCTCCATATACAGCTTGGCGCCCTCGCCCAGCGTGGCGATGTGCATCTCCGGATTCAGAATTTCGACCTCGCTGTCGCACTTGATTGAGTCGGCCGTCACTTCGCACGGGCCCTCGGCGCCGATTTCGACCGTTTTGGGGCCGTCGCAGTGGAGCCTGACCGTCAATCCCTTCAGGTTCAGGATGATTTCGGTAACATCCTCTTTTACGCCCGGAATGGTGGAAAACTCGTGGAGCACGCCGTCGATTTTGACCGAAGTCACCGCGGCGCCCTGCAGCGAAGACAGCAGCACGCGCCGCAGGCTGTTGCCCAGGGTGGTGCCGAAGCCGCGCTCCAGCGGCTCCACAATGAATTTGCCGTAGGTCCCGTCCTCAGACAGCACGTTCGTATCGATTTTGGGCTTCTTAAACTCGATCATTTGCGACCCTCCCTGCCCATATAGCGGATAAACCAATCTGCCATGTTGTTCCCCCGCAGGCAGTGCTTGCCCCGCGGGGGACGGCATTATTTGGAGTACAACTCAACGATGAGGGTTTCGTCCACAGGAAGGTCGATTTCTTCGCGCTTGGGCAGCGCGAGGATTTTGCCCTCGAATTTGTCGCGGTTCGCCACCAGCCACTTCGGCACCGGCTGGGAGGCGCTGGCCTCCAGAATCGCCTTGAATTTTTCACTCTTGCGGCTCTTGTCCCGGATGGAGACCGTGTCCCCGACGCTCGTCAGATAGGACGGAATATCCACCCGCCTGCCGTTCACGGTGAAGTGCCCGTGCAGCACGAGCTGCCGCGCCTCCGCGCGGGAGGCGGCCCAGCCCAGGCGGTAGACGACGTTGTCGAGCCGGCGCTCCAGCAGGACGAGCAGTTCTTCGCCCGTTTTGCCCTGCTTTTTCGCCGCCATCTCGTAGTACCGGTGGAACTGGGACTCCAGCACGCCGTAGTACCGCCTGGTCATCTGCTTTGCGCGCAGCTGCAGGCCGTACTCGGAAGTCTTTTTGCGGCCCTGGCCGTGCTGGCCCGGCACATACGAGCGGCGGGCCTCGGCGCACTTGTCCGTATAGCAGCGCGAACCCTTGAGGAACAGCTTCTGCCCCTCGCGGCGGCACAGCTTGCAGACGGAACCGGTATATCTTGCCATGTTTTTGCTTGCACCTCCTTAAAAACTATACGCGTCTTCTCTTCGGCGGGCGGCATCCGTTGTGCGGGATGGGCGTCACGTCCTTGATCATGCTGACCTCCAGCCCGGCGCCCTGCAACGCGCGGATGGCGGCCTCGCGGCCCGAGCCCGGGCCTTTGACGTACACGTCCACCGACTTCATGCCATGCTCCATGGCACCTTTTGCGGCGGTCTCCGCCGCCGTCTGCGCCGCGAAGGGCGTGGATTTTCTCGAACCGCGGAAGCCCAGCTCGCCCGAGCTGGCCCACGAAACGGCGTTGCCCTGCAGATCCGTGATGGTGACGATGGTGTTGTTGAACGTCGACTGGATGTGCGCGGCGCCGCGGTCTATATTTTTCCGCTCGCGGCGCTTGCGGGCCGAAGGACCCTTCGCCGTTTTCTGAGCGGTTTTCTGTGCTGTTTTTTGAACTGCCATACTGAAAAATCCCTCCCGGATTACTTCTTCTTGTTGGCCATTGTTCTCCTGGGGCCTTTGCGCGTGCGCGCATTGGTCTTGGTGCGCTGGCCGCGGACCGGCAGGCCCTTGCGGTGCCGGACGCCGCGGTAGCAGCCGATCTCGACCAGGCGCTTGATGTCAAACGCCACGTCGCGCCGGAGATCGCCCTCCACGCGGCAGTGGTGGCCGATATAATCCCGCAGCTTGGCTGCGTCGTCTTCCTTCAGATCTCTTACCCTGATGTCCGGGTTCACGCCGGTCGCCTGGCAGATCTGGCTTGCCGAGCTGCGGCCGATCCCGAAAATATAAGTAAGAGCAATCTCGATGCGCTTGTCCCGCGGCAAATCAATGCCAGCTATACGCGCCATTCTGGTTGCACCTCCATGTTCTTTCTACCGCAAGCGCCTTAGCCCTGGCGCTGCTTGTGCTTCGGGTTTTCACAGATGACCATGACTTTGCCCTTGCGCTTGATAATCTTGCATTTTTCGCACATTTTCTTTACAGAAGGTCTTACTTTCATCTTTTTGCCCTCCCTTGACGGCAACTGAACAACCCGCGCGGTCTGCCCGCGGGGAAAAATCCTGTTTGCGTTTATTTGGAGCGCCACGTGATGCGCCCGCGCGTCAAATCGTACGGGGAAAGCTCTATCGTGACCTTGTCCCCCGGCAGAATCCGGATGAAGTTCATGCGCAGCTTGCCCGAAATATGCGCGAGGACGGTGTGGTGGTTGGGGAGCTCCACCGTAAACATGGCGTTCGGCAGGGCTTCCGTCACGACCCCCTCGGTTTCAATCACGTCCTGTTTTGACATAGAATCAGCCTCCTCGTCTGGAAAACGGTCCCCCGCTCCGGAACGCCGCGAGCGCCCGGCGGATCCCCCGGTTTGTGGCGAGGGAGCTTTCGGGCAGCAGCGTATCCGTTGCGGCAAGATGCTTCAGGTTCTTTTTTTTGGGGTGCTCCAGGCTGCGGCGCCTGCCGTCGCACACGACGGCACAGCGCGCATCCGCCTGCAGAACCACCAAGAAGCCGCTCCTGTCGCGCCCGGCCGTGGACCGGACCACGAGCCCCCTGGCGAATTCCATCGTCCGGCCCCCTTCAGTCCGCGTTTGTCAGAATCACGGGGCCGCCCGGGGTAATGGCGATGGAGTTTTCAAAATGCGCAGAGAGTTTGCCGTCCGCAGTGACCGTCGTCCAGCCGTCGACAAGGGTCCGCACCTCGGCGGTACCCTGGTTGACCATCGGCTCGATGGCAATCGTCATGCCCGGCAGCAGGCGCACGCCCCGTCCGGGCGTGCCGTAATTGGGGACGCTTGGGTCTTCGTGCATTCTCGCACCTACTCCGTGGCCGACATAATCCCGTACCACCGAGTAGCCGCGAGCTTCGGCATACCGCTGAACCGCGCTGCCGATGTCGCCCAGGCGCGCGCCCGGCACGGCGGCCTTAATGCCGGCCGCCAGGGCTTCGCGTGTGGTGTCCATCAGGCACTGGGCCTCCGGCCCGACTTTTCCGCAGGGGAACGTGTAGGCGTTGTCGCCGACGAAGCCCTCATAGGTGGCCCCGACGTCGATGCTGACGATGTCCCCTTCTTTGACGATCTTCTTTTTGCTCGGTATGCCATGGATGACGACGTTGTTCACGGAAACGCACGCGGTGGCCGGGTACCCGCCGTAGCCCAGGAAGGTGGGCTTGGCGCCCTGCCCTTCGATATAGCGGCGGGCCACGCGGTCAATCTCCCACGTGGAGACCCCGGGCTCTACCGCCGCGCCGGCGAGTTTCAGTGCCGTTGCGGCAACTCTGCCCGCATCGCGCATGATTTTGAGTTCTCTTTCTGTCTTCAAAACAATCATCAATCACGCCTCGAGTGCGTTCAAAATATCGTGCTCGGTTTCGGGGATTTGCTTGCCCCCGTCCACCTCGGACAGCAGCCCTTTCTTCTTATAATACTGAATCAGCGGCTCCGTCTGTTCGTGGTAGACTTTCAACCGGGCCCTGACGGTCTCCGGTTCGTCATCCCTGCGCTGAACAAGGGTGCCGCCGCAGGCGTCGCAGAGGCCCTCAACCTTCGGCTTTTTGGTCCGGATGTTGTAGGAGGCCCCGCACTTGCTGCAGACACGGCGGCCGGACAGGCGGCGCAGGACCAGGTCCTCGGTCACCTGAAGGTCGATGACCCGGTCGATTTTCACCATTCTGTCCAGCGCCTCGGCCTGGGGAAGGGTGCGCGGAAAGCCGTCCAGGATAAACCCGTTTTTGCAGTCTTCCTTTGCCAGGCGTTCGCGCACGATGCCGATTACAATCTCGTCCGGCACCAGCTTGCCCGCCTCGGCATAGACTTTCGCTTTCCGGCCCATCTCTGTGCCGCTTTTCAGCGCTTCTCGAATAATATTTCCCGTTGAAACGGATGGAATATGCAGATTGTTGGAAAGAATTTCAGCGTGGGTTCCTTTTCCGGCGCCGGGGGCGCCGAGAAAAATCAGGTTCATTCCGGTGTCACACTCCTTTTAGTCCAGAAAGCCCTTGTAATGCCGCATCATCATCTGGGACTCCAGCTGTTTGACCGTTTCCAGCGCCACGCCGACAAGAATCAGCAGCGACGTGCCACCGATGGAAAGGCTGCCCATGCCGGTGGATACGCTGAAGATGATGGGCATCAGGGCAATGAACGCGAGGAACAGCGACCCGATGAACGTCACTTTGGAAAGCACTTTCATGATATAGTCGGATGTCGGCTTGCCCGGCCGGATCCCCGGGATGGTGCCGTTGCTCTGACGGAGATTATTGGCCATCTCGACCGGATTATACTGGATCGTCATATAGAAGAAGGCGAACAGGATAATCAGGATGAAATACAGCACCGAGTACAGCCACCCCGTCGGGGAGAACGCGTCGAAAAAGCTGGCCCAGAATCCCGTGGAGGCGCGCTCGCCGAGAAAGAACTTGATGGTGGTGGGGATAATCAGGATGGAGCTCGCGAAGATAATCGGCATCACGCCCGAAAGGCCCACCTTGATCGGGATATGCGTGCTCTGGCCGCCGTACATCCTGCGCCCGACCACGCGCTTGGCGTACTGGACGGGGATGCGGCGCTCGGAGTCGTACATGAAGACGATGACCCACATCATCAGCAGGAACAGCACCGCGAACAGCGGAACCAGGAAATAGTACTTGCCGTAGCTCGAGGGGTCCTGGTTCGCGGCCTGCCAGAAAGCGCCGAGCGTGTTCAGCACGTGCGGCATGCGCGACACGATGCCCGCGAACAGGATGATGGAGATGCCGTTCCCCACGCCGTGCTGGTTGACCTGCTCGCCCAGCCACATGATCAGCGCCGCGCCCGCCGTAAAGGTCAGGATAATCACGAACGCCGCGAAGACCGACTGCCAGCCGGTGGTGTATTTCACGATGGGGACGCCGCCGTAGGAATTGTTGCGCAGGTAGAAATAATAGGCGACCGCCTGCGCCAGCGCCAGCCCCACGGCCACATAGCGGGTGATGGTGCCCAGCTTCTTGCGGCCCTCCTCGCCCTCTTTGGCCATGCGCTCCAGCGCGGGGATGGCGACCGTGAGCAGTTCGATGATGATGGAGCTGTTGATATAGGGCGTGGGGCCCATGGCGAACAGCGCCGCATAGGCGAACGCGCCGCCGGAGAGCATATCCAGGTAGCTCAGGGCCGTGCCCGCCTTGCTGACCTCGCCCATCAGCCCCTTGAGGGCCTCCGTGTTCAGGAACGGCACCGGGATGGCCGAGCCGAACCGGAAAATCACGATGATGAGCAGGGTGAACAGCATCCGCCTGCGCAGCTCGGGAATCTTCCAGGCGTTCCGGATGGTCTTGAACAAATCAGATCACCTCTGCCTTCCCGCCGGCAGCCTCGATCTTCTGCTTTGCGGAACCGGAAAACGCAGCAGCCTTGACCGTCAGCTTCTTCGTGAGTTTGCCGCTGCCGAGGATTTTGATTCCGTCGCCGCCCTTTTTCAAGACGCCGGCGTCGGCCAGCGCCTTGGCGTCCACCGTGGCGCCGCTCTCGAACTTTTCGAGCGCGCCGACGTTCACCGCGCGGATGTCTTTGGCAAAGATATTGACAAACCCGCGTTTCGGGATGCGGCGCTGAAGCGGCATCTGGCCGCCCTCAAAGCCGGGGCGGATGGACCCGCCGGACCTGGCCTTCTGGCCCTTGCTCCCTTTGCCGGAGGTTTTGCCCCAGCCGGATCCGATGCCCCTGCCGATGCGCTTCGGCGCCCTTTTGGAGCCCGGAACCGCCGTCAGTTCATTCAACTTCATTAGACTCGCACCTCCTTGCTTTACACGTTGCTTACTTTGATGAGGTGGATGATCTTGGCCACCTTGCCTTTGGTCTGGGCATTGTCGGGCTGGAGCGAAGAATCCCCGATTTTGGTGAGACCAAGGGTGCGGGCGGTTGCAATCTGGTCCTTTTTCGCGCCGATCAGGCTTTTGACCAGCGTGACTTTCAGCTGCGCCATCTTGCTCTGCCCTCCTTTATGCAAAGATTTCTTTGACCTGTTTGCCGCGCACCTGCGCCACCTGCCGGGCGTCGCGCAGGTTCCGGAGCCCGTCCATGGTCGCGCGGACCACGTTGCACGGGTTATTGGAGCGAAGGGCCTTGGTGCGGATGTCGCGGATGCCGGCCGCTTCCACCACGGCGCGGACCGGGCCGCCCGCGATGACGCCGGTGCCGGGCGCGGCGGGCTTCAGCAGCACCCTGCCGGCGCCGAACGCGCCGATGATCTCGTGCGGGATGGTGGAGCCGCGCATCGCGACCTTGATCAGGTTCTTCTTCGCGTCCTCAATGCCCTTGCGGATCGCGTCGGGCACCTCGCCCGCCTTGCCGATTCCGAAGCCGACCGTGCCCTTGCCGTCGCCGACCACGACCAGCGCCGCAAACTTGAAGATGCGGCCGCCCTTTACGGTTTTGGACACGCGGTTGATGGAAACTACGTGCTCTTTATACTCCGAGTCTCTATCCTGGTATCTCGACAAAAATTTTCCTCCTCCCTTTCTCAGAATTCGAGGCCGCCCTTGCGGGCGCCCTTGGCCAGGGCTTCGACGCGGCCGTGGTACAGGTATCCGCCGCGGTCGAAGACGACTTTCTTGATTCCCTTTTCGGCGGCGCGCTTCGCGAGGGTCTCGCCGACCTTCGCGGCCGCGTCTTTGTTTCCGCCGCTGCCGGCAAATTCCTTTTCAAGCGAAGAGGCCGCAGCAAGCGTCACGCCCTTGGTGTCGTCGATAATCTGGGCGTAGATATGGTTGGCGGAGCGGAACACGTTCAGGCGCGGGCGCTCGCCCGTGCCGAAAACCTTGCCGCGCACCCTGCGGTGGCGGCGCAGCCTCGCCCTGTTGGTATCAACCTTGTTCACCATTTGCGATTGCCTCCCTTACTTCTTGGCGCCCTTGCCGGCTTTGCCTTCCTTGCGGCGCACGTGCTCGCCGGCGTACCGGATGCCCTTGCCCTTGTACGGCTCCGGCGGGCGTTTCTCGCGGATTTCTGAAGCGAACTGCCCGACCTGCTGCTTATCCGGACCCAGCACGACGATTCTGTTCGCCTTCGGGCACTCGATGGTGATGCCGTCCGGCTCCGGAACCGTGACCGGATGCGAGAAGCCGAGGGTCATGACCAGGTTTTTGCCCTGCTTCTGCGCGCGGTAGCCGACGCCGTTGATCTCCAGCTCCTTGTGGAACCCCTGGGTCACGCCCAGAACCATGTTCTGAATCAGGGAGCGGGTCGTCCCGTGCAGGGACTTGCTCTCTTTTTCATCGTCGGGGCGGGTGACGCGCACCACATTGCCCTCCACAGCCACGCTGATGCTGGGGTGGACCTTCTGGGTCAGGGTGCCCTTGGGGCCCTTGACCGTCACAACGCCGTCGTCGACCGATACGGTGACGCCGGCGGGAATATTTACGGGTTTTCTTCCAATTCGCGACATTGCTGCACCCCCTTTTTGTTTACCAGATGAACGCGAGCACTTCGCCGCCCACGTTCTCTTTGCGGGCCTGGCGGTCGGTCATAATCCCCTTGGATGTGGAGACGATGGCGATGCCGAGCCCCTTCATCACGCGCGGCAGCTCCTGCGCGCTGCGGTAGATGCGAAGGCCGGGCTTCGAGACCCGCTGCAGGCCGTTGATGGCCGAGTTTTTGCCTTCGCCGTATTTCAAATTCACCCTGATGACGCCCTGCTTGCCGTCGTCCACAATCGTATAGCCCCTCACGTACCCCTCGTCCACAAGAATCTGCACGATGGCTTTCTTCATGTTGGACGCGGGAATTTCGACGGAACTGTGCTTTGCGGTGCTCGCATTGCGGATGCGGGTCAGCAGATCGGCGATGGTGTCTGTGATTTGCATGCCGTTACCTCCTTTGCCCAGCCTTTACCAGCTGGCCTTTTTCACGCCCGGGATTTCGCCTTTGTAGGCAAGCTCCCTGAAGCAGATACGGCAAATCCCGAATTTGCGGAGATAGCCGTGCGGCCGGCCGCAAATCTTGCACCTGTTGTACTGGCGGGACGAAAATTTCGCCGGCCGCCTCTGTTTTACCTTCATTGAAGTTTTGGCCACAGGAATCCTCCTTATCTTGCAAACGGGGCGCCCATAAGCTTCAGCAGCTCTCTGGATTCCTCGTCGGTTTTTGCGCTTGTTACAAAGCAGATGTCCATCCCGCGGACCTGGTCGACCTTGTCGTAGTCGATCTCGGGGAAGATGAGCTGCTCTTTCACGCCCAGGTTGTAGTTGCCGCGCCCGTCGAACGAGTTGGGGCTGATGCCCCGGAAGTCGCGCACGCGCGGCAGCGCCACGTTGAACAGGCGGTCGAGGAACTCGTACATCCGGTCGCCGCGCAGCGTGACTTTCGCCCCGATTTTCATGCCCGCGCGGACCTTGAAGTTCGCCACGGACTTCTTCGCCTTGCAGATCATCGGCCGCTGGCCGGTGATGGCGGAGAGGTCCGCGATGACCGAGTCGATCACCTTGGCGTTCTCCTTGGCCTCGCCCGCGCCGACGTTGACCACGATTTTCTCGAGCTTCGGAATCTGCATCACGCTTTTATACGAAAACTTTTTCATCAGGGCCGGCGCGGCTTCTTTCTGATAATACTCTCTCAGTCTTGCCATGGTTCTCCTCCTTACAGGGCTTCGCCGCATTTTTTGCAGATGCGCTCTTTGGTGCCGTCCCCGTAAATCTTATGGCCGACGCGCGTGGGCTTGCCGCAGTGGGGGCAGACAAGCTGGACCTTGCTGGCATACAGGGCGCCCTCCGCCTTCACAATGCCGCCTTCCTGGCCGGCCTTGCGGGGTTTCACATGCTTGCTGACCATGTTGATCTTCTCGACGATGATCTTGCCCTCTTTGGGGCTGACGGCGAGGACTTTGCCCTTTTTGCCGCGGTCCCTGCCTTCGAGCACAACGACCGTGTCGCCCGTTTTCACATGGATTTTCTTGTTCATTGCAAGAGCTCCTCCCTTCACAGCACTTCGGGGGCAAGGCTCAGGATTTTGACGTAATCCCTCTCGCGCAGCTCCCTGGCCACGGGGCCGAAGATGCGCGTCCCGACCGGGCTTTTGTCGTCCTTGATGAGGACGGCCGCGTTCTCGTCGAAGCGGATATAGGTCCCGTCCCCGCGCCGGACGCCGGAAGCGGTGCGCACAACGACCGCCTTGACGACGTCGCCTTTTTTCACGGTGCCGCCCGGCGCCGCTTTTTTAACCGATGCGACGATCACGTCGCCGATATTGGCATACCTTCTGCCCGTGCCGCCCAGCACGCGGATGCACATCAGCTGCTTGGCGCCGGTGTTGTCGGCGACGTTCAGATAAGTCTGCTGCTGAATCACGGTGCGTTCCTCCTTCCGTTATTTGGCCTTCTCCAGGATTTTGACAAGGCGCCATCTCTTCTCTTTGCTTAAGGGGCGGGTTTCCATCACGCGCACGCGGTCGCCGACGGAGCATTCGTTGTTCTCGTCGTGCGCTTTGAGCCTGGTGGTGCGCTTGATGATTTTTTTGTAAAGCGGATGCTGCACGCTGTCTTCCACGGCGACCACGATGGTTTTGTCCATCTTGTTGCTCACGACGCGGCCGACTTCCGTTTTCCTGTTATTTCTGTCGCTCACGTTCCATCCTCCCTTCCCTTACGCTTCGGCGCTATTTTTCAGTTCGTTCTCGCGCAGGACGGTCTTGATGCGGGCAATGTCCTTTTTCACGGCCTTGATGCGCATGGGGTTTTCAAGCTGGTTGATGGTCAGCTGAAAGCGGAGGTTGAAAAGCTCTGCCTTCAGGTCCTTCAGCTTGCTCTCCAGCTCCTCGGTGCTCATTTCCCTGACTTCGGCAGCCTTCATGCCTGCTCACCATCCGTTTCTTCCTTGGTCACGATCCGGCAGCGGATCGGCAGTTTGCTTGAAGCGAGGCGCAGCGCCTCTCTGGCGGTCTCTTCGGGGATGCCGCCCATCTCAAACATCACGCGGCCCGGCCGCACGACGGCGACCCAGTACTCCGGCGCGCCCTTTCCGGAGCCCATGCGGACTTCGGCGGGCTTTTTGGTGACCGGTTTGTCCGGGAAAATCTTAATCCAGACCTGGCCGAACCTCTTGGTATAGCGGGTCATGGCGACACGCGCGGCCTCAATCTGGTTGGCGGTAATCCATGCCGGCTCCAGCGCCTGAAGGCCGTATTCGCCGTAATCCACCCTGCTGCCGCGGATGCATTTCCCCTTCATGCGCCCGCGCTGCACTTTGCGGTATTTCACGCGTTTGGGCATCAGCATTACCTGCCGCCTCCTTCCGTGCGGGGTCCGCGGTTATCGCGGTTGCCCTGGTAGGCCCCGGTGCCACCCGTTCTGCGGGGGCCGCGGCTGTCGCGGTTCTGGTAAGGGCCCCGGTTGTCGCGGCCCTGGTAAGGCCCACGGTTGTCGCGGCCCTGGTAGCCTCCGCCGCTGCGGGGCCTGCGGCCGTCGCGGCCCTGGTAGCCTCCGCCGTTCGCGTCCATGCGGGGTCTGCGGCTGTCGCGGCCGCGGTAAGCGCCGGCGGCCTCTTCCTCATGGGGTCTGTGGCTGTCGTGCAGCACTTCGCCCCTGTAAATCCAGACCTTCACGCCGATGCGGCCGTAGGTGGTCTTCGCTTCGGTAAAGCCGTAGTCGATGTCCGCGCGGATGGTCTGCAGCGGGATGGTGCCGTCGTGGTACTGTTCCCTTCTGGCGATTTCCGCGCCGCCCAGGCGGCCGGAGACCTGCGTCTTGATTCCCTTGGCGCCCATCCGCATGGCGCGGCCGATGCACTGCTTCATGGCCCGGCGGAACGAAATCCGCTTCTCGAGCTGCTGGGCGATGTTCTCCGCGACGAGCTGCGCGTTCAGGTCGGGGTTCTTGACCTCGATGATGTTGATGGTCACGGGCTTGTTCAGGAACTTTTCGCACGCGAGGCGCAGCTTCTCGATTTCGGAGCCGCCCTTGCCGATCACGATGCCCGGCTTCGCGCAGTGGATGTGGATGCGCACCTTCGAGGCGTCGCGCTCAATCTCTATCTTCGGGACGCCGGCCGAGGCAAGCCGCTTGAAAAGCATCTTGCGCAGCTTGTAGTCCTCGACGAGCGTGTCGCCGAACTGGCTGTCTTTCACAAACCAGCGGGAGTCCCAATCTTTGATGATCCCCACGCGGAAACCGTGCGGGTTGACTTTCTGGCCCATAATAAACCTCCTCTTCTGCTTTATTCCATTTCCCTGAGCACCATGGTCACGTGCGACGTCCGCTTCAGGATGCGGAACGCGCGGCCCTGCGCTCTGGGGCGGATGCGCTTGAGGGTCGGGCCCGGACACACGAAACACTGCGCCACGTAAAGTTTGGCGGCGTCCATGCTCTGGTTGTTCTCGGCGTTTGCGACGGCCGATTTGAGCAGCTTCGCCACCGGCTCGCTCGCGGCTTTGGGGGTATGCTTCAGGATTGCCATTGCGGTGGCCGCCGGCTTGTTGCGGATGAGGTCAAGCACAATCTGGACCTTCCGCGGAGAAATGCGGGCGTACCTCAGGTAAGCCCTGGCTTCCATGCTGTCTTCCATGCTGTGCACTCCTTTCAGCCGTTATTTTCCGCCGGCCGGGGCGGCCGGCGCTGCGGGCGCCGCCGGCGCCGTGCCGGGGGCCGTCGTCTTCGAGCCGGAATGTCCGTGGAAAGTCCGCGTGGGGGCGAACTCGCCGAGCCTGTGGCCCACCATGTCTTCCGTAATATAGATGGGGACGTGCTTGCGGCCGTCGTGGACCGCGATGGTGTGGCCGACGAATTCCGGGAAAATCGTGGAGGCCCTGCTCCAGGTCTTGACGATTTTCTTCTCGCCGGCCTTGTTCATTTCCTGGATCCTCTTGAGCAGCACAGGCTGCACGTAAGGACCCTTTTTGATGCTTCTGCTCATAACTCAAGCTCCTTTCCGTGCGCCTTATTTGCCGTTTCTGCGCTTCACGATGAACTGGTTGGAGGGGTTCTTGCGCGAGCGCGTCTTGTAGCCGAGCGCCGGCTTGCCCCACGGGGTCACCGGGCCGGGGCGCCCGATGGGCGCCTTGCCTTCGCCGCCGCCGTGCGGGTGGTCGTTCGGGTTCATCACGGAGCCGCGGACGGTCGGCCGCCAGCCCATGTGGCGCTTGCGGCCGGCCTTGCCGACCTTCAGGTTCTCGTGGTCGATGTTGCTGACCTGGCCCACCGTGGCCATGCACCCGAGCGGCACGTTGCGCAGCTCGCCCGAAGGCAGCCGCAGCAGCGCGAGGCCGTTCTCCTTGGCCATCAGCTGCGCCATGATGCCGGCCGCGCGGGCGAGCTGCGCGCCCTTGCCGGGGTACAGCTCCACATTGTGGATGAAGGTGCCGACCGGGATGCTCTCCAGCGGGAGGGCGTTGCCCGGGCGGATGTCCGCATCCTTGCCGGAAACGACGGTGTCGCCGGCCTTGAGGCCCTCCGGCGCGATGATATAGCTCTTGTCGCCGTCCTCATACTGCAGCAGGGCGATGAACGCGCTGCGGTTGGGGTCGTACTCGATGCTCAGCACCTTTGCGGGCGTGCCGAACTTGCGCCGCTTGAAGTCGATCACGCGGTACTTCCTGCGGTTGCCGCCGCCGCGGTGGCGGACGGTGATCCTGCCGTAGCTGTTGCGGCCGGAATGCTTTTTCTTGGAGATGAGCAGGCTCTTCTCCGGCGACTTTTTCGTCAGCCCGCTGTGGTCCATGATGGACATGTTCCGGCGGGATGCTGTCGTCGGCCTGAAATTTATGGTTGGCATTTTTCACACTCCTCATGACGGCTTTGCGGGGGCTGCCGTTCCCCCATCCATGCGCCTCCGCTCGGGGCGGAGATTACATCATGCTGTCAAAAAACTCGATGGATTTGCTGTCCGGCTTCAGGGTGACGACCGCTTTCTTCCAGGCTCTGGTGTAGCCCTGGGTCTTTCCCTGCCGGCGCAGGTGCCCGCGGACGTGCACGGTGTTGACCTTCGCGACCTGCACGCCGAAAAGGGCCTCCACCGCTCTGGCCACGTCGATTTTCGTCGCGTCCGGCGCGACCTCGAAGGTGTATTTTTTGTTCCCGACGCCGGCCATGCTTTTTTCCGTCACGATCGGGCGGAGCACAATCTCCTGCGCTGTCATTTAAGCATACACCTCCTCAATTCCGGCCACGGCTTCCTTTGCCACGATGAATTTGTCCGCGTTCAGGATGTCGTAGACATTGAGCGTGTTGACCGCCGCGGTCTTCACGCCGGGGATGTTCCTGGCGGAAACGGCGACCTTCTCGTCCGTCTTCGGCAGGACGAGGAGGGCTTTTTTGTCGGCGCCGAGCGCCTTCAGCAGCGCGGCGACGTCCTTGGTCTTGAAGCCTTCCACCGAAATCTCGTCGAGGACGACCATCTCGTCGTCCTTTACCTTGCTGGAAAGCGCCGATTTCATGGCGAGGCGTTTTTCTTTCTTGTTCATGGAGACGGTGTAGTCGCGGGGCTTGGGCGCAAACACGACGCCGCCGTGCCGCCACTGGGGCGCGCGGATGGAACCCTGCCTTGCGTGGCCGGTGCCTTTCTGGCGCCACGGCTTTTTGCCGCCGCCGGAAACCTCGGCGCGGGTCTTCGCCGACTGCGTCCCCTGCCGCCGGGCCGCCAGATGGGCGACCACCGCGCTGTGCAGGACGGCCCTGTTCGGCTCGATGCCGAACACCGCGTCGGAAAGCTGCAGCTTGCCGACTTCTTTTCCCGTCTTATCGAGTACTGCGATTGTAGGCATTTCTGTTCCTCCCTCCCTTACGCTTTGGCAGCCTTGACGCTGTCGCGGATCACGACGATGCCACCGTTCGGGCCGGGGACCGCGCCCCGGATGGCAATCAGGTTGTTTTCGGCGTCCACTTTGGCGACGGAAAGGTTCAGCACGGTGACCCTTTCAGCGCCCAGGTGGCCGGCCATCTTCATGCCGGGGAACACCCGCGACGGGTCGGAGTTGGAGCCGTTGGAACCGCCGTGCCTGGCGTTCGGCCCGGTGCCGTGGGATTCCTTCAGGCGCTGGAAGTTCCAGCGCTTGATCACGCCGGCGTAGCCTTTGCCCTTGCTGGTGGCGGTCACGTCCACCCGGTCGCCGGGCTGGAACACGTCCGCCTTGACCAGGGCGCCCACCTTGTAGGCGTCCGGGTCCTCAAAGCGGAACTCGCGGAGCGTCTTCTTCGGGGCGGCGCCCGCCTTGTCGAAATGCCCCTTGAGCGGCTTCTTGACCTTCTGCGGCTTCATGTCGCCGAAGCCGAGCTGCACGCCGGCGTAGCCGTCGTTTTCCACCGTCTTTTTCTGCGAAACCACGCACGGGCCGGCCTCCACCACCGTGACGGGGACGACTTCGCCCTTTTTGTCGAAAATCTGCGTCATGCCGATTTTCCTGCCGATAATGCCCTTTTTCATTGTTTACCTCCTTGCAGGTTATTGGTTGGCCTGCCCGGCCAACATGACCCCGGCCGCCGGTCGGTTGAATCAGAGCTTAATCTCCACTTCAACACCGGCGGGGAGCTCCAGGCCCATCAGAGACTCCACCGTCTTGCTCGAGGGCCGCAGCACGTCGATCAGCCTCTTGTGGGTGCGCATCTCAAACTGCTCGCGGCTGTCCTTGTACTTATGGACCGCGCGCAGAATGGTGATGATCTGCTTTTCCGTCGGGAGCGGAACCGGGCCCGAAACCCTTGCGCCCGTGCGCTTCGCGGTCTGCACGATCTTTTCCGCCGACTGGTCCACCAGCTGGTGGTCGTACCCCTTGATTCTGATTCTGATTTTCTCCTTGACTGCCACTTGAAACGCCTCCTTGCTTCAGTTGGCGGGCGGCGTTTTCTAAAACCTGACACAGTGCCGGGTGTTTCTTCACCCCGCATGAAAAAACCGGATTTCCTTGCGAACCGAAAATCCGGGTGTAGGTTCCAAAAACGTCCGGACCGACGCGGCGGAAACGCACTGCCGCGCAGCCCAAATATTGTTCGCCCGGTTTAAAATCGGACATACTCCACGGAAATAACCGGCGCAGAGCGCCGCAACCTCCCGCTTCAACGCATATCTGTCGCAGTCGTACTTTTATATGATAGCACCGGTGCGGTTGGATTGCAACTGTTTTTTTACTTTTTTACAAACTTTTTTGCCCCGGCCCCGGGCCTGCGGCACGCGCGCTCCGTCCTGTGAAATTCTTGACAGTGACACTGTAAAAGAGTAAAATGATGGAAAATGTCGCAGCAGTCTTTAAAAACTGAAGGAGGTCCCACATGTCTTACATTGACGAGGTGCTCGACGGGCTTGTTAAAAAGAATCCGGGGCAGAAGGAATTCCACCAGGCAGCCGGCGTGGTGCTGAAATCGCTGGCCCCTGTGATCGACCGCCACCCGGAATACCGGAAGGCCGGGCTATTGGAGCGGCTCACGGAGCCGGAGCGTGTGGTGATGTTCCGCGTGCCCTGGGTGGACGACGCCGGAACCGTGCGCGTCAATCGGGGCTACCGCGTGCAGTTCAACTCCGCGCTCGGCCCCTACAAGGGTGGGCTGCGCTTTCACCCGACCGTGAATCTGGGAATCATCAAATTTCTGGGCTTTGAGCAGACGTTCAAAAACTCGCTGACCACCCTGCCCATCGGCGGGGCGAAAGGCGGCAGCGACTTCGACCCGAAAGGGAAAAGCGACCGCGAGGTCATGGTGTTCTGCCAGAGCTTTATGAACGAGCTTTACAAATACGTCGGGCCGGACGTGGACGTCCCGGCAGGCGACGTCGGCGTGGGGGCGCGCGAGATCGGCTTCCTCTACGGCCAGTACAAGCGGATCACGGGCCGGAACGAGCAGGGCGTGCTGACCGGCAAGGGCCTCTCCTACGGCGGCTCGCTGGCCCGCACCGAAGCGACCGGGTACGGCCTGCTCTACTTCACGAAAGAGCTGCTCCACGCGGCCGGCAAAGAACTGAAGGGCAAAACCGTGGTGATTTCCGGCTCCGGCAACGTCGCCATCTACGCCGCGGAAAAAGCCCGGCAACTGGGGGCGAAAGTGGTCTCGATGTCCGACTCCGACGGCTTCATCTACGACCCGGCGGGCGTGGACCTCTCCGCCGTCAAGCAGATTAAGGAAGGCCGGCGCGGCAGAATCCGCGAATACCTTTCCTCCCGCCCGGACGCGAAATACACCGAAGGGCATGGGGGCTGGTCGATTCCGTGCGACATCGCGCTGCCGTGCGCGACCCAGAACGAGCTGAACGGCGACGACGCCAAAAAGCTGATTCAAAACGGCTGCTTCGCGGTGTGCGAGGGCGCCAACATGCCCTGCACGCCCGAGGCAATCCGCGCGTTCCAGAGCGCCGGCGTGCTCTACGCGCCCGGCAAAGCCTCGAACGCCGGCGGCGTCGCCACCAGCGCGCTGGAGATGGTCCAGAACTCAATGCGCCTGTCCTGGTCCTTCGACGAAGTGGACGCGAAGCTCAAAAAAATCATGGTCGGCATCTACCACCATATCGCCTCCGCCGCAAAGGAGTACGGGCGGGAAAACGACCTCGTCGCGGGCGCGAACATCGCCGGCTTCCACAAGGTCGCCGACGCGATGATGGCCCAGGGCATCGTCTGAACCCGGCCGGCCGGCAAAGCCGGTTTCGGCCCGCCGGCAAAGCCGGTTTCGGCCCGCCGGCAAAGCCGGTTTCGCCCCGCCGGCAAAGCCGGTTTCGGCCCGCCGTGCAGAACGGAGCAAACCTTTCGCCTGTTCCGGCGGGACGGTATGGGACAACTCCCGGAGCGCGTTAAAACGTTTCGGGAGCATTTTATCGCCTGTTCCGGCGGGACGGTATAGGACAACTCCCGAAGCGCTTTTTTATGCGCTTCGGGAGCATCTGCGCTTCGGGAGCATCTTATTTCCGTCCCGGCAAAGCGGGCCTGTGATTTTCGCCCTATTTTACGCCGGGCCGAAACGGGCACCGCCCGCGGCCCAGCAGGCGCTCGATTTCCGCCAGGCCGGGCATGGAGAGGATAGCGCCCTTTTTCTCGGTCACCAGCGCGCCCGCGGCGCTGCCGAAGCGGAGGAGGCGGTCGAGGTCGTCGGCGGAAAGCTCCGAAAGCTTTTTGCCGGACCGCAGCAGGCAGTAGAGTGCGCCGCCCAGAAAGGCGTCTCCCGCGCCGGTCGTGTCGACGGTGCGGACCCGGAACGCGGGCTGCGTGCGGTACTCGCCGCCGAGCCGGCACGCGGCGCCCTTCGGCCCGAAGGTCACGAACACGAGGGACGGGCCGAACGTCCTGCTCAGGTACTCCGTGCCCTCGGCGCAGTCGTCTTTGCCGGAAAGCATGCGGCATTCTTCGTCGGAGACCTTGAGCACGTCCGCCAGCCGGGCCCCCTCCCGCAGCACGTCCGCCGCATCCCCGTGCCAGAGCGGGGCGCGGAAGTTCGGGTCGTAGGAGACCAGCAGCCCCCGCCGCTTCGCCTCGCGGGCGGCCGCGAGCGTCGCGCTGCGCGCGGGCTCGTCGGTCAGCGAAACCCCGCCGAAATGGAAGACCCGCGCGCCGTCCAGCAGGGAATAATCGACCTCCGACGGCTCCAGCATCTTGTCGGCGCCGAAGCGGCGCACAAAGCCGAACGACCGCTCGCCCGCCCCGTCCAGCTCCACGAACGACAGCGTGGTGTTATAGCGCTTCGAGAGAATCAGCCCGTCCGTGCCGATCCCCACTTTTTCGAGCACGGCCTTCAGCCCGCGGCCGAACAGGTCGTCCCCCGCCTTGCCGATGAACGCGGTCCCGACCCCGAGCTTCGCCAGCAGGGACAGCACGTTCGCCGGCGCGCCGCCGGGGTTCCTCTCAAACAAAGGGTTCCCCGCCGCGGAACTCCCCGCGGGCGTAAAATCGACGAGCACTTCCCCCAGCGCCACAACTTCCGCCATTCCAAACTCCTCCGCTCTGCGGGCAAGCCGCATTTTCTGCCCTTTATTGTAGCGCAGACGCGGCCCGCCCGCAAGTGTCCGCCGCGCGGAATTTATGCCCGGGCGGCGTGCTTTTTGGAAAGGATGTCGAAAACGACGGCGGCAAGCAGCACAAAGCCCTTGATTGTCTGGGTGATGTCACTGCCGACCCCCATGATGGAAAGGCCGTTGTTGATGACGCCCATGACCAGGGCGCCGACGACGGCGCCGACAATGGTTCCGCTTCCGCCCATGACCGCCGCGCCGCCGATGTAGCAGGAAGCGATGGCGTCCATCTCAAAGTTCTGGCCGGCCGCAGGCGTCGCCGCCTGCAGGCGGGAAGTGAAGACGATGCCGCCCAGCGCCGCCAGAACACCCATGTTCACAAAAGTAAAGAACAGCGCCTTTTTGGTGTTGATGCCGGAAAGTATCGCCGCTTTTTCATTTCCGCCCATCGCATACAGGTATCTGCCCTGAACCGTCTTATTGGTGAAGAACGAATAAATAAGAATCAGCGCCACAAGAATCAGCAGCAGAATCGGGACGCCTTCATAGAGGGCCAGCCAGATGGAAAACAGGGCGATGGCCGCGACAATCACGATATTCTTGATGAGGAATACGCCTTTGGCCGGAAGCGCATAGCCGTGCTTCTTTTTCCTCTGCAGGCCCCGGATGGCGGAAAACAGATAAACCACTATCGCAATGGCGCCCAGAACCAGCGTCGTCGTATCCAGCGGACCGCCGCTGGTCGGCAGAAAGCCGGAGCTGATGGCGAGGAAGCCTTTGGGGAACGGCGAAAGCGTCATGCCCTGCAGGACATAGAGCGTCAGCCCGCGAAAAATCAGCATCCCGGCCAAAGTCACGATAAAAGCGGGGATCCTTATGTAGGCAATCCAGAAGCCCTGCCAGGCGCCGATCAGCGCGCCGACCAGAAGGGCAATCAGGACGGCCAGCCAGACGTTCATGCCTTTCTGGACAATCAGCACGCCGAGCAGGGACCCGATGAAGGCGACGACGGAACCGACGGAAAGGTCGATGGCACCGCTGCTGACAATGCACAGCAGCATGCCGACGGCCAGGATAATGACGTAGCTGTTCTGCAAAATGAGGTTCGTGACGTTCTGCGGCTTTAAAAAGATACCGCCGGTCAGGATCTGAAACAGCACCATTATCACAATCAGGGCAATGATCATGCTGTACTGTCTTAAATTGAAAGAGGTCTTTCTGGTTTCCGTCTGATTTGATAAATCCGGCATATTTTCACGCTCCTAACCTTTTGTTCGCCATGATGCACTGCATAACCGTCTCGGCTTTTGCCTCTTCTTTGGTAAGTTCTCCGACGACCCTGCCCTCGTTCAGCACATAGACCCGGTCACTGATGCCGAGCACCTCGGGCAGCTCGGAAGAAATCATAATCACGCATTTGCCCTCCGATGCAAGCTGATTGATAATGGTGTAGATTTCATATTTGGCGCCCACGTCGATTCCGCGGGTCGGCTCGTCCAGAATCAGCACGTCCGGCTCCGTCAGAATCCATTTGCTCAGCACGACCTTCTGCTGGTTGCCGCCGGAAAGGCTCCCGGCCTTTTGGAACACGCTGCGCGATTTGATGTTCAGCTTTTCCCTGTACTCCTCCGCCAGTTGGGTTTCCCTGTCGGGGTCCAGCACCGAACGGGAACTCACTTTGCCGAGGCTCGAAAGCGTGATGTTGGTGCGGATGTCGTCCATTAAAATCAGCCCGGCTGTTTTCCGGTCTTCGGTCACGTAGGCGATTTTGTTCGCAATCGCTTTCTGGACCGTGCCGGTGTCGATCTCCACGCCGTCCTTGAACACCTTTCCGGTGATGTTCTTGCCGCACAGGCCCCCGAACACGCTCATGGCAAGCTCCGTGCGCCCGGCGCCCATAAGGCCGGCCAGCCCGACGATCTCCCCTTTATGCACCTTGATGTTGACGTGGTCCAGCAGCTTCTTTCCCTCGATAAGCGGGTTGTCCGCCGACCAGTCCCGGATTTCAAAAGCCACCTCTTTGCCGATGTTGGCTTCCCGCTTCGGAAACCGCTCCGTCATCTCCCTGCCGACCATCCCCTTGATGATGCGGTCTTCCGTAATCTCGTCTCTGCCGTCCACCAGGGTCTCAATCGTCTTGCCGTCGCGCAGAATCGTGATGGTGTCCGCGACCGCGGCGACCTCGTTCAGCTTATGGGAAATCAGGATGGAGGTCATCCCCGCTTTCTGCAGCTCTTTCAGAAGCTCCAGAAGATGCCGGGAATCCCGCTCCGTCAGGGCCGCCGTCGGCTCGTCCAGAACCAGCAGCTTCGCGTTCTTGCCGAGCGCCTTCGCAATCTCCACAAGTTGCTGCTTGCCCACGTTGATGTCTTTGACCAGGGTGTTGGGGTCTTCTTTTAACCCCACGCGGAGCAGCAGTTTTTTCGCTTCGTTATAGGTCAGGTCCCAGTCCACGATTCCGTTTTTCGCCCGCTCGTTGCCGATAAACAGGTTCTCCGCGATCGAAAGATAGGGAATCAGCGCAAGCTCCTGATGAATGATGGCGATGCCGGCCTTTTCGCTGTCCTTGATGTTTTTGAACTGACAGACTTTCCCTTCCCAGACGATATCGCCGCTGTAGGTTCCGTAAGGGTACACTCCCCCCAGAACATTCATCAGGGTGGACTTGCCCGCCCCGTTCTCGCCTACCAGCGCATGGACGGAACCTTTTTTAACGGAAAAGTTGACCCTGTCCAGAGCCCTGACGCCCGGAAATTCTTTGGTAATATTCCGCATCTCAAGAATGTTTTCGGTCATATAGAACCTCCCTGCCGTCCCGTCTTCTAACGGAATCCTTCATTAATTTGCCCGGAAAGGGAATTCCCTTTCCGGGCAAAAGAATTCCGAAGAATCAAAGGCCCAAATCGGCTTTGGTATAGTAGCCGGAATCAATTAGAGTTTTTTCGTAGTTGTCCTTCGTCACGGCAATTGGATCGCACAGATAGGTGGGAACCACTTTGACGCCGTTGTCATAGGTCTTGGTGTCGTTGACTTCTGCCTCTTTCCCCTGCAGCAGAGCGTCCACCATGCCCGCGACCTTGTTTGCCAAAGTCCTGGTGTCTTTGAAAATGCTCATGGACTGCTCGCCTTTCGCGATGGAGGTGACATTGGACTTTTCACAGTCCTGGCCGGTCGTGATCGGGAAGGGCTTGTCGCTCGAGCCGTAGCCGATGTTCTTCAGGGAGGACAGAACGCCGCGGGCAATGGCGTCGTTCGGGGTCAGGACCGCGTCCAGCTTTGCGCCGCTCGCGTAATTGGCGGAAAGCAGATTGTCCATTCTGGCCTGGGCGACTTCCGTTTTCCAATGTTCGGTTGCGCATTTTGCAAAATCGGTCTGGCCGCTTTTGACCACAAGCTTTTTGCTGTCGATATAGGGCTTCAGCACGTCCATTGCACCTTTATAGACATACTTGGCGTTGTTGTCGTCCGGTGCCCCAGAGAAGATTTCAATGTTGAACGGGCCTTTCCCTTCCTTAACCCCAAGCTTGTCGACGATGTACTGGCCCTGCAGTGTGCCTACTTTGGTGTTGTCAAACGTCGCGTAATAATCCACGTTTTCGGAATTCATCAGCAGCCGGTCGTATGCGATGACCTTCACATTGTTGGTTTTGGCCTGTTTCAGCGCATCGGAAAGGGCCGAACCGTCGATGGAGGCGATGACCAGCACGTTGACGCCGCTTGTAATCATGTTCTCAATTTGGGAGACCTGGGTGTTCACGTCGTTGTTGGCATACTGAAGTTCAACCGTGTAGCCCTTGGACTCCAGCACTTTTTTCATGTTGTCGCCGTCCTGGACCCACCGCTGCAGGTTCTTTTCCGGCATGCAGACTCCGACTTTCTTGCCGCCGGAGCCTGTTTTGGCTTCTGCCTGAGAAGCCTGGCCCGACGCCTGCGATGCCGGCGCGGCTGCCTGCTTGCTTCCCGAACACCCCGCCGACAGGCAGAGCATAACTGCCGCCAAAAGGAATGCCAGTGCTTTTTTCATGGAAGATACATCTCCTCTTTGATTTTTCCTGGTGCCGCTTTGCGGCGCACACAGAAATTCTTTTCCGGAACCGTTCGTTTGGAATCTCGCCCTCCGGGAATCGGAAGAAGGGAAGGCCGCTGTTCCGATACTAACGATTTATACTTTTATAAATCTTTAACACAAACTATGGTAGCACGGAAGTTGTGGAATGTCAACAAATATTTAAATTTTTTAATAAACAAATCAGGAGCAGGTATGTTTCTTTTACATAATTACTGTTTCTATCCAGCGTTTTATGGAATACATTTTAACATGATTTTAACATGATAAGAATCTCTGCCTATAAATTGCCGAATTATAAAGGATCTGTTCCTTCTATTAGTAAAATTATTTTATAAAAGTATTAAAAATTCCCGGCATCTATAGAAATCTTACAGCGCCTATGATACAATATAAAAACAAATTACATCTCCAAATCACATCTCTTAGAAAAGCAGGTTGCATCGTGAACAATCTCCAGGTCAGGGACACCAACAAGAAAAAGATTGTAAATTTTCTTTACACGAACAACGGGGCAACAAAGCAGAAAATCGCGAAGACTTTGGGCCTCAGCATGCCCACCGTTTCCCTGATTCTAAAAGAGCTCTCCGCCCGTGGATTAGTTAAAAAATCCGGCACCTTAAAATCCTCCGGCGGGCGGAAGCCGGTGGTCAATTCGCTGGCCTACGACGCTTATTTTTCCGTCGGAATCGAAATCACGCAGAATCATCTCCGTTTCGTCCTGATCAACCTCGGCGAAGACATCCTGCACTATAAAATCATTCGGGAGCATTTTCAAAACAACGACGCGTACTATAAAAAGCTCGCCGATTATCTGGAGACCTTTCTCGCAGGGAGCGGAATCGACCGGAGCCTGCTGCTGGGCATCGGCATCGCGCTGCCGGGTCTGTTCAACACTAAAAAAAATCTGCTGGAGTACAGCCCGACCCTGCAGGTGCGCAATCTGCCGCTGGGGGCCATCACAAAATACATATCCTACCCCGTGCTGGCAAACAACGAGGCAAACCTCGCCGGGTTCGCCGAAATCTGGCACATGGATGAAGTGGAAAGCGCCGTGTTCCTTTCGATAAACAAGGGGGTCGGCGGCTCCATCATCGTGGGGAACAAGGTTTTCAACGGCATGAACGGCCGGGCCGGCGAGTTCGGCCACATGACCATCGTAAAGGACGGCCTGACCTGCTCCTGCGGGAAAAAAGGTTGCCTTGAAGCCTATTGTTCAACGCAGGTGCTGACGGAGCCCAATTTCACCGACGTGGACGAGTTTTTCGCGTCCCTGCAGATGGGGAACCAGTACTGCATGCAGAAATGGGAAACCTACCTCGACTATCTCGCGACCGGAATCAACAACCTGCGCACGGTCTTTGATTCCG
The DNA here is from genome assembly GCA_002409675.1 of Ruminococcaceae bacterium UBA5401. GTDB lineage: Bacteria > Bacillota > Clostridia > Oscillospirales > Acutalibacteraceae > Thermocaproicibacter. The sequence continues at coordinate 29,117 of DHOB01000081.1, forward strand.
ACATCATCTTGGGAGGCGAGATTGTCCAGTATCTGAAGCAGTACTCCGATTTGCTGCGCAGAAAGCTGCTTCCCCTCAATTCCTTCGGCGAACCTTTGAATTATCTGCATTTCAGCCGGTACAGCGACAAGGCAAGCGCCATCGGGGCGGCTCTGCTGCTGGTCGACGCGTTTTTGAGCGACGATACCATCCGGCCTCCCCGGCTCAATTATTCTGATTCAGCCTGAGCCTGGACTTTTCGGGCAGACAAAAAACGGGGGCCGCTGCAAAACTTGTGTTTTGCAGCGGCCCCGATTCGGCAGGCGGCGCTGTACCCGCCCTCAGTCCGCCAGCAGCTTGACCAGCACGGCTTTCTGGGCGTGCAGGCGGTTCTCGGCCTCGTCGAAGATCTCCTTGGCATGGGCCTCGAAGACCTCGGCGGTGATTTCCTCGCCGCGGTGGGCGGGCAGGCAGTGCATCACCATCGCGCCCGGCTTGGCGGCGGCGAGGACGGCGTCATTGACCTGGTAGCCCTGGAACGCCCTGCGGCGCTGCTCGGCCTCGGCCTCCTCGCCCATCGAGGCCCACACGTCCGTGACGACCACGTCGGCGCCGGCGGCGGCCTCCAGCGGGTCCCGCGTGATGCTGAACGACGGATGGGTCCGGGCAAAATCGAGCACCTGTGCGGCGGGGCGGTACGC
>DHOB01000081.1:30006-36397 GCA_002409675.1 Ruminococcaceae bacterium UBA5401
GAGTTCATCATGTTGTTCCCGTCGCCGATGAAGCACAGCTTCAGGCCCTCGAGCGCGCCCTTGTACTCGCGCACGGTCATCAGGTCCGCGAGGACCTGGCACGGGTGCGAAAAATCCGTCAGGCCGTTGATGACGGGGATGGAGCCGTCCCGCGCGAGCGCCTCGGCCTCCGACTGCTTGTAGGTGCGGATCATGATGCCGTCCAGGTAGCGGGACAGCACGCGCGCCGTGTCCTGCACCGGCTCGCCGCGGCCGATCTGCAGGTCCCCGGCGGAAAGGAAGATCGGCAGGCCGCCGAGCTGGTACATGCCCGCCTCGAACGAGACCCGCGTGCGGGTCGAGGCTTTTCTGAAGATCATCCCCAGCGTCTTGCCCGCGAGGACGTGGTGCGTGATGCCGTGCTTCCGCTCGTACTTGAGCTGGTCGGCAAGGTTGAGGATGGCGGTGATGTCCCCGCCGGTCAAATCCATCAGTTTCAGCAGATGTTTCATGGTGCCCTCCGTTTGATTCAGTGAAGCAGGCCCTTTCGGCCTTTTATTTATTGGAACGACCGCAGCGCGTCCGCCAGAATCGAGAGGCCGCGGTCGGCTTCCTCTTTGGTGACGGTCAGCGGCGGCAGCAGGCGCAGCACGTCTTTCGCCGTGAGAATCAGCAGGCCGTTTTCCGCGCAGCGGGCGGCGATTGCGCCGGGGGCGGCCGCTTCCGGCTTCGCGCCGAGCATCAGCCCCGCGCCGCGCACCAGGGCGACGCCGGGCATCTTTTTCAGCGCCCGCGCGAAATATTCGCCCTTTTCCCGCACCTTCCGCAGAAAGGCGGGGGCGCCCACGCGCTCCATCACGGCGAGCGCGCCGGCGCAGGCCACCGGGTTGCCCCCGAAGGTGGAGCCGTGCATCCCGCGCCCGAGCAGCCCGCCCAGCGGCGCGGCGCACAGGCACGCGCCCATGGGCAGGCCGCCCGCAAGGCCCTTCGCGCTGGTGAGGACGTCCGGCTGCACGCCGTATTTCTGGCAGCAGTAGAACGCGCCGGTGCGCCCCACGCCCGTCTGCACCTCGTCCGCCATCATCAGAATGCGGCGGCGGTCGCAGAGCTCGCGCAGGCCGTGCAGAAACTCCCCGCCGAGCGGCACCACGCCGCCCTCGCCCTGCACCGGCTCCACCAGAACCGCGCAGGTCTTTTCCGTCACCTGCGCGCGCACGCCGTCCAGCGTCGGCTGCGCGTAGCGGAACCCCTGCGTGAGCGGCAGAAAGTCGGAGTGGAACTGCGCCTGCCCCGTGGCGGCCAGGGTGGTGACGGTGCGCCCGTGGAACGAATTTTCGAGCGTGACGATTTCGGTGCGCCCGGGGCCGAGCGCCGTCTCGCCGTACCGGCGCGCCAGCTTGACGGCGCACTCGTTCGCCTCCGCCCCGGAGTTGCAGAAGAAGACCTTCGCCATGCCGCTCAGCGCGCAGAGCTTTTCGGCCGCGCGGATCTGCACCGGGCTGTAAAAGAGGTTGGAGCAGTGCTGCAGCTTCGCGGCCTGGGCCGCCACGGCGGCGGCCCATTTCGGGTCCGAGAAGCCGAGGCTGTTCACGCCGATGCCGCTGGTGAAATCGACGTATTCCTTCCCGGCCGCGTCCCACGCGGTCGCGTTCCTGCCGGAGACCAGCGCGACCGGATACCGCGCGTAGCACGGCATCAGGCAGGATTCTTCCTTCTTTTTTATCTCTTCAAAAGTCATGCCCGACCCTCCCGTCAGCGGAACATGGTGCCGATGCCCTCGTCGGAGAACAGCTCGACGAGGATGGAATGGGGGATGCGCCCGTCGATGATATGCGCGCGGCCCACGCCGCGCCGCACCGCGTCCACGCAGCACGCGACCTTCGGAATCATGCCGCCGGTCACGACGCCCTGCTTGCGCAGCCGGGGCACGTCGCTCACGTTTACGACGGGAATCAGCGTGGATTCGTCGTCTTTGTCGCGCAGCAGGCCGCGCACGTCCGTCATCAGAATCAGCTTTTCGGCCTTCAGCTCGGCGGCGATGCGCGAGGCGGCGACGTCCGCGTTGATGTTGTAGACCTGCCCGTCCTCCCCGCCCGCAATCGGCGCGACGACCGGCACATAGCCGTTTCGGGTGGCGTTGTCGAGCGCGGCGGGGTTCACGGAGGTGATCTCGCCCACAAAGCCGAGGTCCGGCGGCTCCCGCCGCCTGCGGGCCTTCAGCATGCCGTCGTCCAGCCCGCACAGGCCCACGGCGCGCCCGCCGTGCCGCTCCAGAAGCCGCACGAGGTCCTTGTTCACCTTGCCGGCCAGCACCATCTGCACCACGCCGATGCTTTCGGGGCCGGTGTAGCGCAGGCCGCCGACGAAGCGGCTCTCGATGCCGAGCCTGCCGAGCACGGCGCTGATTTCCCTGCCGCCGCCGTGGACCAGCACCACCCGGATGCCCACGAGCTGCATCAGCACGATGTCGCTCATCACGGCGTCCTTGAGGGCGCCGTCCGTCATGGCGCTGCCGCCGTATTTGACCACCACGGTCCTGCCCGCGTGGGTCTGGATATAGGGCAGGGCCTGCACCAGGATTTTGGCCCTGTCGCCGTTCGATATCCGCATCCGTTCCGCCGCCCTTCCGCTAACTGCGGTAACTGCCGTTGATTTTCACATACCCGCAGGTCAGGTCGCAGCCGAACGCCTCGGCCGAGGCCGCGCCGTCCCGCAGCGCGACGTGCACGGTCACCTCGTCCTGCGAAAGGACCTTTTTGGCCTGCTCCTCGCTGAACGGGACGCCCGCGCCGTCGCGGCAGACCGCGACCGTGCCCGCAGCGGACGAGAACGCGACGCCGGCCTTCGCCGGGTCCAGCTGTGCGCCGCAGTAGCCCAGCGCGCACAGCACGCGGCCCCAGTTCGCGTCCGCGCCGGCCATGGCCGCCTTGAACAGCGTGGAGTGCACGACCGCCCGCGCGGCCAGGCGCGCGTTCTGCCGGTCCTTCGCGCCCGTGACCTCGCAGACCAGCAGGCGGGACGCGCCCTCGCCGTCTTTGGCGAGCATGCGGGCAAACCGCACGCACAGCCCGGTGAGGGCGGCGGCGAAGGCCTCGAAGTCCGCGCCGGAAGGCTCGGCGATTTCCGGGTTGCCGGCGAGGCCGTCCGCCAGAACCGCGCACATGTCGTTCGTGGAGGTGTCGCCGTCGATGCTGACCATGTTGAAGCTCACGTCCACGGCGCGGCGCAGGGCCGCGTCCAGCGCGCGGGCGGAGACGGCGGCGTCCGTCGTCAGGAAGCAGAGCATGGTGCCCATGTTGGGGTGGATCATGCCGGAGCCCTTCGCGATCCCGCCGATTTTCACGGTCTTTCCACCCAGCGTGCACGTTGTGTCGAGGTTCTTGACCACGGTGTCCGTCGTCATGATGGCGCGGGCGGCGAGGAGCGAGCCCCCGCGCGAGAGCGACGCCGCGAGCGCCGGCACGGCCCTTTCAATCGGCTCGATGGGCAGCGGCTGCCCGATTACGCCGGTGGAGGCGACAATCACGTCCCGCGGCGAAATGCCCAGCGCCCGCCCGGCCGCCTCGCACATCCGGCGCGCCTTGGCGGGGCCGTCCGCGGTGCAGGTGTTGGCGTTGCCGCTGTTGCAGATCACCGCCTGCGCCCTGCCGTCCTTCAGGTTCTCCCGCGTGACGGCCAGGGGCGCGCCCTTGACCTTGTTGCTCGTGTAGACTGCCGCGGCCGCGCAGGGCGCGCTGCAGGCGACCATGGCCAGGTCCGGCTTGCCCGCGTTTTTGCGGATGCCGCAGTGCACGCCGCCCGCGCGGAACCCCCGGGCGGCCGTCACGCCGCCGCTTTCCCGATTCTGCATTTTGTGCTCCTTTCTTTGTCAGAACGCCGGGGGCGCGGCCGTCAGGCCGGCGGCCTCGTCCAGGCCGAGCGCGAGGTTCATGTTCTGCACCGCCTGCCCCGCCGCGCCCTTGACCATGTTGTCGAGGGCGGAGACCGCGATGAGCGTATGGGTGTGCGCGTCCAGGTGCAGCGAAACGTCGCAGAAATTGGAGAGCCGCACGTTCCGGATGTCCGCGGCGCTCCCCTCCGGCAGCAGCCGGACGAAGTGCTCGCCGCCCCAGGCGGCCCCGTAGGCTTCGCGGACCTGCCGCATCGAAACGCCGGGCGCGAGCCGGGCGTAGCATGTCGCGAGGATTCCGCGGCTGACCGGCAGCAGGTGCGGCACGAACGTGAGCTTCACGTCCCTGCCGCAGACCCGGCGCAGCGTCTGCTCCATCTCCGGCGTATGGCGGTGGCAGCCGGCCTTGTAGGGCGTCATGCTCTCGTTCCGCTCGGCGAAGTGCGCGCTCTGCTTCAGCCCCCGGCCGGAGCCGGTCATGCCCGAGGCGCAGTCCGCCACAATTCCCTGGGGGGGAGACCAGCCCGGCCTTCAGGGCCGGGGCCAGCGCGAGGGGCACCGCCGTCGCATAGCAGCCGGGGTTCGCAATCAGCCTGGCGCCGCGGATGCTCTCCCGGAACAGCTCCGGCAGGCCGTAGGCCGCCTGCGCGTGCAGCTCGGGATGCCGGAACCCGCCGCCGTACCACTTTTTGTAGTCCTCTTCGCGCTCCAGGCGGAAGTCCGCGCCCATGTCGATGAAGAGCCGGCCCGCCTGCCGGCACTGCCACGCGATCTCCTGCGAAAGCCCGCTCGGCAGCGCGGCGAACACCACGTCGCTCTTCTCGATGACCGCGTCCTGCTCCCCGCAGACCGCGTCGCACAGCCCGGCGTACGCGGGGTAAAGCTCGCTCAGGGCCCTGCCCTCAAAGTTTTTGGAGCCGAGGGCCGCAACCCGCGCCGCCGGGTGGCCGAGCAGCAGCCGGACCAGCTCGGCCCCGGCATAGCCCGTCGCGCCGAGGATTCCCGCTCGTATCAATTTCCGCGCCCCCGTTATTTTTTCTTTTTCTTCAGGGCCTGCACGGTAATCGGCAGGCCGAAGAGCCTGATGAACCCGTCCGCGTCGGCCTGGTTGTAGACGTGGTCGGCGCTGAAGGTGGCGATCTCCTGGTCGTAGAGAGAATACGGGGAGGTTGCGCCCGCGTCGATGATATTGCCTTTGTAGAGCTTGAGCCTGACCTCGCCGGTCACGTTCCGCTGGGTGGAATCCACAAAGGCGGAGAGCGCCTCGCGCAGGGGGGTGAACCATTTGCCGTCGTAGACCAGCTCCGCGAATTTCTGCGCGACGCCCTCCTTGAAATGGGAAGTGTCGCGGTCCAGGCAGAGCTCCTCCAGCTTTTTGTGCGCGTGGTAGAGGATGGTGCCGCCGGGGGTCTCGTAGACGCCGCGGGACTTCATGCCGACCAGCCTGTTTTCCACCAGGTCCGCGATGCCGACGCCGTTCTCGCCGCCGAGCCGGTTCAGCTTCGCAATCAGATCCACCCCGCCGAGCTTTTCGCCGTTCAGCCTGACCGGGACGCCCTTCTCGAACGACAGCGCCACATAGGCCGGTTTGTCGGGGGCCTTTTCGGGCGAGACGCCGAGCTCCAGGATTTTGTCGTACTGCGGCTCGTTCGCCGGGTCCTCCAGGTCCAGCCCCTCGTGCGAAAGGTGCCACAGGTTCTTGTCCTTGGAATAGTTGGTCTGCCGGGTGATGTTCAGCGGCACGTCGTGCGCCTCGGCATAGTCGATCTCCTCGTCGCGGGACTTGAGGTCCCAGATGCGCCACGGGGCGATGATGGTCATCTCCGGCGCGAAGGCGCGGATGGCGAGCTCGAAGCGCACCTGGTCGTTCCCTTTGCCGGTCGCGCCGTGCGCGATGGCGTCGGCGCCCTCGGCCTGCGCAATCTCCACCAGGCGCTTGGCGATCAGCGGCCTTGCGAACGACGTGCCCAGCAGGTATTTGCCCTCGTAGACCGCGCCGGCCTTCAGCGTGGGCCAGATGTAGTCTTCGACAAGCTGCTTTTTCAGGTCCGCGATGTACAGCCTGGAGGCGCCCGTCTTCCTGGCCTTTTCCTCCAGGCCGTCCAGCTCGGCGCCCTGCCCCACGTCCGCCGCGACGGCGACGACCTCGCAGCCGTCGTAGTGCTCTTTCAGCCACGGGATGATGACCGACGTGTCCAGCCCGCCGGAATACGCGAGGACCACTTTTTTAATCTTTTTTTCCATTTGAAACCCGCCCGCCTTTTTCTCCGCATTGCAGAATTAATTTTTATAAGCCCATTATACCCCTTTTATGCAGAAAATCAAGTCTTTTTTTGAATATTTATGCAGGCGGTGTGTTTCGCTCCCACTGGCCCGGTGGCGTGCCGCCGCTCCCACGGCCCGCCGTTCAGAACGAAGCGAATCGAAAGCTTTGTCTGGCGGGACAGGATAAGATAGCTCCCGGACGTGCAACGTCTTACGCGCCTCCGGCGGACGCATCCGCGTCATACGCGCCTACGGCGG
>DHOB01000005.1:0-2558 GCA_002409675.1 Ruminococcaceae bacterium UBA5401
CGGGGGTTGCGGTCGCAGGCATCCTGGCCCAATAAAAGGGATTTCTCGAAAGCGTTTGTTTGGCGCAGGAACTTTCCACTGGAGAAACCAAAGGGGGTGAAAAACTTTTCTTTGGGAGCTACCTTATCCTGTCCCGCCAGACAAAGCCTGCGATTGGCTCCGTTCTGCACGGCGGGCCGAAACCGGCTCTGCCGGCGCCGGGAGTTGCCTTTGACTGTCCCGGCAAAGCGGGCCTGTGGTTTTCACTGCGCCCCACGCCGGGCCGGCGGGAGCGGCGACACGCCGCCTGCCTCAGCCGGCAGTAAATAAGCGGAGGAGCTCGGCGAGGTCATCCTCGCCGTAGAACTCGATCTGCAGCACGCCGTGTTTTTTGGTGCCGGCCACACGGACCTTGCGGCCGAGCTGCTCTTTGAGCGCGAGCTCGGCCTCCTGGTAATAGCGCACGCGGCTTTTCGGCCGCGGCGGCCGGGGGCGGGCGTTGGCCTTCCGGGCCATGCGCTCCAGCTCGCGGACGGAGGCGCCGGCCTTTGCGGCCTCGGCGGCCCGGTGCATGGATTCCGCGTCCGGAAAGCTGAGCAGGCACCGGGCGTGCCCCGCCGAGAGGACTCCTTCGCCCACCATTTTCTGGATTTCCGGCGGCAGGTTCAGCAGCCGCAGGGAATTCGCCACCGCAGGTCGGGATTTGCCCACCGTCTTCGCCACGTCCTCCTGCGTCATGTCGCAGGACTGCATCAGCGTGCGGAACCCCTGTGCCTCCTCAAGGGGATTGAGGTCCTCGCGCTGCAGGTTCTCAATCAGCGCGTACTCCATCACCTGGGCGTCGGTCATCTCGCGCACGACGGCCGGCACCTCTTTCACGCCGGCCATGCGCGCCGCCCGCCAGCGGCGCTCGCCCGCCACAATCTGGTATCCCCCGCCGGGGATGGGCCGCACCAGCAGCGGCTGCAGCACGCCGTGCTGCGCGATGGAATCGGCCAGCTCGTTCATGGCCTGCTCGCTGAACGTGCGCCGCGGCTGGTTCCGGTTCGGCTCCAGCTCCGAGGTTTTCAGCCGGATGGCCGCGTGTTCGTCATCCATGTCGTTCTCGGCAAAGATCGCGTCCAGCCCCTTGCCGAGGCCCCGCTTTTTCGCCGCCATTTTACGCCTGACCTCCGTCGGCACGCAGAATTTCCTCCGCGAGGGCGTCGTAAGCCTGCGCGCCCCGCGAGGATTTGTCGAAATACTGGATCGGCCTGCCGTAGCTCGGCGCTTCGGAAAGCCGCACCCCGCGCGGGATGACCGTGCCGAACACCCTGCGCGGAAAATATTTCTTGACTTCTTCGACCACCTGCTGCGTGAGGTTCAGGCGGCCGTCATACATGGTGAGCAGCACGCCCTCAATCTCCAGCCGGTCGTTGTACTTCCGCTTCACGCGGCGCGCCGTGTTCATCAGCTGGGAAAGGCCCTCCAGCGCGTAATATTCGCACTGGATGGGGACCAGCAGGGTATCGGCGGCGGTCAGGGCGTTGGCGGTTATCAGGCCGAGCGAAGGCGGGCAGTCGATGAAGACGTACCCGTACTCTGCCGCGACGGGCGCGAGGACGGCTTTGAGCCGCGTTTCGCGCCGGGGCAGGTCCACCAGCTCAATCTCCGCCCCGGCGAGGTCCATGCTGGAGGGCAGCAGGTCCAGGTTCCGGAACTCCGTGTGGAGGATGGCGTCCTTCGCGGCCGCGTCGCCGATGATCGCCTCGTACATCGTCTTTTTCAGGGACCGCCGGTCCACGCCGACCCCGCTGGAGGAGTTGCCCTGCGGGTCCGCGTCCGCCAGCAGGGTCTTCACGCCTTTCAGGCCCATCGCGGCGGAAAGGTTCACCGCCGTGGTCGTCTTGCCGACGCCGCCCTTCTGGTTCGCAATCGCGATGATTTTCCCCAATCCCGTTTCCCCCCTCCGCCGATTCCGGAAGTTTGGTCTTATTATAGCACGCCCGCCGTAAAATAGGAAGCGCCAATCCCGTTTTTACCCATTGTTTCACATGAAACAACGGCGTGTCGCCGCGGGCAGCGCCGGCCATAGGACGACCGAGCGGCCGGGAAGGAAGGCAGGAGAGTGAGTGGGAGTGGCTTAAGCTCCCGTTTTTCCTGTTTTGTCCCGGCCGCCCGCTGCAAGACACAAAAAAGACGCCGTACGCGGATTCCATGCCCGCATACAGCGTCACCGAAAAGCGACCGCGCTCCCCTTTATCCGGCCCCCGCCGCCTTCCGTACGGAAGGGAAGTTCCCTCTGTACAAAAAGGCAAACAGGCGTTATAATAGAGAACGCAATGCGCCGAGAATTCGGTTGTGTATGGAGCTTACTCTCCGTATGCAGGGGGCGGGTGCCGCTAACACCCGTTCCCGCATTGCACATTTTTTGTGCCCTGCATCCAAATTATACCGCTTTTCTACGGAAAGTCAAGCATTTTCCGCGAAGAGCGGTTTATCTTTTATCGGCGTCGCTTGCCTTGCCAAAAGCCCTTCTAAAGGCGCCTTATGCCTGATAAACCGGCTTTTTAAAGTTTTAAAATCTTTTTCCAGACCGC
>DHOB01000005.1:2759-2962 GCA_002409675.1 Ruminococcaceae bacterium UBA5401
CGGCGGCCACGAAACGGGGCCGGCAGTTTACCGCAGGCTTTTCACTCGCACCGGGTACGCTCTCGACAGGCTTTCCAGTAATCTGAAGGCCCCAGCCAGTGTTTCCCGGTGCGGAAAGAGGAAAAGGGCTTTTCTGCACCCGGCAAGCGCTTTCAGAAAAGCCCCTTTATCGGGCTAAGGTGCTTCCGACCGCAACCCCCGTC
>DHOB01000005.1:3216-6406 GCA_002409675.1 Ruminococcaceae bacterium UBA5401
GCCGGCAGTTTACCGCAGGCTTTCCGCTCGCTCCGGGTACGCTCTCGACAGGCTTGCCCGGAATCCGAAGGCCCCGGCCGCTGCTTCCCAGTGCGAGCACGCAGCGCGGATTTTTCGCAGTGCCAACGGGGTCGCCGTAGGCGAGTAAGACGTTGCACGTCCGGCCTGAGCGCGAACTGAAGAAAAACCTTAAAATCAGAAAAAGCCTATTTATAAGGCACAATAAGGCACAAAGGTCAATGATAGACGCGAAAAAGCTCCAAAAGCAAAATTTACGCTTCGGGAGTTGCCTTTGACCGTCCCGGCAGAGTACGCCTCAGGTTTTCACCGTGCCCCACGCCGGGCCGAAACCGGCTCTGCCGGCGGGCCGGTGGATGCGGCGACACGCCGCCTGCCGGCAAGCAAAAAGGGACCGGATGGACATCCGGCCCCTTCTGCGGGAAATGATATAGGGAAATAGGAGTAATACTTGTAATTTTACTCAGGCGGGTTTTCGTCCACCCGCGTGGACCCGTGCTTTCGGGATGCGCACGATGCACTCGATATACTCGTCGGTTTCGCTTTTGAGGGACTGGGCCTTGATGCCGCTCTGGCGCATGGTCTGCACCGCGTGGGAAATGGTGTTCAGAAAGATGCGGACGTCCTTGACGACAAAGGTCTTTTTCTGGCTGTTTGCGGATTCCCCGGCGAGCAGGCGCAGCACGTACTCGTCCGTCTGGCGGACGTTGTACTGCTTCCGGATGATGGTGTTGAGCGCGGCGCGGCGGAGTGCGGCGTCGTCGATGCGCAGAACGGCGCGCGCGTGGCGCTCGGTGAGCCCCGCCGCGGTGATTTTTTCGCGCTCTTCCGGCGAAAGGCGCAGCAGGCGCAGCTTGTTCGCCAAGGCGGACTGGCTTTTGCCCAGGCGGTAGGCCGCCTCTTCCTGCGTGACGTGCCATTGCTCGAGAAGCCTGCGGATTCCCTCGGCTTCCTCGAACATGTTCAGGTCCCGGCGCTGCAGATTCTCCGTCATGGCCATGGCGGCGCTCGCGTCCGCGGAACATTCGCGCACGATGCAGGGCACTTCGCGCATCCCCGCCAACCGGCAGGCGCGCAGCCTGCGCTCGCCCGCCACCAGCTCGTAGCCGTCCACCGTGCGGCGCACGATGAGCGGCTGAATCAGCCCGTTGACCCGGATGCTCTGCGCGAGGTTCCGCAGCTCTTCCTCGTCGAAAACCCGGCGCGGCTGCGCGGGATTCGGGCGGATTCTGTCCGCCCCGATTTCGACCACCCTGTTCTTTTCGCTGCGATGCAAGATTTCCGCCCCCCTGCCTGTCCTTTTCAGTACAAGCATAGCACCCCTTTCCGGTATATTTTGTAAAAATATGGGACTCCCGTTACTTTTAGAATTTTTATCCTGACAATCCTTACCCAGACGCTGATCAACCTGTATCCCGCCGACTGTGCGGCGAACAGGAAAAGGCTGCGGATGTCGTGGAATTGAAAAGCGCCCCGCGCTGAAAAGGCCGGCTGTCAGACGCAAAAGGCTCCTGAAGCACATGCTTCGGGAGCCTTTCCGTTTATGGTCCTTTTATTTTTAAAGCACTTGCCATACACGGGGATTTTCCACCGGGAAAGCAGGAAGTGTTGAAACTTCTCTTCGGGAGTTGTCTTATCCTGTCCCGCCAAAATAAGCCTTCCTGTTCCCTGCGCGACCTGCGGCGGGCTGAAGCCGGCTCTGCCGGCGCCGCTTATAACGGACTTCTGGCGATTTTGGAGCCGTGCCGCGGGTAGGCGGCCGGCAGCGGGCCGGTGCGCCGAATCAGGAACAGGCTGCGCCCGTCGCCCGAGGGCAGGGAGTACGTTTTCGCGCCCAGCACAGAGCACCCCAGCAGCCCGATCGCGCGGCGCGCGCGGGAAAGCTCCGCCGCGGCGTCCGGGCCCTTCATGGCCGCGAACACACCGCCCGGTGCGAGGAACGGCAGGCAGTACTCGCACAGCACGGGCATCGCCGCCACCGCGCGGGCCGTTACGAAATCGTACCGCATCCGGTGCTCTTTCCGCCGGGCAGCCTCTTCCGCGCGGGCGTGCACGGTCTGCGCCGGCAGGCCGAGGGCCTCCAGCAGGGCGGAAAGAAAGACGAGGCGCTTGTTCAGGCTGTCCAGCAGCGTGAGGCGCAGGTCCGGCCGCAGGATTTTGAGCGGCACGCCCGGGAACCCCGCCCCGGTGCCGACGTCGACGACCGACGCGCCCTTCGGCGGGCTGCAGAACTTTAAAATCAGCGCGCTGTCGAGGAAATGTTTCTCCGCGATTCCTTCCGGCGTGCGGATGGCGGTGAGGTTCATCTTCCGGTTCCACTCGGCGAGCAGTTCCGCGTAGATGCGGAACTGCTCTTTCTGCCGGGGCGAAAGCGGCAGCCCGGCCTTCTCCGCAAGACCGGCGAAAAGCTCCGCGGCGCCGCTCATACGGCCTCGCCCCGGCCTTCCCGGTTCAGCCAGATCAGCAGGACGGAGATGTCGGCCGGGCTCACGCCCGAAATCCGCGAAGCCTGGCCCACGCTCTCGGGCCGGACGGCCTGCAGCTTCTCCTGCGCCTCTTTCCGCAGGCCGGTGATTTTCGTGTAATCCGCGTCCTGCGGCAGGCGGCGGTTTTCGAGCCGGCGCATCTCGGCAATCTGCGCTTTCTGGCAGCGGATGTAGCCCTCGTACTTCAGCTCTATCTCCACATTCTCGAAAATCGCGCCGGGGTACGCGGGGCGGTCCGGGTCGGCGGGAGAGAGCGCGCGGTAATCGAGCTGCGGGCGGCGGAGCAGCTCGGCCAGCGTCACGCCTGAGGAAACCGGCGCTGTTTCATGTGAAACAAGCAGGCGGTTCAGCTCCTTCGTCGGCGAAAACACCGTGCGCCGCGCGCGGGAAAGCTCCGCGCGCTTCTGCGCCTCCTTGTGCTGGAAGCGCGCCCACCGCTCGTCCGAAATCAGGCCGATGCGGCGGCCGATCGGCGTGAGGCGCTCGTCGGCGTTGTCCTGCCGGAGGACGAGGCGGTACTCGCTGCGCGAGGTCATCATGCGGTAAGGCTCCTTCGTGCCCTTGGTAATCAGGTCATCGACCAGCGTGCCGATATAGCTGCCCGCGCGGTCCAGAATCATCGGCGCGCGCCCCCTGATTTTGAGGGCCGCGTTCACGCCGGCGACAAAGCCCTGCGCGGCGGCCTC
>DHOB01000040.1 GCA_002409675.1 Ruminococcaceae bacterium UBA5401
GAAATCTGGTACGCCTTGGGCAGGTCGGGGTACACATAGTTCTTGCGGTCCATTTTAGAGACCGGGCAGATTTTGCAGTTCGTGGCCAGGCCGGCCATCACGGCGTACTCCACCGCGGTGCGGTTCAGCGTGGGCAGGGTGCCCGGCAGGCCAATGCAGACCGGGCAGCAGTGCGTGTTCGGTTCGCCGCCGAACACGTTCGGGCAGGAGCAGAAAATCTTCGTTTTCGTCGCGAGCTCCACATGGGTCTCCAGCCCGCAGACCAGCTCGTATTTCACAGCCTGACCCCCATTCCGTCCACCCGGTACGGGGCTTCCCCGGCCGCCTGCTCGTACCGGAAAGCGGCGTTCAGCAGGGCGGTCTCCGAGAACCGCGGCCCGATGAGCTGCATGCCGACGGGCATGCCGTCCCGCCCCGCGCCGCAGGGCAGGCTGACGGCCGGCAGGCCGGCGATGTTGACCGGTACGGTGCAGATATCCGTCTGGTAGTTCTCAACCGGGTCCGTCGTTTTGCGGCCCTTTTTGAACGCCGTGACCGGCACGGTGGGCGTCATCATCAGGTCGCATTCCCCGAAGGCCCGGTCGAAGGCGCGCACGACCGCCCCGCGCAGGTTCTGCGCCTTTTTGTAGTAGGCGTCGTAGTAGCCGGCGCTCAGCACATAGGTGCCCAGCAGGATGCGCCGCTTGACCTCGGGGCCGAAGCCTTCGCTGCGCGTCCTGCAGACCATCTCGTCGCGGTCGGCGTAATGCGGCGTGCAGTACCCGTAGCGGATGCCGTCGTACCGGCCGAGGTTGGAGGAAGCCTCCGCGCAGGCGAGGATGTAGTAAATCGGCAGGCCGAGCCTGACGGAGGGCATGCTCAGCTCGACGAATTCGGCGCCTAGGCTCCGCCACAGGCCCGCCGCTTTTTGCAGGGCCTGCGCCACGTCGCTTCGGATTCCGTCGAAATATTCCTTCGGGACGCCGATTTTCAGCCCGCGGACGTTTTTGCCGAGGGCGGGCGAAACCGCCCCGCGGCTCCCGCTGCTGGTCGGGTCCATCGGGTCGCGCCGGGCGACGGCGTCGTAGACCAGCGCCGCGTCCTCCACGCTCTGCGCGATGGGGCCGATCTGGTCGAAGCTGGAGGCGAAGGCCACCAGCCCGTAGCGCGAGACGGCGCCGTAGGTCGGCTTGAACCCCACCGCGCCGCAAAAGCTCGCGGGCTCGCGGATGGAGCCGCCCGTGTCGGAGCCGAGGCCGTAGGCGGCGAGGTTCCCCGCCACGGCGGCGGCGACGCCGCCGCTGCTGCCCCCCGCCACCCGGCCGGGGTCGCGGGGGTTCCCCGCGCCGCCGAAGCAGGAGTTCTCGCATGTCGAGCCCATGGCGAACTCGTCCATGTTGGTCTTCCCCAGCAGGACGGCGTTCTGCCCTTTTAAGACCTTCCAGACCGTCGCGTCGTAAATCGGCACATAGCCCCGCAGCATTCTGGAGCAGCAGGTCGTCTCGATGCCCTTCGTGCTGATGTTGTCCTTCAGCGTCATCGGGATGCCCTCCAGCGGGGCGAGCGGCTGCCCCGCGGCGATTTTTTCGTCCACGCGGCGCGCCGTTTCGAGCGCGGCCTCCGGCGTGGCCTTCACATAGGCGTTGAGGGCCGCGTTGTCGCGCCCGACGGCGTCCAGATAGGCTTTCGTCAGTTCCGTGCAGCTGATGACGCGGGATTCCAGCATCCCGTGCAGCCGCGCGACGGTTCCGTGCGTTTCCATCCGCTCCCTCCTATCTGCGGCGCCGGACGAGGAAAAAGCCGTCCTCGGTGCTGCCGGCGTTCTTTAAGATTTCTTCGCGGCCGGAGCACGGCCGGGGCGCGTCTTCCCGGAACACGTTCTCAAGGCCGTTGACAGTGTTGAAAGAGGTTTCGCCCGCCGACGCGGTCGCCACCTCGTCGGCAAAGCGGATCATCTTGTTCAGCTCGTCCGTCAGGCCGTCCAGCTCCTCCGGACCGACATAGAGCTTGGCGAGCTCCGCAATCTTCAGAATATCCTGCTTGGTAACCATCGGGCGCCTCCCTGCATCCGGTTATTTTCTCAGTCTGATGTGCACTTCGCGGAGCTGCTGCTCGGTCACTTCGCCCGGCGAGCCCATCATCAGGTCCTGCGCGTTGGAGTTCATCGGGAACGCGACGACCTCGCGGATGTTCTCCTCGCCGGTCAGCAGCATCAGCATGCGGTCGACGCCGGGGGCCATGCCCGCGTGCGGCGGCGCCCCGTACTGAAAGGCGTGGTAGAGCGACGTGAATTTGGTCCGGAGCGTCTCTCTGGAATATCCGGCGATTTCAAACGCCTTTTCCATGATGTCGACGCGGTGATTGCGCACCGCCCCGGAAGAAAGCTCCACCCCGTTGCACACCACGTCGTACTGGTAGGCGAGCACGTCTTCCGGCCGTTTGCTCCGCAGGGCTTCCATCCCGCCCTGTGGCATGGAGAACGGGTTGTGGGTGAAGCCGATTTTCCCCGTCTCCTCGTCCGGCTCGAACATCGGGAAATCGACGATGAAACACAGCTCGAAGCGGTTCGGGTCTATCAAATTCAGCCGCCTGCCGAGTTCCTCGCGGATCTGCCCGGCGAGCCTGGGGGCGGCGTCGGCCTCGTCGGCGATGAAGAACAGCACGCAGCCGGGCTTCATCCCGGCGCGCCGGGTCAGCTCGTCGCGGCGCTCGTCCGGCAGATATTTGTTGATGGGCCCCTGGTACTCGCCGTCGGGTGCGACCTTGATGTAGCCCAGCCCCTTCATGCCGATGCCTTCGGCGAACTGCAGCATGCCCTCGAAAAAGCTGCGCGGCCGGGCGGCGCAACCCGGCACGTTGACGGCGCGCACGGTCTTGCCGCGGAAGGGAGCGAATGAGGTGCCCTCGAAAAGGTCGGTCACGTCGAGAATCCTCAGCGGGTTGCGCAGGTCCGGCTTATCCGTGCCGTATTCCAGCATGGCCTGCGCGTAAGGGATGCGGCGGAACGGCGCCGGCGAGACGGCCTTATCCGAAAACCTGGCGAAGGTCTCGCCCAGCACCTCCTCCGCCACGGCGAACACGTCCTCCTGCGTGGCGAAGGCCATCTCGAAATCGAGCTGGTAAAACTCGCCGGGGGAGCGGTCGGCGCGGGCGTCCTCGTCGCGGAAGCACGGCGCAATCTGAAAGTACCGGTCAAACCCGGAGACCATCAGAAGCTGCTTGAAGATCTGCGGCGCCTGCGGCAGCGCATAGAATTTGCCCGGGTGCCGGCGGCTGGGGATCAGGTAGTCGCGCGCGCCCTCCGGCGAAGAGGCGGAGAGGATCGGGGTCTGGATCTCCAGAAAGCCGAGCTCCGTCATCTTCCGCCGCAGAAAAGAAATCAACCGGGAACGCAGCACGATGTTCCGGTGGACTTTGGGGTTTCGCAGGTCGAGGTAGCGGTACCGCAGGCGGACGTCTTCCTTCGTCTCGCGGGAAGCGGCGACCTCAAACGGCAGGGGGGCGAGGACCGGGCCGAGCACGGTGAGCTCTTCCACGCGGATTTCGACCGTGCCGGTCGGAATTTTGGGGTTGACGGTGTCCGCGTCCCGCAGGACGACCTTCCCCTTCGCCGTCAGCGTGCATTCGCGGCTGACCTGTTTCAGCATCTCTTCGCTGTGGACGACGATCTGCACCACGCCGTACTGGTCCCGCAGGTCAAGAAACTGGACGCCGCCGTGGTCGCGGATGTTTTCGACCCAGCCCGCGACGCGGACTTCTTTCCCGATGTCCCGCTCACCGATTTCGCCGCACAGGCGCGTGCGGTACCGATTGACACGTATCATGTTCCCCAAATCCCCTTTGTCTGCATTTCTCATTTACATAAGGTTCATTATAGCATGAACATACGCCCGTTTCAACCGAGCGGAAAGCGCCTATCACCGTCCCTGCTGGTCCAGCGTCAGGCTGTAGGAGGGCAGGAATTCCCGCAAAAAGCAGTCCGCCTCCGGCAGGTGCATCTCTTCCACGGCTTTGCGCAGGGAAGCCTCCGCGCTTGCAAATTCGCGGTTGCCCATGCGCTTCTCCTCCACGCATTTGATAAGGCCGGAGAGCTTGTCCGCCGCCTTGACCAGCGGGAGCAGGTCCCGGTCCGGCTCCTCCGGCTCCCCGAGCAGGGGGCGGTAGACCGGCCGCAGGTCGGCGGGCAGCAGGTTCAGCAGCCGGCTGCGGGCCACGGCCTCCACGCCGCGGTAAGCGGAGCGGATTTCGGGGTTGAAGTACTTGACGGGCGTGGGCATGTCGCCGGTCACGATTTCGGTCGCGTCGTGGAACAGCGCCAGCACGGCGGCGCGCTGGGCGTCCGCGTGCCCGCCGAAGCGGGCGTTGCGCAGAACCGCGAGGGCGTGGGCGATGACCGCCGTCTCAAAGCTGTGCTCGCACAGGTTCTCGCGCCGGGTGTTGCGCATCAGGCCCCAGCGGTTCACGTTTTTCATGCGGGAGAGCATGGCGAAAAAATGGTACATCGCGGTTCCCCTTTCTTTTTCATCCTTTTCATCATACCGTTTTCCCCAGCAAATGCAAGGGGGCAAAAACAAAAAAGACATCGTTTGGACAAAACTTGTCCAAAACTGTATGGTATAATAACAAGGATTAAATCGGTGAAACCGACAGGGGGGCGGCGCGGTGACGCGGTTGGAAAATCTTCAGGGCGGCGGGGAGCTGCGGTATTACAGGAAGGCCCTGTTCTCCGGCCTGATTCTGTCGCTTCTGTTCTTTCTGCCGTTCATCCTTTTCGACAACGGCTATTTTCTGTTTTACGGGGACTTCAATGTGCAGCAGGTCCCCTTCTACCAGATGTGCCACGACGCCGTGCGCAGCGGCAACTGGGGCTGGAGCCCCACGACCGACCTCGGCGCGAATTTTATCGGCTCGTACACGTTCTACCT
>DHOB01000001.1:0-1795 GCA_002409675.1 Ruminococcaceae bacterium UBA5401
GCGCAGAAAATCACCGCCAGCGCCAAATACATCAAGAAGCCGAATTCCGAAATCCTGACCTGGACCAACCGCATCATCAAATTCATCGGGTTCGCCATCATCCCCATCGGCGGCCTGCTGTTCTACAAGCAGATCGCGATGTCGGACCAGCCCCTGCAGGACGCCGTCGTCAGCACCGTGGCCGCACTGATCGGCATGATACCGGAGGGGCTGGTCCTGCTGAGCAGCGTGGTCCTCGCGGTGGGGGTCCTGCGCCTTTCGCGGCGCAGCGCTCTCGTGCAGGAGCTGTACTCCATCGAGACGCTCGCGCGGGTGGACACGCTCTGCCTCGACAAGACCGGGACCATCACGGAAGGGACCATGCAGGCGGACGCGCTCGTGCCGCTGGGCAATGTCGAAAAGCAGAAGGCGGAGGAGATCCTCGCCGCGATGGCGGCGGCCCTGAACGACGGCACCCCCACCATGAACGCGATCCGCGGGGCTTTTCCAAACGCGCCCGCGTGGAAGTGCGACCAGGTGGTCCCATTCTCCTCCGCGCGCAAATGGAGCGCCGCCCATTTTGAGGCGGCCGGCGGCTTCATCCTCGGCGCGGGCGAGTTCATCCTGAAGGACCGCTTCGACGAGATCCGCCCGCTCGCCGAAAAATACGCCAAGCGCGGGCAGCGGGTCCTGCTGCTGTGCTCGGCGGAGCGGATTTCTGCGGACGGCGTCGACCCCTCCGAGGTCACGCCGCTGCTGCTGGTCCTGCTGAGCGACCGCATCCGCAAAAACGCCCGCCGCACGCTGGAGTTTTTCAGCGACCAGGGCGTGGAGCTCAAGGTCATCTCCGGCGACAGCCCGGCGACCGTCGCCAACATCGCCAAAAAGGCAGGCCTGAAAAACGCCGGCCGGTACATCGACGCCACGCGCCTGAAAAGCGACGAGGACCTGCGGGCCGCCGCCGAAAAATACACGGTGTTCGGGCGCGTCACGCCGAAGCAGAAGCTGGGCCTCGTCAAGGCCCTGAAGCAGAAAAAACACACCGTCGCCATGACGGGCGACGGTGTGAACGACGTGCCCGCCCTGCGGGAAAGCGACTGCAGCATCGCCATGGCCTCGGGCAGCGACGCCGCGCGCACGGTCTCGCAGATTGTGCTGCTCAACTCCGACTTTGCGAGCATGCCCGCGATTGTGGCCGAGGGCCGGCGCTGCATCAACAACCTGCAGCGCTCTTCCACGCTTTTCCTCGTCAAGGCAATTTTTTCCGCCATCATCGCCGTGCTGTTCATTTTCTCGGACTGCAACTACCCGTTCCAGCCCATCCAGTTTACGCTGATCAACGCCGCGACCATCGGCATCCCGTCGTTTTTCCTCGGGCTGGAGCCGAACCGCGAGCGCCTGCACGGCAGGTTCATCGTCAACGTGCTGGGCAAGGCCCTGCCGGGCGCGCTGACCATGTCGCTCAACATCGCCGTCGTGTCGGCGCTCTCGCTGTTCCTGGGCCTGCCGGACCCGGAGATCTCCACCCTCGCGGTTCTTGTGACCGGTTACACCGGCCTGCTGGTCCTGTTCCGGGTATGCTGGCCGTTCCGCGCGGGGCACACGGTCCTGTTTTCGCTGATGTGCGCCCTTTTCGTGCTCGCGCTGGTCTTTTTCCCGTCGCTTTTTGAAATCACGCCCCTCACGCTGCCGATGCTCTTCGTGCTGGTCCCGACGCTGTTTCTGGCGACGTGCCTGATGCCGGCGCTGCAGCGCATCGCCGAAAAAGCCATCCGAAAAGCGGAGCGGCGCCCCTGAGCGGGCCCGCCCGGTGAAA
>DHOB01000001.1:2092-3445 GCA_002409675.1 Ruminococcaceae bacterium UBA5401
CGAGGTTCAGGGCGAAGAGCCGGTCCTGCACCTTCGCGTATTCCCGCGCCGTGACGCGCCGGCCGAGGCCCGGGAACTCGGCCGCCCTGCCGCACGGCACGTACTGGGCCATCAGGCTGACCGGCACGCCCGGCGGCAGGTTTGCCGCCAGCCAGTCCAGCACCGCGAGGGAATTGCGCGTGTGCCCCGGCAGAATCAGGTGGCGCACGAGGGTCCCGCGCCGCATCACGCCGTCGGCGCCATAGACGGCCGGGCCGGTCTGGCGGGCCATCTCCAGTACCGCCGCCCGCGCCGTCTCCACATAGTCCGGCGCGCCGGAAAGCGCGCCCGCCAGCGCGCCGTCCGCATATTTCATGTCCGGCAGGTAGATGTCCACATGCCCTTCGAGCATCTTCAGGGTCGAAAGGCTCTCGTACCCGCCGCAGTTGTAGACGACGGGCACGGTCGGCTTCCAGAGCGAGAGTGCGCGCAGAACGGCCGGCACAAAGTGCGTGGGCGTGACGAGGTTGATGTTGTGCGCGCCCTGCTCCGCCAGCCGGCGGAAAATCGCCGCCAGTTCTTCCGGCGAGACCGCGCGGCCGGTCTTCCGCTCCGCGCTGATGGAATAGTTCTGGCAATAGGCGCACTGCAGGCTGCAGCCGGTGAAAAACACCGCGCCGCTGCCGCGCTTCCCGCTGATGCAGGGCTCCTCCCAGAAATGCAGCGCCGCGCGGGCCACGACGGTGTCGGCGCCCATGCCGCAGAACCCGCCGCCGGAGCGCGCCTCCCGCCGGGCACCGCACCGGCGGGGGCACAGATTGCAGTGTTCGAGGGTCATGCTCCCGCGCCCTCCCCGATGCCGAGGAACGCGGCGAGGCCGCCGCGCCTTCCGCCGGAAGCACGGTGCGAAAACAGCCGGTCCGCGTGGCACCGGGTGCATATGCCGGCCACGGCGATTGAGCTTTCCGGCACGCCGGCCCGCATCAGGATGCGGCGGTTCGACTCCCACAGGTCGATGTGGTATTTGCCCCCGCCGTCGTCCCGGATGAATCCTTTCGGGTCCAAATCCGTCAGGCCCGCGAACACGTCGCGCACGGGGCGGTCCACCTCGAAGCAGCAGGGGCCGATCGAAGGGCCGATGCCCGCGAGCAGGGCGCCCGGCCTGGTGCCGAACTCCCGCGCCATGGCGGCCACCGCCGCGGCGCCGATGCGCGCCGCCGTGCCCCGCCACCCGGCGTGCGTAAGGCCGACGGCCCGGTGCTCCGGGTCTATCAGAAAGACCGGCACGCAGTCCGCCGTATGAATCACAAGCGTGACGCCCGGCGAATCGGTCACCAGGCCGTCCACGCTCTTCATGCGCTGCGGCTCAAAGAT
>DHOB01000001.1:3690-4258 GCA_002409675.1 Ruminococcaceae bacterium UBA5401
CAGAACCGCCGGTAATTTTCCCGCACGTTTTCGTCGGGGTCTCCCCGGCCGAACGCGAGGTTCATCGAAGCGAACGGGCCCCGGCTGACCCCGCCGGCGCGCGTGGAGAACGCGTGCCGCGCAAACGGCACCTCCAGCGCCGGAAATGTCAGAAACTCGACCCCGCGCCTGCGGTGCAGAACCATGCCGCCGATTTTCTCCTCCATAGCCGCCCCTCTTCCGGAATTTTCTCCGGATCTGATTGTATCACAGGGGACGGCCCGTGGCAACCCGCGCCGGGGGCGGGTCAGTCACTGATAGACGGTGACGAAGCGGATATTGAAAAAGTCGCAGACCAGCAGGTCGTCGGAATTGGCCAGCTGCAGCAGGATATAGTTGGCGCCGACGTCGAGCAGCCGGCCCGATTTGTCGACAAAGGTGTTCGAGCCGAGCAGAAACTGCACCAGCACCTGCTTGCCGATCTGCGTCCGGAGAAAGCCGTTCAGGTATTCGGTGCCCTGCATCGTCATGGGTGGGGGCTGCGTGGCGTCCGTAATCGGCGCGGTCGGGGCAGCCTGAGCCGCCGGCG
>DHOB01000025.1:0-525 GCA_002409675.1 Ruminococcaceae bacterium UBA5401
CCCCTCCCGTGCGTTCCTGATTTTCCCGGCCGTCCGTCTTTATGGCTGGCAGCGTACCGGCGGGTCGGAATCGTCTTTGCCGGCCTGCGAAAGCCTGAAGCGGCCGATTTCGCTCTGCAGCGCGGCGGCGTGCGCGGAGAGCTCCCGGCTCAGGGCGGCGCTTTCCTCGGCGGTCGCGGAGTTGTTCTGAACGACCGCGGAAATCTGCCCGATGCCTTCCGTCACCTGCGCGACGGCGTTCGCCTGCCGGGTGGAGGCGAGGTCGATTTCATGCAGCAGGGAAGAGACGTCCTCCACGCTCTTCTGGATTTCCCGGAGCGAGCGCGCCGTGGAGTCCGCGTCCTTTTTCCCTTCCGCCGCCTTGGCCACGGCGGTTTCAATCAGCGCCGCCGTGTTTTTCGCGGCCTCGGCGCTCTTTGCGGCCAGGCTGCGCACTTCTTCCGCCACCACGGTGAACCCCTTGCCGGCGTCCCCGGCCCTCGCGGCCTCCACCGCGGCGTTGAGCGCCAGGATGTTGGTCTGGAA
>DHOB01000025.1:677-4613 GCA_002409675.1 Ruminococcaceae bacterium UBA5401
GGAAGGCGATGCCGTCGATCACCTTAATGATTTTGGAGATTTCGGATGCCGAGCCGTTGATGTCTTCCATGGCGCGGGTCATGCGGTCCATCTGCCGGTTGCCGTTCTCAATCTCGTCGCCGGCCTTTGCGGCCAGTTCCCGGGCCTGCGTCGCCTTGGCGGCGTTGCGGCGGACCTGGCCGGAGATGTCGGAGATGGTCTGGGACAGCTCTTCGATGGAGCCGGCCTGTTCCGTGGCGCCCTCGGCGAGGGCCTGCGCGGCGCCGGAGACGTGGCCGGCGCTGGCGGCCACCTGCCCGGCGGAATTCCGGAACGCGGCGAACGTGCGGTTCATGGACCGGAGGATGCGGAGGATGGACCCGCGGATGGGGGCCAGGTCCCCTTTGTATTCGCGGACCGCGCCGAAGCTCAGGTCGCCTTCGGACATCCGCGTGAGGTGGCCGGTGATGTCGGCCGTCATCCCGTGCAGGTTGCGCAGCGTCTGGGCGGTCGCCTGCGCCAGGACGCCCGTCTCGTCGCCGGAGCGGACGTCCGGCACCGGCGTGTGCAGGTCCCCTTCCGCGAGGAGGCCGAGCCGCCCGGTGACTTTTTTCAGGTTGGCGGAGATGGAGTTTGAAAACCACACCACGTAGAGCACGGCGAGCACGGCGACGGCGGCGCTGACGCCGAGGAGCCACGCCAGCGCCAGGTTTTTCTGCCGGCTGTAGGTCTGCACCATGCGCTCGACGTCGTCCTCATAGACGCCGGTCGTGATGTACCAGTTGTAGGGGATGAATTTCGCCGTGTAGGAGCGTTTGAGGACCGCGCCGCTCTTCCCCGGCTTTTCAAAGTAGTATTGAGTAAAACCGCCGCCGGAATGGTTCCCGGCGGCGATGATGTTTTTGATATAGAAATTCCCGGACGGGTCCTTGACCTCCAGCCGCTGCTGCCCTTCCAGCTTCGGGTTTATGTGGGCCACGCAGGTCCCGTCGGCGAAGTCGGCCTCAAAATAGCCGTTCGTCCCGTTGTAGCGGGTGTTCCGGATGATCCGCTTGGCGTTGTCCAGCGCTTCCTGCTCCGTCATCTGGTGGTTTTCGAGCTTTTTGTAATTGTCCTGCAGCAGGCTGAGCATGCTTTCCATCTGCGACCTGACTATGGAGTCGAACCCGCTGCGCGCGACGGACACCGCTTCGTTATAGGCCCTTGAGAGGCTGACGTAGGAGAAAGCCGTCTCTATCAGCAGCAGCGCGGCGACCAGCGCCCCGACGAACAGCACCAGCTTTCCCTTGAGCATCAGCTTGCGTTTCAGCCGGATTTTTTTCATTCCGAATCCTCTTTTCTGGAGTGACGTTGGCGTGTTTGAACGGCGAATGGAAGAAAAAACGGAATTCCCTTTTATTATAGGATTTCCGCGCCTGATTTTTCCTGCGTTTCCGGCACTTTCAGGAAGAGAAAGGAAGGCCCTTTCCGGCTGAAATTTTATGCTTTCCGACGGATTCCGCATAATCGGCACTGGAAATGAAATACTAAATTCTATAAAAACAAAGAAAGGATGATGAATCATGACCCAGTTGAACCAGATGGAGCTGCAGAACCTCAGGCACCTGGTGGGCGCGCACGACACGGCCTGCGAAAAGCTGCAGACCTACGCGCAGCAGGCGACCGACCCGCAGGTGAAAGCCTATTTTGAAAAATCCCTGCAGGGCGCGAAGAGCACCAAGCAGCAGCTGATGAACTTTTTACAGTAAAGGAGGGGTGAAAAAATGCAGGAAAAAACGATGGTGAACGATATTCTCTCTGCGGAGAAAAGCGACCTGACCTTTTACGCCAACATGATTTCGGAGTGCCAGAACCAGCAGCTTCGGTCCGCGGTCCAGCAGATCCGCAACAACTGCGAAAATTCCCAGTACGAGCTTTTTAAAATCGCGCAGTCCAAGGGCTACTACAAGCCGGCGGAACAGGCCGACAGCCAGCAGATCCAGCAGGTGAAATCCCAGCTTCAGGGCTGAAAAACAGCGTGAAAATTCCCCGTCCGCGGAATCGCATCCTCCGCAGGCGGGGAATTCTTTTCGCCGACCGGCTGCCGCGCTACCCGAGCAGGCGGGCCGCTGCGGTGACCAGAAAGCACGCCGCCATTCCCACGGCGGTGGGCAGAACGAAGGCCAGCAGGGTCCATTTGGCGCTCTGCGTCTCTTTGCGGATGGTCAGGCAGGTGGTGCCGCAGGGCCAGTGCAGCAGCGAAAAGAGCATCACGCACACGGCGGTCAGCGGGGTCCAGCCGTGGCTCAGAAACAGGGCGTGCAGCTGGGCGAGGCTCCCGTAGCCGGTCAGGGCGCCCGCCGCCATATAGCTCATGATGATGATGGGCACGACGATTTCGTTCGCGGGGAAGCCGAGGATGAACGCCGTCAGGATGTACCCGTCCATCCCCAGGAGCCGCGCGAGCGGGTCGAGGAACGCGGCGCACCGCGCCAGCAGGCTCACGCCCCCCGGCCGGAGGTTGGCGAGCAGCCAGAGGACCGCCCCCGCCGGCGCGGCGACGGCGGCGGCGCGCCGCAGGACGAACAGCGTGCGGTCGAGGATGGAGCGCACGATGACCTTGCCGATCTGCGGCCGGCGGTACGGCGGAAGCTCCAGATTGAAGGAGGACGGGACGCCCCTGAGGACCGTCTTCGACAGCAGCTTTGAAATCAGCATGGTCAGGCCGACCCCCAGCACGATGACCGCCGTGAGCATCAGGGCGGAGACGACGGACCGGAACGGCGCCGCCACGGTGGCGGCGAAAAACATCGTGATGACGGCGATGAGGGTCGGGAAGCGCCCGTTGCAGGGGACGAAGTTGTTGGTCAGGATGGCGATCAGCCTCTCGCGCGGCGAATCGATGATGCGGCAGCCGATCACGCCGCAGGCGTTGCAGCCGAAGCCCATGCACATGGTGAGCGACTGCTTGCCGTGCGCGCCCGCCCTGCGGAAGAAGTTATCCAGGTTGAACGCGACGCGCGGCAGGTACCCCAAATCTTCCAGCAGCGTGAACAGCGGGAAGAAGATGGCCATCGGCGGCAGCATCACGGCCACGACCCATGCCAGGGTGCGGTAGACGCCGTCCATCAGCAGGCCGGAGAGCCACGCGGGCGCGCAGGCTTTCCGCAGAAGCCCCGCCAGCAGCTCCCCCAGCCGGGAAAGGCCCTGCGCCAGCAGGTCGGACGGCGCGTTGGCCCCGACGATGGTGATCCAGAGGATCCCCATCAGCAGCAGGATCATAATCGGGATGCCGGTGGCCTTCGAGGTCAGAATCCGGTCGATTTTCCGGTCGCGCTCGGCGTACCCTTTCTTTTTGCAGACGACGGTTTCCCGCGCGAGGGCCTCGCCGGCCCTGACGATGGCGGTCACGACTTCGTCCCGGAAGGATTCCGGCGGGATTCCGGCCTTTGCCAGCGATTCCCTCGCCTGCGCGAGGCGCGCCGAAACGTCCCCCCGCTGTGCCGGGTCGAAGCCCAGGTAGCGTTTGAGCGACTTCATCAGGCTCCTGTCGCCGT
This sequence comes from Ruminococcaceae bacterium UBA5401, assembly GCA_002409675.1. Lineage (GTDB taxonomy): Bacteria > Bacillota > Clostridia > Oscillospirales > Acutalibacteraceae > Thermocaproicibacter. Next base: position 4,193 of record DHOB01000025.1, read on the forward strand.
CCAGCAGCTTCAGCGCGACCCACCGGGCGTTCAGCTTTCCGCCCAGCGCGGCTTCGACCGCCGGCTGGAGCAGCGCGACCGCGTCCTCAATCTCTCTGCGGTACGTGATGCGGTAGGGGTGAAGGCCGGCTTTTCCGCCGCACACGGCGGCGACCGCGGCCGTCAGGCTCTTCAGCCCCTTTCCGCTGCGCGCGCTGGTGCCGACCACGGGGATGCCGAGCTTCTGCGAAAGCGCGCCCAGGTCGATTTGAATCCCCTTCTTTTTCGCCTCGTCCAGCAGGTTCACGCACAGCACGGTCTTCCCGCGGATTTCCATCACCTGCAGCACCAGGTTGAGGTTCCGCTCCAGGCAGGTGGCGTCCGCGACGACGACCGCGGCGTCCGGCTCCCCGAAGCAGATGAAGTCGCGGGCGATTTCCTC
>DHOB01000025.1:4862-6637 GCA_002409675.1 Ruminococcaceae bacterium UBA5401
CAGGCCACGGTCTTGCCGGGCCAGTTGCCGGTGTGCTGGTTCATCCCGGTCAGGCCGTTGAACACCGTGCTTTTCCCCACGTTCGGGTTCCCCGCCAGGGCGACGACCCTGTCGTCCTCCGCGTCCTTTTCCACTTTCAGAATCCCGCTGCCGCAGCAGCTCAAAACTCCGGTTCCGGTCGATTTCTCCGACAGTCCCATAGGTTCCCTCCTGACGCTTCTGCAGCATATTGCTTCGCTGCAATTTTCATCAGGCTAATCTATGGTGCTGCCTCTAAATTTGTTCTCCGGCGGCGTGCCGCCGTTCCCGCCGGCCCGCCGGCAGAGCCGGTTTCGGCCCGGCGCGGAACACAGCAAAAATTCAAAGCCCGCTTTGCCGGGACAGCCAAAGACAAACTCCCGTGAACGCCGCAAAAAAACTCCCGAAGGCGTTTTCACACCTTTCGGGAGATTGTCGGAAGCCGCCCGCGTCCGGGCTAACCGTTCGGATACAGAAATTCGCGGAGCAGGGCGCAGTTTTTCTCGAGGTCCGGCACGAGGACTTCCCCGACGCTCTTTTTCTCGTCTTTGTAGGCGTTGTCGGCGGGCATCTGGAGGGACTTCACGTCGTAGCCGGAAACGGACGCGGTGATGGACGCGAGGTACAGCAGCTCGCCGTCGTTCAGGTTCGTCTTGACGTAGGGAAGATAGTCGTAGAGAATTTTGTTGGACTCGATGGGGTTCAGGGACTTCATTTTCTGAATCATCAGCTCTATCACCTGCCGCTGCCGCCCCGCGCGGCCGAAATCGTTGACGCCGTAATCGTCGCTCGCGTCGCGGATGCGGGCGTAATACAGGCACAGGCGCCCGTTCAGGTGGTTGACGCCGGGTTTCAGGTGGCTGCCCATGTTTTTGTTTTCCTGCCTGCATGCGGATTGGGACATCTTCACGTCCAGCCCGCCCATTTTGTCGATCACGGCGGCGAAGTTCTCAAAATTGACCGAGACGTATTTGTCGATGTTGACCCGGTAGTTGTTTTCGAGGGTCTGCATGGTCAGCGCGGCCCCGCCCTTGGTGAACGCCGTGTTGAGCTTGCTTTTCCCGACGGTCGGGATTTCGAGGTAGGTGTCGCGCAGGAACGAAACGAGGTGCAGGTCCTTGGAGTTGCGGTCGATGGAGAGCAGGATGTTGGTGTCGGAGCGCCCGTCCGTGCCGTCCTTGTTCTCGTCGACGCCGAGCAGCAGGATGTTCATCACGCCGCCGTCCGATTTCACGTCCCACGCGGGCGCGTCGGAGGGCTGCTGCACGTAGCTTTCCAGGTCCTGGCCGGTCACGTTGTCCGAGCGGTTGAGCCGGGAGGCGAGCACGTGAAAATAAATCAGCCCCGCACCCGCCGCCAGAAGCACCGCCACCAGAAGCACGGTCAGCGCCCGCTTGAGGCAGCCGCCCTTTCTGGCGGGCCTGCGCCGGCGCGGGGAGCTGCTGTAGATGTCACGGTCGACGTAATTGTAGCGGTCGATGTCGTTCGGGTTGTAGCCTCCCCTCCTCCGGTCGCTTGAGTACCGCCGGGAGGAAGAGTAAATGTCGCGCCCGGATGGGCGGCCGGAATTCCTGCTCATACCGCACCTCGTTTTCATTCAGACAAAACCAAAACAATCTCATTCTATTGCAAACCGCAAGGCTTGTCAACCGCCGGCAGGCGGCGGACGCGCCGCGTCTTTCTCGCCTGTGCCCGGCCTGAGGACGGTCTGGGAAAAGACTTTAAAATCCCCCGAAAGCCAATTTATAAGGACAAAA
>DHOB01000025.1:6782-20026 GCA_002409675.1 Ruminococcaceae bacterium UBA5401
AGGACAAAACTACAGCGATAAAAACTCCCGAAGCAAAAGATTATGCGTCCGGGAGCTGTCTTATCCTGTCCCGGCAGACTAAACTTTCAGTTTTTGCCATTCCCCGCGCCGGGCCGAAACGGGCACCGCCCGCGACGCGGGAACCGAAATGAAAAAACGGCATACTATAAAACGAGTGCGTTAAAAGAAAATTGGGCCAAAGAGTTTTCAGGAGGGATTGTTTCATGTGTGGAATTGCCGGGTTCTGTGATTATGGTGACGACTTTACCGAGGAGGCGCCGGCGCTCGGGCGCCTTGTGCGGAAGATGGGGAATACGCTGAAGCACCGCGGGCCGGACGAGAACGGGATTTTTCTTTCGCGGCACGCGGCCTTTGCGCATCAGAGGCTGTGCGTGATCGACCCGAAGGGCGGCAGGCAGCCCATGACGGCCTATGCCGGCGGGTACCGCTACACCGTCGTCTACAACGGGGAGCTCTACAACAGCGGGGAGCTGCGCCGGGAGCTGGAGGCCGCCGGCTATCTGTTTGAAACTTCCTGCGATACGGAAGTCCTCCTGAAATGCTACATCCAGTACGGCCCGGCCTGCGCCGAGAAGCTGAACGGCATCTTTGCGTTCGCGGTGGACGACGAGCGCCGCGGCTGCTGCTTCCTCTGCCGCGACCGCTTCGGCGTCAAGCCGCTGTTCTACACGCTGCGGGACGGCCGCCTCGTCTTCGCGTCCGAAATCAAGGCCCTGTTCGAGTACCCCGGCGTGGACCCCGTGCTGGACCGCCAGGGCCTGTGCGAGGTGTTCGGCCTCGGGCCGGCGAGGACGTCCGGGGTCGGCGTCTTCCGCGGCATTTCGGAGGTCAGACCCGGCTGCTATGCCCTTTTCAGCCGGGACGGTCTGCGCCGCGGCCGCTATTTCCGCCTGCAGAGCTACGAGCACCCCGACAGTTACGAGGACACGGTCAGGCACGTGCACGACCTGGTGCAGGACGCCGTGACCCGGCAGCTCGTTTCGGACGTCCCGCTCTGCACGTTCCTTTCCGGTGGGCTGGATTCCAGCGTGATCACCGCGCTGGCCGCGGCGGCGTACCGCGGCTCCGGCCGCAGGCTCGCCACCTATTCCTTCGACTTCGTCGGCAACGAGCGCTATTTCAAACCCTCCGCATTCCAGCCGGACGCCGACCGCCCGTGGGCGGAGAAGATGGCGCAGTTCTGCCGCACGGACCACACGCGGCTGGAGTGCGACAACGTCACGCAGGCCGACAAGCTGTACGACGCGGTCGATGCGAAGGACCTGCCCGGCATGGCGGACGTGGATTCCTCGCTGCTCTATTTCTGCAGCCGGGTCAAGAAGCGCCATGTCGTGGCGCTGAGCGGAGAATGCGCCGACGAGATTTTCGGCGGATACCCGTGGTTCCACAAAAAAGAGGCGTTCGAGGGGCACTGCTTCCCCTGGTCGCCCGACCTGTCCCTGCGCACCGGCCTGCTGAAGCCAGAGGTCGCGGACGCGCTGAACGTCGGCGAGTACGTGAACCGCCGGTATGAGGAATCCCTCGCCGAAGTGCCCGTGCTGGAGGGCGAGGACCCCCGCGAAAAGCGCCGCCGCGAAATCTCCTTCCTCAACATCAACTGGTTCATGGCGACCCTGCTGGACCGCAAGGACCGCATGAGCATGGCCAGCGGGCTGGAGGTCCGCGTGCCGTACGCCGACCACAGAATCGTGGAGTATGTGTTCAACGCGCCCTGGGCGTACAAATGCCACAACGGCGTCACGAAATCCCTCCTGCGCGACGCCGCGGAGCCGTGGCTGCCGGAGGACGTCCGCCTGCGCCGCAAAAGCCCCTACCCCAAGACGCACAACCCCGGCTACGAGGCCATCGTCCGCGAGCGCCTGGCCAAAGTGATGGAGGACGGGCAGCAGCCCCTCCACGCGCTGATTGACCCAGGCGCCGCCGAAAAGCTGCTGGCCGCAAAGTCGGATTACGGCAAGCCCTGGTTCGGTCAGCTCATGGCCGGCCCGCAGCTGATGGCCTACCTGCTGCAGATCAATTACTGGCTGAAAAAATACCGCATCCGCATCGACCTTTAGGCGGCGTGTCGCCGCCGGCAGAGCCGGTTTCGGCCCGGCATGGGGAACGGCGAAAACCACAGGCCCGCTTTGCCGGGACGGTTTAAGACAACTCCCGAAGCGTAAATTTTGCTTCGGGAGTTTTTATAACTGTAGTTTTGTCCTTATAAATTGGCTTTTTGGGGATTTTAAAGTTTTATTCCAGACCGCGGGAGAAAACTGCGTTCGAACAGCTCCAGCCCACCAAGTGAGTGGGATTTGAAACAGAAATAGCTTCGAAAGCTGAAACACATCGAAAAGTATAGAAAAAGAAAGTTAGAAAATAATTTCAGCTCCGCAGTAAATTGACATTTGAATTCGTGGTGATAATATAAGGAAAAGGAGGGGAACTCTATGAAAAAAATGGTTGCCGGGATTTTGGCGCTGCTTCTGGCGGCCTCGGTTGCGGGGTGTGGGGCTGACAAAACCCCACATGGAGACTTTGATTATATCTCTTCGGAACCAGCCGTTAGTTCATCATCTTCCAAGCCAATTCAGATTGTAAACACAGATAATCTGACAGAACGGGAATCAGATTTTCAAAAAGCGAAGCTTTATGAAAAAGATGATTTAGCAAAAAGTATTTCCAGTTTCACAAATAAATATAGTATTTATGAATCTTCAATGCTAAAATCAACACTGCTTATTGCATTGCAGTTTGACAAAGATACTCCAAAGGAAGATGTTTCTGCTTTTAGAAAAACAATCGAAAGCCTTTCCGATGTTGTCGGAAGAAGCGGATACAGACTATGCACGTTTTACCTTTTGAAAAACGGAGATATAAGGTTGGAAACCGCTCCATTGGAAATCAAAAGTGGAGTGTTGAAATCTCCAAAATCGCTGTTCCATTATTCAGGAGACAGTGAAATAGACACTGCATATGCTGATGAAGCATTTGGATAAAAGAGCGCCCGGCTTTTTGCCGGGCATTTCTCATATTGACATTTGAATTCGTGATGATAATATAAGGAAAAGGAGGGAAATTTTATGAAAAAATTGGTTGCCGGGATTTTGGCGCTGATGCTGGTGGTCTCGGCTGCGGGATGCAGCGAAACCGCTTACGGTGAAGTACAGCTCTCTGCGGAAAGCAATGCGTCCAGTAACCCCGAACCAAGTAGCAAACCCGTTATCAATTCTAAATCTCCCGAAGAACATATACAAGAATATTGCAACACCAAGAACTGTGGCAAGGAGACAAAAATACCAAGCAAGGTATACGAAATATTTGTTGAAAGCGGAATCATACCCAGTACAGAAAATGCAAAGTATTATCCGAACAAAAGCGATCCATCAAAGGCGGCCGATTGCTCATTCACTGTTGGAAAGCACAATTTTGTAGCAAAAGGGTACGTCAGGAAAACCGATGAAATTTCAATGAGCGATGATGCTGATTCGGATTTAAATGGTTATGAATACACTCTAAACTCGATTCAGAGCGCAGATGGTAAAAAAATTTATTGGACTGAGTTAGGGTTAGAAGACAAAGTAAATGCCAATTTGGAAAAAGATTGCTCTGATTTAATTCCCAAAACAAAGCCAGAGCTAATAAAATAAAAGTGCCCGGCAAAAGCCGGGCGTTTCTCATGTGGATTGCAGGCCAAGGTTATAGCCTCGGCTTGCATTTACTTTGTTTGTAGACTTTGCCAATACCTTATCATTCAGCTTTACGGTGGTATCCTTCTTCTCGACCACCTCAACAATTTGTACTGCGGCTGTAAGAATGGCGTTTGCAAGGCTTTCGTTTCCTTCTGTTGTTACCGTCGCCCGAATGATTGACTGGGGAGCGGCGACTTCGGGATTGCTTTGTGGGCACGGCAAACACAGAAAGCCCACCGGTCCCCTTTCCGGATATGCCGCGCATAATTGCCAAAATTTATATCTTGAAATTGTTGGAATCATGCAAACTTGTAATTTTTATACTCAGAATCCTTGCATTTATTACAGAACTGTGATAAGCTGTAACTAATTTGTAATCATTGATGGAATTCAGAGAAACAGGATGCAGCGAATGCGCGGAGGTTTTGGAATGAAAAAGGGTTCTTTTGCAGGAATCGTCGCGGGAATCACATGCTGCCTGGCCGTGGCCGGCTGGGCGGCCGGGGAGGCGCCGGCGAGCGCGGCGGCCGTGAAGACGGGCGCGGGCCTGTCGGAGCATGTGCTGACCGCAAGCCGGCAGGGGTGGAAATACCAGTACGGCGCCTACGGCCAGCTTATCGGCGGCGTGCGCCGGACGGACTGCTCCGGCCTCATCAAGTCCTACCTTTGGTGGACGGGGCCGAAGACCAACCCGAACCCGCGGCTGATGTCCGTGGCGGGGAGCTCGACCGGGATGCTCCGGTCCGCCTCGGTCAAAGGGAACATCAACCTTTCCAAAACCTCCTCGCTGCCGCGCGTCCAGGGGCTGATTCTTTACAGCCCGGGCCATGTGGGGGTCTACGTCGGCGGCAACGTCGCCGTAGACAACCGCTGCACCGGGCAGAACATCAAGGTCCAGCCGGTTTTCGGCGGGCGGTACCGCTGGCAGAAATGGTTCAAGCTGCCGCAGCTCCGCTACCCCGGGACGGGGTTCGTCACCTGCAACGGCGGCCAGTATTATTATGAAAACGGCCAGTACGTCGCCGGAACGACGAAATCAGTCGGCGGTACGGTCTATAAGTTCGACGCTTCCGGCAGGCTGACGTCCGGCAGCGTGCCTGCCAGCGCCCGGGCGGCTTCGGCGGCGGCCGGCGTCTACCGCCGCGTGCTGCAGGTCGGCCTGCGGGGCGGCGACGTGCTGGCCCTGCAGCGGAAACTCACGGGCCTGCATTTCATGACGGCGGACAACTGCACCGGTTATTACGGGCCGATCACCAAGGCCGCGGTGCTCAATTATCAGCGGAAGAAGGGCCTTTCCGCAACGGGCATCGCGGACCTCAAGACCCTCTCTTCCCTCGGTCTGTAAAATCCGCGCCCGGCTTCCCGGAACGGCACGCCGTGTACATACCTATGGATAAAAACACTCCCGAAACGCTCGGTTTCGGGAGTTTTCTATGTGCTCCGGCTCTGCCGAACGGGAGATGCCTTACTCCAGTCCCGGCAGACCCAATTCACAGCGAACCCGTGGCGAATGAAACCTGCCCCGGCCGCGGCGGAAAGCCCTTACAGACTGCCGGGGAATCATCCGTGCGTTTGGCGGCGCGGCGACACGCCCCAGATGTCCTCGGCGTATTCGCGGACGGTGCGGTCGCTGGAGAAGGGGCCGGAGGCCGCGATGTTCAGCAGGCACTTGCGGGCGAAGGCGTCGCGGTCCGCGTACTCCCGGTTTGCGCGCAGGCGCGTCTCGCAGTAGGGGAGAAAATCCTCCAGAAGAAAATACTGGTCCGGCCGGTGCCAGCTTGCCCCTTCGAGGATGGAATCGTACAGCTCCCGGAACCAGCCGGTGCCGCCGTCCGAGAAAGTGCCGTCCACCAGGGTGTCGAGCGCGCGGCGGATGCGCGGCTCCTCTTTATATCGCTTTTTCGGGTCGTAGGTGCCGCGGATGGCCGCGAGGTCCTCGACCCGGGCGCCGAAGATATAGTTGTTCTCCTCGCCGGCGTTCTGCACAATCTCGATGTTCGCGCCGTCGTAGGTGCCGAGGGTCACGGCGCCGTTCATCATGAACTTCATGTTACTGGTGCCGGAGGCCTCGGTCCCGGCGGTGGAGATCTGCTCGCTGATGTCCGCGGCGGGAATCAGCTTTTCCGCATAGGAGACGTTGTAGTCGCTCACGAACAGCACCTGCATTTTCCGGCTGACCTGCGGGTCGCCGTTGACCAGACCGGCGACCTCGTGCAGGAATTTGATGATTCCCTTGGCGCGCCGGTAGCCGGGGGCCGCCTTGGCGCCGAACAGGTAGGTGGTGGGGTAAAATTCGCGGATGCGGCCGTCCCTGATGCCGAAATAGGTGTCCAGAATCGAGAGGCCGTTCAGCAGCTGGCGCTTGTACTCGTGCAGGCGCTTGGCCTGGATGTCGAAAATGGTGCCGGGGTCCAGACGGAAATGCTCTTTGCGCCGGACGTAGTCGGCGAGCTGCTCTTTCTTTGCGCGCTTTACGGCGAGGAACTGCCGGCGCGACCCGGCGTCGCCGGCGAACGGCTTCAGGCGGGCGATCTGGGAAAAATCCGTGACCCAGCCGCCCCCGATGCGCTCCGTGAGAAAGGCGGCCAGCTCCCGGTTGCACAGGGCCAGCCAGCGCCGCTGGGTCACGCCGTTGGTCTTGTTGCTGAAGCGCTCCGGGTACAGCGCGTACCACTGGGGCAGCACGCGGGTCTTGAGGAGCTGCGTGTGGATTTTCGCCACGCCGTTGGTCGAATGCGTCCCGTAAACGGCCATGCGGGCCATGTGGACGCGCCCCCCCTGAAGGATGTCGTATTTTGCGGTGTCCCCGATTTGCCTGTCCTTCAGCTCTTTGGAAAGCCGGCCCTGCAGCATTGCGACATAGGGGTACACCGCCGGCAGCACGCTCTTAAAGAGGTCCTCGTCCCAGGTTTCCAGCGCTTCCGCCATCAGGGTGTGGTTGGTGTAGGCGAACGTGTCGCGCGCCGTGCGGAAAGCGGCCTCGAAGTCCATGCCGCGCGCCGTGAGCAGGCGCAGCAGCTCTGGGATGGAGACCGTGGGGTGCGTGTCGTTGAGCTGGACGGCATAGGATTCCGCAAAATGACTGAAGTCGCTTCCGTGCGCCGCCTCGTAGGCGGCCAGCAGGGACTGCAGCGAGGCGCTGGAAAAGAAATACTGCTGCTTGAGCCGCAGGCGCCTGCCGGCGTCGGTGCTGTCGTCCGGGTACAGCACGGCGGAGATCGCCTCGGCCTCGTCCCTGCCGCGGAAGGCTTTGCCGTACTCCTGCCGGTTGAACGCTTCAAAATCCAGCGGTTCCGCCGGCTCCGCCTGCCACAGCCGCAGGTTGCTGACCGTGCGCCCGCCGTACCCGATGACCGGCATGTCGTAGGGCACCGCCCACACGCTCTGCCCGCCGAACTCCACGCGGACCTTTTCCTCCTCGCGGCGCTCGCTCCACGGGTCGCCCCAGGCGAGCCAGTCGTCCGGCGCCTCTTTCTGGAAGCCGTCGGCAAAGCTCTGCCGGAACAGCCCGTACCGGTAGCGGATGCCCCAGCCCGTGAGCGGGATGCCGAGCGTGGCGGCGCTGTCGAGAAAACAGGCTGCCAGCCTGCCCAGGCCGCCGCTGCCGAGGGCGTCGTCCCTCACTTCCTCCAGTGCGGAGGGGCTGACGCCGGCGCTCTGCAGCAGCGCTTCGGTCTGGTCCAGCAGCCCGAGGTTCAGCAGGTTGCTGTGGACCACCCGCCCGAGCAGGAACTCCGCGGAAAAATAGCACGCCGTTTTGCCGGCGGCGGATTTTTTCCAGCGGCCCCGGCACGTGCGCAGCGCCGCCCGCGAAACGGCGGTGTAGAGCTGTTTCGCGGTGGCGCCCCGCAGGCCGGTGTGGAATTCCTCCTCCAGCTCCGACAGAATCGCCTGCTGAAAAGGCTGCATGAAAATCCCCCCTGTTTCTATTTCTCTTTCTCTGTTTTTTCTTCGGCGGGCAGGCGGCCGTACAGGCCGCACAGGCCGCGCATCCGGGCGGCGAGCCGCGCGTTCAGCCGGCCGGGCCGCAGGCGCCAGCGCCAGTTGCCGCCCACGGTGGCCGGGCGGTTGATGCGCGCGCCGTTCCCCAGGCCGAGCCAGTCCTGCATCGGGATGATGGCGGTGTCCGCCGCGCTGGCGCAGGCGGCCCGGACGCATGCCGCCGGAAGCTGCCGCCGGAAGCGCACGTGCAGGTACGCGCGGGCGAAGCGGACCGTTTCGCGCGGCGCGCGGCGGAAAAAGCCCGCCAGCGTCTCGTTGTCGTGCGTGCCGGTGTAGACGACGCAGCCGGGCGCGTAATGGCAGGGCAGGTTCGGGTTGCCGCCGCCGCTGTCGAACGCATACTCCAGCACCTTCATGCCGGGGTAGCCCGCGGCCTCCCGCAGCGCCTCCACTTCCGGCACCGCGCAGCCGAGGTCCTCCGCAATCACGCCGGCACCCGGGGACGCGGCGGCGAGCGCGCGGATCAGCTCTTCGCCCGGCCCGCGGCGCCATTCGCCGCCCTCCGCCGTTTTGCTGCCGCGGGGAACGGCGTAGTACCGCACGATGCCGATGAAGTGGTCGATGCGCACGGCGTCGTACAGCCGAGCCGCGGCGCCCATGCGCCGCCGCCACCAGGAAAAGCCGTCCCCGCGCATGGCGTCCCAGTCGTACAGCGGGTTGCCCCAGAGCTGGCCGCCCGCGCTGAACCGGTCCGGCGGGACCCCCGCGACGCAGACGGGCCTGCGGCTTTCGTCCAGCTGAAAGAGCTCCGGGTGCGTCCAGACGTCGGCGCTGTCCAGCGAGACATAGAGGGGAAGGTCTCCGATGATGCGGATGCCCCGCGCGTTGGCGTATGCTTTGAGCCGCCGCCACTGCCCGAAGAACTTGAACTGGCAGAATTTCCAGAAATCCGTTTCGCCCCGCAGGGCGGCGCGGTATCTTTCTACGGCGGCGGGCCTGCGCAGACGGATGTCCTCCGGCCAGGCGAGCCATTCGCGGCCGCCGAAATGCGTCTTGAGGGCCATGAAAAGGCTGTACCCCTCCAGCCAGCCGGCGTTTTCGGCGCAGAAGGCGCGGCGGGCCCCGGCGTCGGCGCTGCCGGAGCGCGCAAAGGCCTTCCGCAGCAGGGGAAACCGGTCCCGGTAAAGCGCCGCGTAGTCCACCCGCGCCGGGTCGCGGCCCCGGGCGGAGCCGCCGGCTTCTTCCCGGGTCAGCAGGCCCTCGCCGGCCAGCAGCCCCGGGTCGATGAAATACGGGTTGCCCGCAAACGCGGAAAAGCTCTGGTACGGGCTGTCGCCGAAGCCGGTCGGGCCGAGCGGCAGCACCTGCCACCAGCTCTGCCCCGCGGCGCGCAGAAAATCCGCAAAGCGGCGGGCCTCTCTGCCGAACGTGCCGATCCCCTGCGGCGAAGGCAGGGAAAACACCGGCAGAAGCACCCCCGCGCCCCGCGGAAACGGCGCCTGCTTCGTTCCGATCTCCATTCCATCACGCCCCTTGGCGGCCGGAAAAAATCCGCCTGTCCCAGTGTTTTCCATCATAGCATCTGCGCCTGCCGGTGTCAAACCCGTAAAACGGACCGGAATCGGGGAAAATTTATTTCTTGCGGATGTCGAATTTTGTTGTATTTTATCCTATAATTTTATGGGAGAAATAATATAGGAACAAAACCCGGAAAACAGAAAGAGGAGACAGATATGACCGCAGAAACGCTCAAGAAACTGGACAGAAAACTGCGCAAGATCACCGACCCGCTCGGCAGCGGGTTTCCGGTGCTTCGCAAAGCCGTGGAAGAGTATGCCGAACAGTATGAAACGCAGCCGGAAGAAGCCATGCGGCAGTATATCCTCTGGAAGTGGAGAAAAGTTTAGGGCCCGTTCCCGGGCCCGCCTTTCTGGGAGGCCTGAAAGCCTGCGGATAGAATTTTTCAGACTTTTGCGGGAATTCTTGTTTTCAGGATTTAAGATGTGACCGGACGCGGGGCCGGATGCGGCTTTTCCGCAGGAACAGAGAAGGGCCGCCGGCAAAAGCCGGCGGCCCTGTGCGCACAGGCCCGCTGAACGCGGGCGGCGGAAAATTTTACGGTCTGCCCGGCGCGCCTATTCGGTCGTCACGGTGTAGATGGCCGGCGTCGTCTGGGTGTAGCTCACCGTTCCGGTCAGCGTGAATTCTATGCTGTTGCCCGAAAGCTCGCTTGCCGGGGCGAGGCTCACGCTGACTTCGGGAAAATCGTGGGAGACTTTCGGAATCGGGACCCAGGCCGTCGTTCCGGTCGCCTGCGCCATGCCCGTCGTCCCGCTGTCGGTGCTGTAGGTTTGATAAACCAGGTAGCTGAACTGCATCCTGGAATTTGCCAGGTCGGTCACAAGGCCGAACGCGACGCCGGTCGGCGACCCGATGAGGGCGGCGGGGGCCGGCGCGGGCGTCACTTTGGCGGCGGTGGTGCTGGTTGCGGTAGCCGTCGAGGCTACGTTTAAGACTGCTCTTACTGACATGACCATTCTCCTATCGAATGTTGTAATTGCCGTATTTGAAGATAGCCTGTTCGCTATCCCTTACAATACTATGAGTTTCCGCCGGCTTCGTAGACAAGAGAATGGATTGGCCGCAGAACTCCGCGGCTGCGGCCGGCTGTTTTTGCGCGGGCGCAAAGCAAAACGCGCCCGCAAAGCTGTGAGCGCGAATTGCCTGCGCCGGTGGGTTCTCGCCCGCCGCCCGGGTAAAAAAGGAGCGCCACCCCGGCCCTTTGGGCCGAAGTGTCGCTCCTTGAGTCATTTGCTCAATCTTAGATGCAGGCTGCGGCGCGAGCGTCTAAGTGAGAAATAACGAAAAAGCCCCCATACGCGAATTGCGTGTCGAGGCTCTCGACTGGTGCCGGTGGTGGGACTCGGGTGATGCGGTTTTTCCCCGCGTTCCGCAAGTCCCTCCGCTTTTCCGGCTGCACCGAAAGGGCGGAGTTTTTCTCCCAACCTGCGCCGGTGGGTTCTCGCCCGCCGCCCGGGTAAAAAAGGAGCGCCGCCCCGGCCCTTTGGGCCGAAGTGTCGCTCCTTGGTGCCGGTGGTGGGACTTGAACCCACACGGTGTTGCCACCAACGGATTTTGAGTCCGTCTCGTCTGCCAGTTCCAACACACCGGCGCGGTCAAAAACATTTTGAAAGCTCAAATCAATCTCCGGCGGCCCGATGGGAGAATCCGCCGCGCCGAACCGATGAGGATAGTATACTCCGTCTTCCGCGCAAAATCAAGCCGGCCGGGCCGGCTTTCGGCGCGGCTCGGGTTTTGCGCGCGCGTATTTTTTCGCCGGCGGAAACCGGGATAATTTTTGGCGGGAAGCCCGCGCGGTTCCGTATAGCCGGACTTTTCCTGCGGATAATAGGAAAGTCAGATCATCGCACAGGAGGGAATACAATTTGAAAGCTACAGGAATTGTCAGACGAATCGACGACCTGGGTCGTATTGTCATACCAAAGGAAATCCGCCGGACGCTCCGCATCCGCGAGGGCGACGCCCTCGAGATCTTCACGGATTCGCAGGGGGGCGTGATCTTCAAGAAATATTCGCCGGTGGGCGAGCTCTCTACATTCGCCTCCCAGTATGCCGAAGTGCTGAACCGCAGCATCGGCGTGCCCATGCTTATCTGCGACAGGGACCACGTGGTGGCCGCGGCGGGCGTCTCGCGCAAGGAATTCCTGGAGCGCCGCGTTTCCCCGGAGCTGGAGGAGTGCATGCAGTCGCGCCGCCCGTTCATCGGCACGGCGGGCGAGAAGATCAAGCCCGTGGAGGGGATCGACCGCCCGGCGGACATCGTCTACCCGATCCTCGCCTCCAGCGATGTGACGGGGGCCGTCGTGATGCTGGACGGCGACAAGGCGCCGGATGAATCCGAGACCAAGCTGGCGCAGGTCGCGGCGGCGTTCCTCGGCAAGCAGATGGAGGAGTAAGCGGATGTTTTTTCGGATTTCCCTTGCATTTTCCGGAATAACATGCTAAAATATCAACGAAATAATTTAGTGAGGATGAAAGAGTGGGGCGACCCGCTCTTTTGTTTGTCTTTAAGAGGTGAAGCAGGTTTGGCCGGCAGCAAAAAGGGCGGCGTGGCGGCCGCCGTGTGGGAGCTTGCCCAGCCGTATGCGGAAAAACTCGGCCTTTCCGTCTGGGACGTCCGCTATGTGCGGGAGGGCGGCAGCCGCTTTCTGCGCATTTATATCGACAGGCCGGGCGGCGTGGGCATCGACGACTGCGAGAAGATGAGCCGCGCCGTCAGCGGCCCGCTGGACAGGCTGGACCCGATTGCGGAGTCCTACTGCCTGGAGGTTTCGTCCCCCGGCGTGAACCGCGAGCTGACCCGGCCGGCGCATTTTGCCAGGTACCGGGGCGCGCAGGTCGCGGTGCGGCTGATCCGCCCTTTGCCGGACGGCCGCCGCAACCTGCACGGCCGGCTCGCCGGCTTCGCGGACGGGGACGTGATTCTCGCGGGGGAGTCCGGGCAAACCAGGACCGTCCTGCGCAAGGACATCGCGTCCGTCCGTCTGCGGGAAGATGATTTTGTGGAGGAGACAGAAGAGACATGAGCGGCAGAAAAAGCAAAAAAACCAACAGCGAAGGCGGTCCGGCGGAGATCTTCGAGGCGCTGGCCATGCTGGAGAAGGAGCGCGGAATCTCCGCGGACTTTATGATCGACCGCATCAAAAAGGCGATTGTGACCGCGTGCAAGAACAGCTACGGCAACGAGGACTGTGTGGTAAACGTGGACCAGGCCAAGGGCGTGTTTGAAGTTTATCTCAACAAGACCGTCGTTGAGGACATAACCGACCGGGGCAGGGAGATTCTGCTCGAGCAGGCGCGCAAAATCGACCCCACGGCCGCCGTGGGCGACACCGTGGGCGTCAGACTGAACACGCGGGACTTCGGGCGCATCGCCGCCATGACGGCCCGCAACATCATCCGGCAGGGCATTCGCGACGGCGAGCGCAGCCGGATGCTGCAGGAATTTGAGAGCAAACAGCAGGAGCTGGTCACCGCCGTGGTGGACCAGGTGGACCCGCGCACGGGCGCGGCGACCCTCGTGATAGGCCATGCGGAGGCCGTGCTGCCGAAATCCGAGCAGGTCCCCGGCGAGGTGCTCCGGGCCGGGGAGCACGTCAAGGTCTATGTGGCGGACGTGAAGGTCACGGACAAGGGCCCGCACGCCGTGATCAGCCGGGTTCACCCGGACCTTGTGCGCCGCCTTTTCGAGGCCGAGGTGCCGGAAATCTACGACGGCACCGTCGAAATCAAGGCCGTTTCGCGCGAGGCCGGCTCCCGCACCAAAATCGCGGTGCAGAGCCATAACCCGGACGTCGACGCGGTCGGCGCCTGCATCGGCGCGAAGGGCATGCGCGTGAACCGCATCGTGGCCGAGCTCGGCGGCGAAAAAATCGATATTGTGGAGTACGACGACGACCCGTGCAAATTCATCGCCTCCGCGCTTTCGCCGGCCGACGTGGTCGACGTGACCCCGGCCGAGGACGGCTCGCGGGCCTGCCGCGTCACGGTGCCGGACGACCAGCTTTCGCTCGCCATCGGCAACAAGGG
>DHOB01000025.1:20408-20881 GCA_002409675.1 Ruminococcaceae bacterium UBA5401
CGGGGCGCCTACCTGTGCCGGGACGCCGCGTGCCTGAAGGCGGCGCGGAAGGCGCGCCGGCTCGAGAGGGCCTTTTCGTGCAAAATCCCGGACGAAGTCTATGATCGCTTGGAGGAAGAACTGCTTGAAAACCACTGACCGGATTTTGGGTTTGCTGGGCATCGCGCGCAGGGCCGGGAAGCTGGCCCTCGGCGCCGACGCGGCGGAACAGGCCGTGGACGCGCGGAGCGCCCGGCTGGTGCTGCTGGCGCGGGACCTGTCGCCGCGCACGGCCGGCGACGTGCGCGCCCGGGCGGAAAAGTGCGGCGTGCGGGCCGCCGGGCTCCGCGCAACGATGGATGAGCTGGAGGCCGCACTGGGAAAGCGAACCGGGGTGATTGCGGTCAAGGATACGGGTTTTGCCAAGACATTGCTGGCACTGTGCGCCCAGGAACGAGGAGGAATCAGTCTATGATGATAAAATACAGAGTGCA
>DHOB01000025.1:21143-26580 GCA_002409675.1 Ruminococcaceae bacterium UBA5401
TTTGAGGCGTTCACGCAGAAAAACAGTTCCGCGGACCTGAACGCCTATTTTGCGGAGGCCGAAAAGCGCCCGCCCCTTGTGGAGGCGGAAAAGCCGGACGTCGCCATCGAGCCGGAAAAAGCCGCCGCTTCCCCCGCCAAAAAGGCGGCGGCCCCCGCGGCCAAGGCCGCGCGCAGGCAGCCCGCCCCGCAGAACGGGCGCAGGGCGGCCCCCCAGCAGCAGCACGGCGCCCAGGCCGCGCCGGCCGCCCGGCAGGACCGCCGGCACCGCCAGCCCGCCCAGAAGCGCCCGAAGCCGCAGCAGTCCCTGCGGATGGAATCCTCCGGCACCGCCGTGCGCCCGGCGGGCAGGATTGTGGACACGCACGCCTCGCATGTGGAGCTGGACCGCTACAATGAAAAATACGACCGCCTGGCGTCCGAGAAAATCCGCCCGAACGACAACATCGTCAAAAAGCAGAAGCTCACGCAGCGCAGCAGCCAGTACCGCCGCGGGCGCCGCCGCTACTCCCACAGGGAGACGGAGGCCCAGCGCCTGCGCCGCATCGCGATGGAGCGCAAGAACAAGCCCATCACGGTGCAGATTCCGGAGCAGATCACCGTCGGCGAGCTGGCGATGCGCCTGAAGGCCACGGCGGCCGAAGTCATCAAGAAGCTGATGAACCTCGGCGTGTTCAAGGCGGTCAACGACGAGATCGACTTCGACACGGCCTCGCTCGTCGCCATGGAGTTCCATGCGAAGGTGAAGAAGGAAGTCGTCGTGACCATCGAGGACCGCATCATCGACGACAGCGAGGACAAGGACACCAACCTGGCTCCGCGCGCGCCGGTGGTGGTCGTGATGGGCCACGTGGACCACGGCAAGACCTCGCTGCTCGACGCCATCCGCCACACCAACGTGACCGCTACCGAGCAGGGCGGCATCACGCAGCACATCGGCGCCTACCAGGTCAGGGCCGGCGGGCGCGACATCACGTTCCTCGACACGCCGGGCCACGAGGCCTTCACCACCATGCGCGCGAGGGGCGCGCAGGTCACGGACATCGCCGTGCTGGTCGTCGCGGCCGACGACGGCATCATGCCCCAGACCATCGAGGCCATCCACCACGCGAAGGCCGCCAAGGTCTCCATCATCGTCGCCATCAACAAGATGGATAAGCCGGGCGCGAACCCGCAGCGGGTGATGGAGCAGCTCACGAAATACGAGCTGGTCCCGGAGGAATGGGGCGGCGACACCCCGTGCGTAAAGGTTTCCGCCGTGAAGAAGACCGGCCTCAAAGAGCTGCTGGACACCATCCTGCTGGTGGCCGACCTCAAGGAGCTGAAGGCCAACCCCGGCCGCGCCGGAAAAGGGACGGTCCTCGAAGCCAGGCTCGACAAGGGCCGCGGACCCGTGGCAACCATGCTGGTGCAGAACGGCACCCTGCACGTCGGCGACATCCTGGTGGCCGGGACGACCGTCGGGAAAGTCCGCGCGATGGCGAACGAGAACGGCAAGCCCATCCAGTCCGCGGGGCCGAGCGTCCCGGTCGAGATCACGGGGCTGGACGACGTGCCCCAGGCCGGCGACAAGTTCGACGCCGTGACCGACGAGCGCCTCGCGCGCGAGCTGGTCGCGCAGCGCCGCAGCGCGCAGAAGGAAAAGAAGTTCAACGCCCGCACGAAGGTCACGCTCGACAACCTGTTCGAGCAGATGCAGAAGGGCGACATGAAGGAGCTGCAGCTCGTCGTCAAGGCGGACGTGCAGGGCTCCGTGGAGGCCGTGTGCCAGTCGCTGGAGAAGCTGAGCAACGACGAGGCCCGCGTGGACATCATCCACAGCGGCGTCGGCGCCATCAACGAATCCGACGTGATGCTGGCCGCGGCGTCGAACGCCATCATCGTCGGCTTCAACGTGCGGCCGGACCCCGTCGCCGAAGAGAACGCCAAGCGCGACGGCGTGGAGCTGCGCCTGTACCGCGTGATTTACGACTGCATCAACGAGATCGGCGCCGCCCTCAAGGGCATGCTGGCCCCGAAGGTGCGCGAGGTGTCCCTCGGCCGCGCGGAGGTCCGGCAGGTGTACCGCATCAGCAGCGTGGGCACCATCGCGGGCGCGCACGTGCTCAGCGGCAAGGTCGCCCGCAACGCGAAAATCCGCGTGGTGCGCGACGGCACCGTGCTGGCCGAGGACAGCATCGCCTCGCTCAAGCGCTTCAAGGACGATGCGAAGGAAGTGCTGGAGGGGTACGACTGCGGCATCGGCCTCGAAAAATACAACGATATCCGCGAAGGCGACATCTTTGAGGCCTTCACGATGGAAGAATACAAGGAAGAATAAGCGCGCGGCCGCACGGCCGCGCAGGGAGGCTGAAGGAAAATGGCAGGCCACAGGCTGGGCCGCATCACCGAGGACATCAAGCGGGAGCTCACCGCAATTTTCCGCAAGCTGAAGGACCCGCGGGTGCAGGGGCTCATCAGCATTGTGCGGGTGGAGGTTTCGGGCGACCTCTCGTACTGCACCGTCTATATCAGCGCGATGGAGGGGATGGAGCGCGCGAAAGACGCCGTCGCCGGGCTGAAATCGGCCTCCGGCTTCATCCGGCACGAGCTGGGCTCCCGCCTGCCGCTGCGCAAGGTGCCGGAGCTCTCTTTCCGCGCGACGGATTCCATCGAGTACAGCGCGAACATCTCGCGCATCATCGACGAGCTGAAAGACGAGAAAAAGGGGGAGCGGCATGGGCAGCCTTGACGAAGCGGCGGCGATGCTGCGCGGCGCGCAGCGGGTCGTGATCCTGAGCCACAAGTCGCCCGACGGCGACACGCTGGGCGCGGCCAGCGCCCTGTGCCGCGCCCTGCGGCGGCTGGGCAAGCGCGCCGCCGTGCGGTGCTCCGACCCCATCGGGCCAAAGTACCGCTTTCTGTTCGAGGGCCTGCCGGACGAGACCTTTGAGCCGGACCTGGTGGCCGCGGTGGACATCGCCGACGAAAAGCTCTTCGGCGAGCCGCTGCTCGCGCGCTACGGCGGGAAGGTGGACCTGTGCGTGGACCACCACCCCTCCAACACGGGATTCGCCCGCCTGAACGTCGTGAACCCGAAGGCGGCCGCCGCCTGCGAAGTGATTTTCGCGCTGCTCAAAAAGATGGGCGCGCCAATCGACCGGCCCGTCGCACTGGCGCTCTACACGGGCATCACGACGGACACCGGCTGCTTCAAATACACCAACGTGACGCCCGCGACCTACCGCATCGCGGCGGACCTGGTGGAGACGGGCATCGACGCGCCGGCCGTCAACCGCGCGATGTTCGACACCAAGAGCCGCGCCCGGCTGGAGATGGAGCGCCGCGTGCTGGACTCCATCCGCTACGAGTGCGGCGGCAAAGTCGCGCTCATCAAAATCACAAAACAGATGGTCGCCGAGACCGGCGCGACGGAGGACGACCTGGACGGCCTTGCGAGCATCCCGCGCGAGATTGAGGGCGTGCTGGTCGGCGTCACGCTGCGCGAGAAGGGCGGCGGCGAGTGGAAGGTCTCGCTGCGCGCCCGCGACCCGGCGAACGCCTCGCAGATCTGCGCGAAGTTCGGCGGCGGCGGGCACAGGGGCGCCGCGGGCTGCAGCCTGCGCATGCCCCCGGACGAAGCGGAGCGCCGGCTTCTCGCCGCCGTGCGCGAGTCGCTGGCAGCGGGCGCATGAACGGGGTTATCGTGGTGGACAAGCCCGCCGGGTTTACATCGTTCGACGTGGTGGCCGTGATGCGGGGCGTCTGCCGGGAGCGGAAAATCGGCCACACGGGCACGCTGGACCCGATGGCGACGGGCGTGCTGCCGCTGCTGCTGGGCACGGCGACCCGCGCCGCCCCGCTGCTGGAGAACACCGACAAGGAGTACGAGGCCGGCTTCCGCCTGGGCTTTGCCACCGACACGCAGGACACGACCGGAAAAGTCGTCGAGCGCAGCGATGCCCGGGTTTCGGAAAGCCGGCTGCGCGCCGCGCTGCCCCGCTTCCGCGGGGAGCTGCAGCAGACGCCGCCGATGTATTCCGCCGTGCGGGTGGGCGGCCGCCGGCTCTACGAGCTTGCCCGCAGGGGCGTGCAGGTGGAGCGCAGGGCGCGCGGCGTAACGATTTACCGGCTGGAGCTGCTCGGATTCGACGAAAGGTCGCAGAGCGGCAGGCTGGCCGTTTCGTGCTCGAAGGGCACGTATATCCGCACGCTCTGCGCGGATATCGGCCGCGCGCTGGGCACCTGCGGGGCGATGTCTTCGCTGCGCCGCACGCGGGCGTCGGGCTTCTCGCTCGCCGGCGCCGTCACGCCGGAGCAGGCGCGCGCCCTGGCGGAAGAGGGCCGCCTGGGCGAGTGCCTGCGGCCGGTGGAGTGCCTGTTCCCCTCCAGCCCGCGGGTGCGCGTGAGCGCGGCGCAGGCGGCGCGCTTTTTGAACGGCGGCGCGCTCGACCTGTGCCGCACCCCCCTGCGCGGGCAGGCGCCGCCGGAGGGGGCGCGGTACCGCGTCTGCTCGCCGGAGGGGGCGTTCCTCGGCCTGGGCGAGGCGCGGGACGGAAAGCTGCGCGTCCTGCGGCTGTTTTGGGGGAATGAATCCGCCGCCTTGGGAGAGAATAACGGATGAAACTGTTTTACGACCTGACCCCGTCGGAGGAGGACTGCGCCGTGGCGCTCGGCAACTTCGATGGGCTGCACCTGGGGCATCAAAGGGTGCTGTCCCTCGCGCTGCAGGGCGCGGAAAACGGGCTGGCGCCCGCGGTGCTGACCTTCGACACCGCGCCGGCGGGCGGCCGCATCTTCCCGCAGAAGCGCAAGGTTGAGATTCTGGAGCGCTTCGGCTTCCGGAAGCTCTATCTGCTGCATTTCGAGTCCCTCCGGGACATGACGGCGCAGGCGTTCGTGCGGGAGGTTCTGGCGGGCGTCTGCCGCGCGAAAAAAGCCTGCTGCGGCTTCAACTTCACGTTCGGCTGCGGCGGAAAGGCCGGCAGCGCGGAGCTTGCCCGGCTGTGCGCGCCGCTGCGGATTGAGGCCGCGGTGGCCCCGCCGGTCCTGGCGGGCGGGGCGCCCGTCAGCTCCACCCGCATCCGCGGGCTGATTGCCGCCGGGCGCGTGGACGAGGCCGCCCGCCTGCTGCCCTGCCCGTTCGGCTACGAAACCCCCGTGCTGCCGGGCCGGCACCTCGGGCGCAGGCTGGGCGCCCCCACGCTGAACCAGCCCCTGCCCGAAGAGCTGGTGCGGCCGAAGTTCGGCGTCTATGTCTCCGCCGTCTATTTCGACGGCGCGGCCCACTGCGGCGTGACCAACGTGGGGGTGCGGCCCACGGTCGGCGCCCCCGCCGCCTTGGCGGAGACCTGGATGCCGGACTATGCGGGCGCCGACCTTTACGGCCGCACGGTGCGCGTGGACCTGCTCCGCTTTCTGCGGCCGGAGCGCCGCTTTGCGGGCCTGCCGGAACTGCG
>DHOB01000025.1:26857-27186 GCA_002409675.1 Ruminococcaceae bacterium UBA5401
CACTGGGGATTTCACCGGCCCTGTTCTGCGCCCGCGGGAATCTGAAAAAGGTGGAAAGATTTTTATGCTGAAAGAAGAAAAGACCGCAGTCATCAAAGAGTACGCCCGGCACGAGGGCGACACCGGCTCCCCGGAAGTGCAGGTCGCCATCCTGACGAACCGCATCAACGCACTGACCGAGCACCTGAAGGCCCATAAGAAGGACCACCACTCCGCCCGCGGGCTGCTCAAGATGATCGGCCAGCGGCGCAACCTCCTGAATTATCTGCAGAAGAACGACCTGGAGCGCTACCGCGCCCTGATTAAAAAGCTCGGAATCCGCAAGTGAT
>DHOB01000025.1:27393-58482 GCA_002409675.1 Ruminococcaceae bacterium UBA5401
CTGCCAGGGCGGGGAGGCCGCGGATTCCGCAATAAAGCCGGCGCCCCCGCCAATCCGGGGACGCCGGCTTTTCCGTACAGGGGAGGCTGCCGCGCTCCCGATTTGAACTGCGGCGCACGGAGGAGAAAAATGTTTGAAAATTACAGGGTCTACAAGACCGATTTCGGCGGCCGGCCCCTGACGGTGGAAACGGGGAAGTGGGCGCAGCTCGCCAACGGGGAGTGCCTGGTGCGCTGCGGGGACACCGCGGTGCACGTCGCGGTGACCGCCTCGGCCGGGGCGCGCGAAAACGCGCGCTTTTTTCCGCTTTCCGTCGATTATGAGGAGAAGCTGTACGCCGTCGGCAGAATCCCGGGCTCCTATTTCAGGCGGGAGGGCCGGCCGACCGAAAAGGCCGTCGCCGCCGGCCGCATGATCGACCGCTCCATCCGCCCGCTGTTTCCGAAGGACCTGCGCAACGGCGTCTCCGTCGTCTGCACCGTGATGAGCGCGGACCCCGACTGCCTGCCGGAGGTCGCCGCTCTGGTGGGCGCCTCCGCCGCGCTGAGCCTTTCGGACGTGCCGTGGAACGGGCCGGTTTCGGGGGTCTCCGTGGGTTTTGTGGACGGCGGGTTCGTGATCAACCCGACCGAGGAGCAGCGGAAAAAATCGAAGATGGCCCTGACCGTCGCCTCCACGCGGGAGCGCGTCGTGATGCTTGAGGCCGGCGCCGACCAGGTCCCGGACGACGTGGTGTACGCCGGCATCCTCGAAGGGCTCAAGGCCAACCGGCCCATCGTCGAGTTCCTCAAGAAGATTCAGGCGGAAATCGGCAGGGAGAAGTTTGCCTACGAGAGCGCCGAGCCGGACGAGGAGCTGGCGCAGGCCGTGGAGGAGTACGCGGCGGACGACATCCGCGCGGCGCTCGGCGCCGGCGACAAAAGGGCCCGCGACGCGCAGCTGCAGGCCGTCTGCGGCCGCGCGCACGAAAAATTCGACCCCGAATCCCCCGACCGGACCGCCCAAATCGACGAGTGCCTGTTCCGCGCACAGAAACAGGTGGTCCGCCGCCTCCTGCTGGACGGGCAGAAGCGCGTGGACGGCCGCGGCCCGGACGAAATCCGCCCGATGGCCGCCGAGGTCGGCGTGCTGCCGCGCGCCCACGGCAGCGGCCTGTTCACCCGCGGCCAGACCCAGGTGCTGACGGCCGTGACCCTCGGCCCGCCGGAGGCCGCGCAGCCGATCGATGGCATCGGCGGGCAGACGGTCAAGCGGTATATCCACCAGTACAACATGCCGCCCTATGCGACGGGCGACAGCCGTCCCCGGCACGGCCCCAACCGCCGGGAAATCGGCCACGGCGCGCTGGCCGAGCGCGCCCTCGCGCCGGTGATTCCCCCCGCCGGGGAGTTCCCCTACACCATCCGCGCGGTGTCGGAGGTGCTCTCCTCCGACGGCTCCACCTCGCAGGCTGCCGTCTGCGGCTCCACCCTGGCCCTGATGGACGCGGGCGTGCCGATTCGGGCGCCCGTCGCCGGCATCGCCTGCGGGCTGGTTGCCGAGGACGGGCGCTGGACGACCCTGACGGACATCCAGGGTCTGGAGGATTTCTTCGGCGACATGGATTTCAAGGTCGCCGGCACCCGCGCGGGCGTCACCGCCCTCCAGATGGACCAGAAAATCGACGGCCTCACGCCGGAAATCATCAGGGAGACCCTCTCCAAAGCCCGCAGGGCGCGCGACGCCATCCTCGACGGCGTCCTGCTCAAGGCCCTCGCGCAGCCCCGGAAAGAGCTTTCGCCCTATGCGCCGAAGATGCTTTCCGCGGTCATCCCGGTCGAAAAAATCCGCGACGTGATCGGCCCGGGCGGAAAGACCGTCCGGAGAATCTGCGCCGAATGCGGCGTGCAGATCAATGTGGAAGAGGACGGCCGCGTCCGCGTCTGCGGCGGCAGCCTCGCGGACTGCAGGCGCGCCCTCGGCATCGTCGACACCCTCGCGCACGACCCGGAGCCGGGCGCGGTCTTCCGCGGCAGGGTGACGCGGCTGGCGAGCTTCGGCGCGTTTGTGGAAATCGCCCCCGGCCGCGAGGGCCTCGTGCACCTCTCCCAGCTGGACGCCGGGCGCGTCGGCCGGGTCGAGGACGCAGTCCGGGTCGGCGACGAGGTGCTGGTCAAGGTGCTGGGCGTCGATGAAAAAGGGCGGCTGAGCCTCTCCCGCCGCGCGGCGCTCAAACAGATGGAGGGCCGCGCGCCGGAGGCCGGGCCTTCTTCCGGTTCCGCGCAGCGGCCGCGCCATTAAGCGCTTATTTGCCAAAAAGGGAGCACGGCACCGCACCGCGCTCCCCCTTTTCAGCACCGACCCGGAGGGAAAACACATCGCCGGTTCCCTTCCTGGAACTCGGCGAGCAGATCCTTCATGAGTTCTTCCTGGGAGGCGGTCAGGCCGTCGATGGGGAGCATTTTGCGGTTTTCCAGGCCCAGGATATAATCGGCGGAAACGCCGTAGAAGACGGCCAGCTTGGTGAGGACGTCCAGGGACGGCGTCTTGATGTTGTTCTCATACCCGCTGATGGTCGTCTTGGAGAGACCGAGCCGCTTTGCAACCTGCGTCTGGGAGAGATTTTTGCTTTCGCGCAGCTGCCGGAGGCGGTAGCCGAAATCGAAGATCATAATATCAACCCCTTATGGAAAATTGTACCGGATTTCTGTTGCCCGAAAGAGAACAGAACACAGCAATTTTACATCTATAAGAGTACTTTGAGCCGCAGACCGGCGATTATACGGAAGAAATGGGCAGGCTTCATTCTTCCGCGGGTTTGTGCTATAATAGCACCGGTCCGCGCCGCGGCGCCGGCCGGGAAAAAACAAAGCGAAAAGGCGGGAAAACGGGGATGTCGGCAGTCACACAGGCCAAACGGATCGTCGTCAAGGTGGGCACCTCCACCCTGACCTATGAGAACGGCAAGCTGAACCTCCGCAGGGTGGAGCGGCTGTGCAAGGTCCTGAGCGACCTGCAGAATTCCGGGCGGGAGATGATCCTCGTCACGTCGGGGGCCATCGGCGTGGGGGCCGGCAAGCTCGGCCTTCCCGCCCGCCCGGAGGAAACCGAGAAAAAGCAGGCGGTCGCCGCCGTGGGGCAGTGCGAGCTGATGTTCATCTACGACAAGTTTTTCGGGGAGTACAACCGGGTCGTCGCGCAGGTCCTGCTCACCGGGGACGTGATTGCCGGCGGGCGCAACCGGAAGAATACGGAAAACACGTTCGGCGAGCTGATCCGCATGGGCATCATCCCCGTCGTCAACGAGAACGACACCGTCGCGGTGGATGAGCTGGTCGGCTCGCAGATCGGCGACAACGACACGCTTTCCGCCGTTGTGGCGGAGCTGACGCGGGCCGACCTGCTGGTGATTCTGACCGACGTCGACGGCCTGTACGACGGGAACCCCGGCGTCCATCCGGAGGCGAAGCGCATCCCGTTCGTGCCCCGCGTGACGGACGCCGTACGGGCCCTGGCGGGCGGGCGCGGCTCCGCGCGCGGGACGGGCGGCATGCGCACCAAGGTGGAGGCGGCCGCCATGGCGAACCGGGCGGGCATCCCCTGCTGCGTGATGAGCGGCGCCGTGCCGGAAAAACTGTACGACCTTTTCGAGGGCGTGCAGATTGGAACAATTTTCGGCAGCAAAAAGCGGTAAAATGGAAGACGGAATTTACATATAGATATGTGCAGGATAAAATTCGACGGACAGGTGCCGCGCCGCGCACAGGCGGCCGGCGGAACCGGAGGAGCGAAAATGGCGGAACTGGAACAGATGGGAAAAAGAGCGAAAGCGGCCGCGCGGGCCCTCGCCCAGGCGGGGCCCCGCAAAGACCGGGCCCTGCTGGCCGCGGCGGAAGGGCTGGAGCGCGCGAAGGACAAAATCCTCGCCGCCAACGCGGAGGATCTGGCCGCGGCCAGAGCGGCGGGGATGAGCGCGCCGCTGCTGGACCGCCTCGCGCTGGACGAAGGGCGCGTCGCCGGCATGGCGCGCGGCCTGCGCGGCGTGGCGGCCCAGGAGGACCCGGTCGGCGAGGTGGTTTCCGGCTCGGTCCGGCCGAACGGGCTGAAGATTGAAAAAATCCGCGTGCCGCTCGGCATGGTCGGCATCATCTACGAGGCGCGGCCCAACGTGACCGCCGACGCCGCGGCCATCTGCCTGAAGGCGGGCAGCGCGGTGCTGCTGCGCGGCGGCAAAGAGGCCGTGCGCTCCAACGCGGCCGTTGCGGACGTCCTGCGGGCCGCGCTGAAAACGGCCGGCCTGCCGGAGGACTGCGTCCAGCTCGTCACGGACACGTCCCGCGCCTCGGCGCTGGCCATGATGCGGATGCGCGGAACCCTCGACGTGCTGATTCCGCGCGGCGGGCGCGGGCTGATCCGCTCCGTGACGGAAAACGCGCGCGTGCCGGTGATTGAGACGGGATGGGGCAACTGCCACATTTTCGTGGATGCCTCGGCGGATATCGGCATGGCGGCGGAAATCGTGTTCAACGCGAAGACCTCGCGGCCCTCGGTCTGCAACGCGGCCGAGACGCTGCTCGTCCACAAAGACATCGCCGAAAAGGCCCTGCCGGTCCTCAAGGCCCGGTTGGACCAAAAGCACGTGCAGCTGCGCGGATGCGAGAGGACGCGCGCGATTCTCGGCGATTCGGTCGTGCCCGCCACGGAGGAGGACTGGGCGACCGAGTACCTCGACTACATCCTCGCCGTGCGCGTGGTGGACAGCCTCGACGAGGCCATGGCCCACATCGCGCGGTACTCCAGCGGCCACAGCGAGGCGATTGTGACGCGGGATTACGGAAATGCGCGCCGGTTCGCGGCGGGCGTGGATTCGGCGGCGGTCTACGTGAACGCCTCCACCCGCTTCACCGACGGCGGGGAGTTCGGCCTGGGCGCGGAAATCGGCATCTCCACCCAGAAGCTGCACGCGCGCGGCCCGATGGGCGTGCGGGAGCTGACCACCACGAAATTCGTCGTCACCGGCGACGGGCAGGTTCGGTAAAGGCCGGTGCGGGCGGATATGAAAAACGACGGGAAAAACGAAATCCCCGGATTTTCGGCCGATTACCGCGGGGCGTACCCGCGCGGGCCGAAAGCGGAAAAGCCGGCTCCGCAGAGGCGGAAGCCGAAGAAAACGGCGCGTCCCCGGCAGGAGCGGAAGGCGCCGCGCGCCGCCGCGGAAAAAAAGAAGCGGCCCGCGCCGCCGCCCGATCGGCGGACGCGGCCGAAAGAGCCGGAGAACGCCTTTCCGCAGGAGCCGGAGGAAGCCGCCGGCGAGGAGGAACTGCTGGCCCGGTGGAGCGCGGAAAGCGCAGAGGACGGGCCGGCGGCCCTTCTGCGGGAACAGAAATCCCGCCCCCGGCGGCGCGGAAAATACCGGTACGGCATTTTTGCGGGGACGCTGGTCCTGCTGCTGGCGCTGGTGGGCGTGGCGTTCATCGCCGGGCAGATCGGCACGCGCATCCACGGCGCGCTGACCGACGACAGCCGCCTGCGCGAATACGACCAGTTCCTCAGGGTGGTTGTGGCGCAGGACCCGAAGCCGTTCGCTTCGCCCCAGAAGGCCGACCCGGAGTTCGTGCTGAACGCCTCCCTCTGGAAAACCATGACGGAGAACGCCTCCTCCTACACCAGCTATGACGACGCGGGCCGCACCATCGTGCCCCTCGGCGACGTGGCGCAGGCCTGCCGCGAGCTGTTCGGGCCGGACTGCCGCCTGCAGCCGAAAAATCCCGCCCAGGAGACGTTCTATGAGTACGACGCCGCCAAAAGCCGGTTTTACGTCTCCCTGTTTTCCCTCGACAGCGTCTACGCGCCCTATACGCAGAGCGCCCGGCGGGAAGACGGCGGCACGGTGCTGCGCGTGGGGTACGTCCCGCCGACCGACGAGACCCGGACGCAGTCCGGCGCTTCTTCGGCCGGCACGCCGACCCCCTCCAAAGTGATGGAGTACGTGATAAAGACCGACCCCTCCACCCAAAAGGACTATGTCTACGCCGTCCGTTCGCCCGCGGCTTCGTAAGAGCGCGGGTGGGGTTCGGGCAAAAAAAGGCTTCCCCGCGGAGGGGAAGCCTGAAAGTTCCATCCAGTCATATCAAAAGGTACAGCAGCGCAAAAATCAGGGAGTGGTCGGCTTTTTCTTCCATCAGAATCAGCAGGAGCATCAGAATCAGCGTGCGCTCGCTGTCTTTAAACAGAATGTCGAGTGCCCCGGCGGGGGGGTCCGCATCTTCCTGTTGGGGTTCCGGGGGCCGCGGGGGCGTTTCTGAAGGCCGCCGGGGCGCGGGGGGATCGGCCCGCGCCGGAGCGGGGCGCGGCTGCCGCCCCGGCGGGTGCAGGGGCATCTGCTCCGCGCGCGGATGCGGCGCGCCGCCCTGCCGCGGGCGCGGCGGTATGTAAGAGGAAGGAATCTGCGCGCGCGCCTGCATTTCGCGGGCGCGGCGGATCGCTTCCTCCTGAAGGGTCTGCATGTTGCGCCGGTCCGGACTGTCTGCCATCGCTTTTCACCTTCAGAAAATCCCGCTGTTTTTCAGGAACGGCACCGCGCGGACAAGCTGCATCAGCCGGAGGGATTCGTCCAGCTTTTTCTGCCGCTTTTCGCTCAGAAACGGCCGCAGCGCGCGCAGCAGCCGGGTGGCGCTGTCCTCCCGGCGAAAGCGCGAGAGGGCCGGGGCGAGTTTCATCACCGTCCGCATCACGTCCGCGTCCGCGGGCGGCGCCGGTTTTTCCGCCGGTTTCGGCGGCGGGTCGGCCGCGGGGGCTTCCTTTTCCCCAGAACCGCCCAGCATGGAGGCGAGCGCCCGGATTTTCTCCATGCTGGCGGGGTCTTTCAGGATGTCGCCGAGCTTGGAGGTCATGTCGTCCATTTATTTCTTTCCCCCCGTAAACTTGCGGATCAGTTCCTGCGCCTCGGGCGTGCTCAGAATCTTCTCGCAGGCCTTTCGGTCGGCCAGAAGGGACTGCACTTTCTTCCGGTCTTCCGGCCCGAGCTTTTTTATCAGAGAGCCCAGCATTTCGCTGTTGTTCCCGTTCTTTTGCACAGTTCAATCACCCCGACACATACTATGCCGCCCGGCGGAAAGATATGCCGCCCGGGCGGCCGGGAGGTTTTTCCGGCTTTGCGAATTCTGGTTGTTTCGGATACCCACCGCGACCGCGGTGCCCTTCTGAGGGCCGTTCTGCGCCACCCGGAGGCCGGCGTGGTGATCCACCTGGGCGACGGCGCGGAAGAGGCCGCCGAAATGGGGCGCCGTTTCCCCAAAAAGAGGTTTCTGCAGGTGCGCGGCAACTGCGACTGGGGCAGCACCCTGCCCGACGAGGGGCTGGCGACGCTCGCGGGCAGGCGGATTTTTTATACGCATGGTCATATATACCGCGTCAAATACAGTCTGGAAGAGGCGAAATCCGCCGCGCGGCAGCATAAGGCGGACGTTCTGCTTTTCGGGCACACGCACGTGCCGCTCACGGCGTATGAAAACGGGCTGTACCTGATGAACCCGGGCAGCCTGCAGGGACACGGCGGCACCTACGGGACCCTGGACATCACCCCGGCCGGCATCGTGACGAATATCGTCAAAATCTGATTGACAATCTCCGGCGAAAATGCTACTGTAAAATCAGGAATATTTATGCTGGAAAGGAAAATATGCAATGAGAGATGCCATGAAGGAATATAAAAGATGGTGCGCCGCGCAACTGGACGACCCGGACCTCGCGGCGGAGCTCGCGGCCATCCGGGACAAGCCGGAGGAGATCAACGACCGGTTTTACCGGGACCTGGCGTTCGGCACGGGCGGCCTGCGCGGCGTCCTCGGCGCCGGCACCAACCGCATGAACGTCTACACCGTGCGGCGGGCGACGCAGGGCCTTGCCAACTACCTGAAGAAGCGGGGGGACAGCCCCTCCGTCGCCATCGCCTACGACAGCCGCATCAAGTCCGACCTGTTCGCGAAACAGGCCGCCGCCGTGCTGGCCGCGAACGGCGTGCGGGCGCACATCTACCCGTGGCTTTCGCCGACGCCGACCCTCTCGTGGGCCGTGCGGTCCCTGCACTGCGACGCGGGCATCTGCGTGACGGCCAGCCACAACCCCGCCAAATACAACGGGTACAAGGTCTACGGGCCGGACGGCTGCCAGATTACCCTGAAGATGGCGGACGACGTCCTCGCCGAGATCGAGCGGGTGGACATTTTCGGCGGCGTGAAGCGCATGGATTTCGAGACGGGCCTGCAGAAGGGTCTCATCGGCTATATCCCCGAAAAGGTCATCGACGCGTTTCTGGACGAAGTGATGAAGCAGCGCGTGTTCCGGGAGCCCTGCACGGGGCTGAAGGTCGTCTATACCCCGCTGAACGGCACGGGGCGCGTCTGCGTCACGCGCATCCTCGGCAAAATCGGCGTCAAAGACGTGACCGTCGTGCCCGAGCAGGAGTATCCGGACGGGAACTTCCCCACCTGCCCCTTCCCGAACCCCGAAATCCGCGAGGCGCTGCAGAAGGGGCTGGAGCTGTGCGAAACCGTGCAGCCCGACCTGCTGCTGGCCACCGACCCCGACTGCGACCGCTGCGGCATCGCGGTGCGGGGAAAGGACGGCGGGTACGCGCTGATGACCGGCAACGAGGTCGGCGTGCTGCTGCTGGACTTCATCGCCCGCGGGCGGCAGAAAGCGGGCACCCTGCCGGAGCGCCCGGTCGCGGTGACCACCATCGTGAGCACCGACATGGCCACGCCCGTCGCGGAGCACTACGGCATCGAGCTGCGGCGCGTGCTGACCGGCTTCAAATATATCGGCGACCAGATTGCCGAGCTGGAGGCGCACGGCGAAGAGCAGCGGTATATCTTCGGCTTCGAAGAGAGCTACGGCTACCTTTCGGGCGGGTATGTGCGCGACAAGGACGCCGTGGACGCCAGCATGCTGATCTGCCAGATGGCCTATTCGTACCGGAAGCAGGGCAGGACACTCCTCGACGCGATGGACGCGCTTTACCGCCGCTACGGCTATTACGAGAACGCGCTGATGAACTTCGGCTTTGAGGGGGAGGACGGCATGATCCGCATGGGCCGCATCATGGACGGCCTGCGGAAGAACCCGCCGGAGAAAATCGCGGGCCGTTCCGTCGCCGGCCGGAGCGACTACCAGACCTCCGTGCGGTACGACGGGGAAAAGACCTCCGCCATCGCCCTGCCGAAATCCAACGTCCTGGAGTTCCGCCTGGACGGCGGCGGGAAGGTCATCGTCCGCCCGAGCGGGACCGAGCCGAAAATCAAGGCCTACCTTTCCGTCCGCGGGCAGGACAAAAAGGCCTCGCTCGCCGCGCTGGAGGCCCTGAAAAAGGCGGTCCCGCCCCTGATTCAGGCCGGCGCCTGAGCTTCGGAGGGGAGAAGTCCCCGATGGCCCGCCAGCCTTTCTTAAAAAGAATAAAGAGCTCCAATAGTTTCAAAAGGGTGACAATTGCCGCAAAACGGTTGACATAATCGCCCTGGGTTATTATAATAATGCCGTATATACAGAAGACACGGGCCGTTTTGAAAGAAATGGGTCCGGGCCGTGCATTTGCAGAAACGTCCTCCGAAAGCAAATCTGTATAGAACAAGGCTGAGGTTTTTCACCTCAGCCTCCTTTTTTGCGGCGGATAGCATCCGCATGCACTGCCCGCCGTTCAGCACGGAGCAAATCAAAAGAGCCTTGTCTGGCGGGACAGGATAAGACAACTCCCGGACGTACAACATCTTTGCGGCGGACAGCATCCGCATGCACTGCCCGCCGTTCAGCACGGAGCGCATCAAAAGCCTTGTCTGGCGGGACAGGATAAGACAACTCCCGGACGTGCAACATCTTTGCGGCGGATAGCATCCGCATGCACTGCCCGCCGTTCAGCACGGAGCAAATCAAAAGCCTTGTCTGGCGGGGCAGGATAAGACAACTCCCGGACGTGCAACATCATACGTCCGGCCTGAGCGCAAACTGAAGAAAAGCCTTAAAATTTGAAAAGGATTTATCAGGCATAAGACTTCCGCAGACACGAAAAAGCTCCCGGAGCAGAAAACTTCGGGAGTTTCTCTTTTCCGTCCCGGCAAACCAAACGACCTGAGCGGTTCAGGTTTCGTAGCGGCCGCAGCAGTTCTTGTACTTTTTGCCGCTGCCGCAGGGACAGGGATCGTTGCGCCCGGGCTTTTTCTTTTTGCGGTACGGGGTGTGCGCGGAGCCTCTGCCGGAAGGCGCCGAAGGCTTGGCGACCTGCTCGCGCTTGGGTTCCTGGGCGGGGCGGAGCTGCACGGTCAGCATCATGCGGGCCGTGTTTTCGCGGATGGACGCGATCATCTCGTCGAACATGTCGAACCCTTCCATGCGGTACTCGACCACGGGGTCCTTCTGGCCGTAGGCGCGCAGCCGGATGCCCTTCTGCAACTCCTCCATCGCATCGATGTGGTCCATCCAGAGGGTGTCCACGTTTTTCAGCAGGACCACGCGCTCCAGCTCGCGCGTGATGGCGGGGGTGAACTGCTGCTCGCGCTTTTCATACAGCGTGTGCGCCTTTTCGGTCAGCTCTTTCTGCACGTCCTCCGGCTGCAGCCTGGCTTTTTTCTCATCCGGGTACAAAAGGTCGCCCGGCTGCAGCAGCCAGCCCATGTAGCGCTCGCGCAGGCCGTTCAGGTTCCAGGCCGCGCGGTCCCCCTCCGAGGGGAGGAACTGCTTGACCTGCCGCTCGATGGCCTGGTCGATCATCCTGAGGATCTGCTCCTTGATGTTCTCGCCGTTCAGGACCTGGTCGCGCTGGCTGTAGATGATTTCGCGCTGGCGGTTCAGCACGTCGTCGAACTGAAGGACGCTCTTGCGGATGGCGAAGTTGCGGCCCTCGATTTTGCGCTGGGCGCTCTCGATGGTGTTGGTCAGCATCCGGTTTTCGATGGGCGTGTCCTCGTCCACGTTCAGGCGCTCCATCAGCGCGTTGATGCGGTCGCCGCCGAACAGGCGCATCAGGTCGTCTTCCAGCGAGATGTAAAAGCGGCTCATGCCCGGGTCGCCCTGCCGGCCGGAGCGGCCGCGCAGCTGGTTGTCGATGCGGCGGGACTCGTGCCGCTCGGTGCCGATGATGTAGAGGCCGCCCGCCTTTTTGACCTCCTCCGCCTCGGCTTTGGTCTGCCCGCGGTACTTTTCCTCCAGCGAGCGGAACAGCCTGCGGGTCTTCAGAATCTGGGCGTTGTTGGTCTCGGAGAAGGCGTCCGCTTCGGGAATCAGCTCCTCCTGCACGCCCTGCTTGCGCATCTCGGCCTTGGCCATATATTCCGGGTTGCCGCCGAGCACGATGTCGGTGCCGCGCCCGGCCATGTTCGTCGCGATGGTCACGGCGCCCCTGCGCCCGGCCTGCGCGATGATCTGCGCCTCTTTCTCGTGGAACTTGGCGTTCAGGACCGCGTGCCTGATGCCGCGCCTGTGGAGCAGGGCGCTGAGCTCTTCCGACTTTTCGATTGAGATGGTGCCCACCAGAACCGGCTGCCCGGTCTTGTGGTGCGCGATGATGTCGTCGATTACGGCGTTGAACTTGGCCTTCTCGGTTTTATAGACCACGTCCGGCAGATCCTTGCGGATCATCGGCTTGTTGGTCGGAATTTCGACCACGTCCAGCTTGTAGATTTCGCGGAACTCGGCCTCTTCCGTCATCGCGGTGCCCGTCATGCCGGAGAGCTTGTCGTACATGCGGAAGTAGTTCTGGAAGGTGATGGTGGCGAGCGTCTTGCTCTCGCGGGCGACCTTCACGCCCTCTTTCGCCTCGATGGCCTGGTGCAGACCCTCGTTGTAGCGGCGGCCGTACATCAGGCGGCCCGTGAACTCATCCACGATGATGACCTGCCCGTCCTTCACGACGTAGTCGATGTCCTTGCGCATCACGCCGCGGGCCTTGATGGCCTGGTTCACATAGTGCTGGATGGGCAGGTTCTCGGCGTCCGTGAGGTTCTTGAGCTTGAAAAAGGCCTCCGTCTTCTTCACGCCGGACTGCGTCAGCGTGGCGGTCTTGGCCTTTTCGTCCACGATATAGTCGGCGCCGTTGTAGAGCTGGTCGTTGTCCTCCTTGTCGTTCAGCTCGGCCACCTTCACGCATTTCAGGGTTTTGGCGAAGCGGTCGGCGACGGTGTACATCTCGGTCGATTTGTCCCCCGGGCCGGAGATAATCAGCGGCGTGCGCGCCTCGTCGATCAGGATGGAGTCCACCTCATCCACAATCGCGTAGGGGTGGCCGCGCTGGACCTTATCCTCTTTGTAGATGACCATGTTGTCGCGCAGGTAGTCGAAGCCGAACTCGTTGTTGGTGCCGTAGGTCACGTCGGCGGCATAGGCTTTTTTGCGCGCGCCGCTGTCCAGATCGTGAACGATCAGGCCGACGGAAAGGCCCAGAAAGCGGTAGACCTTGCCCATCCATTCCGAGTCGCGCCGGGCCAGGTAGTCGTTGACGGTCACGATATGCACGCCCTTGCCCGCCAGGCCGTTCAGGTAGGCGGGCAGCGTCGCCACCAGGGTTTTGCCCTCGCCGGTCTTCATCTCGGCGATGCGGCCCTGGTGCAGCACAATGCCGCCCAGCACCTGCACGGGGAAGTGCCGCATCCCCAGCACGCGGTCGGAGGCTTCCCGGCAGACGGCGAACGCGTCGGGCAGGATGCCCTCCAGCGTCTCGCCGTTCGCAAGGCGCTGCCGGAGCGCGGGGGTCTGGGCCTTCAGCTCTTCGTCGGACATCGCCTTGTATTTGCCTTCCAATTCAAGAACGGCGTTGCAGACGGGCTGGATGCGCTTGAGCTCCCGCCGGCTGTAGCCGCCGAACAGTTTTTTCAGAATCGGGTTCATGATTTTCACCTCTGAAAAATCGCTGCGGCAGCTCCCTGCCGCGCTTTCCGCAGGATACGAATTCTTTTTCATTATATCATAGTGAAAATCAAAAAGAAAGAATACTTTATGAACGCCGCGGCGCTACGGCTGCGGGGCGGTCCGCGCGCGGGAAGGCCGGGCGGGCTTCGGGCCGCCGCGGCCCTTTCTGCGGGCCCGGATTTTTCCGGCCGCCAGCACCGCCACGGGAATCAGCACCTGCCCCAGCACGGAGGCCAGAGGGGTGTAGTTCGTCCACGCCGCCCTCTCTTCCGAAGTGGCGAAGATGACCATGCTGCCCGTAAAGACCAGAAGGGCGCACGGGGCCACCAGCGGCGCCCGCGACCGCGGGGTGCTGCCGTCAAGGTTGAAGACGGCGCCGAGCGCTTCGCAGGCGTTGTGAAGCAGGACGCAGCATTTGATGAAGCCGGCCAGCATCAGGTTGATCCCTATCAGCACCTCGATGCGGGTGAAAAACTGCCCGATGGCCACCACGCTGACGGCCTCGTAGGAAGGGTAGAGGAAGGCGGCAATCGAGTTTCCCAGCACGAGGAGGTTCCGCAGGTTGGCCGCCAGCAGAAAAAGAAGCGCCCCCAGCACGCCCCGGAAAAACACGGGGAACACCTTTTCCTTCGGGTCCATCCATTTGAACAGCGAAGAGCAGGCGGTGATTTCGCCCATAGGAAGGAAAAAAATCATCGCCGTGCCCTCCGCCAACTTTTCGGGGCCGGCCTGGAGGATGGGCAGGAGGTTGGAGAATTCCATGTCTTTTATGGCCAGCACACAGGTGAGGGCGATGGAAATGAGAAGGAAGGGGAGGGCGAAGCGAGAGACCCTCGCCAGCACGTAGGCGCCCTTTTTCAGCAGGTAGATCGCCACGCCGAGGATGCAGGCCGCAATGACGGGGACGGGCGTCTCCACCATGTTCACGATGTGGATGAACTCGCAGAAATCGCGCAGGACGAGGGAGACCAGGAACATGCTGCAGAGGAACAGATACAGCGCCGCGGCCCGGCCGGCCCATTTTCCGCAGGCCGTCAGGATGTTGGCGTAATAGTTGCGCCCGGGGTAGAGATTTAAAATGGCGGAGTGGACCAGCATCATGGGGATGACCAGAAAAAAGGCGAAGATGCCGCACAGCCAAGTGTCCCGCCCCGCCGCGGTATAGGCGCCCGTAATCAGCGAGCTGCCGGTCAGAAACATGACGATGGTGGCGGTCATCTGTTTTCCGTTTATTTTCTGTTTCACAGTTCAGATCCTTTACTTAAAAATTTGGGGCAGCAGCGACATCAGCAGCGCGGTGATGCTGACGAAGGGCATCCCCAGGCCGAGCAGAATGTTATAGACCAGCGTGGCGGCGAAGACGACGACCATGAACCACCGGTAAAACTTCTGCTTTCCGCGGAACAGGGGCAGCAGGTCTAAGAAAAAAAGAATGGAGTAAAAGATGAAACAGGTCAGAATCGTTATCACTGCGCGGCGTCCCTTTCCACAAGCTTGGACGTGTTTCGGACTTTGATTTCGGCGTCGGCCCGGCACTTCATGCGCCGGAAAGTCCCGTCCCAGTTCTTGGAGAGCTTTTTCCATTCGGACGGGTATTTCTTGCTGATCTTACAGCCGAAGCCGAAAATATCGACGCCGAAAGTCTGCTGCACGTATCGTACGACGCTCTCCACGCCGGCCTCCACCGTATTTCTGGCGTTCTTTTCCAGCTCGCTGAAAGCGGGGCTGTTGAGGTCCCCGTTTTCCTGCCCGGTGGCCAGCTCGTCGGCCGTGACCTGCGATTTGATGTGGAGCTCGGCGGAAGGAACGCTGCCGGAAAGCGAAAAATCAAGGTCCGTCTTGCTCTCCACAATTTCAAAAGTCACGCCGGGCATCCGGCTGCCGGGCACAATCAGCCCGTTCTGCACCCGGTTGCGCACAAACAGAAAGTACGGGACCTGATTTTCCGGCAGCCAGCCGATCAGCCGGTCGTCCCGGAAGACGGCCGTCCTGCCCAGGCGGATCCAGGAGGGCTTGCCGGGCTCCTTCTCCACGCGGATGCCGGGAAGGGTCAGGGAATCCCCCTCTTCGCTCAGGACGTTGTTGATTTCGTACAGCTTGAGCGGAAGGCAGGCGAGGGAGTCGGTGTACGCTTCTTCCAGCGCGCCGGAAATCTCGAACGCGGGGGTCTGGGCCGTCTTCTGCTTCTGGTTCAGCAGCTCCGCGGCCGTCGGCTCCTCCGAGACCACGAACCGCAGCGTCACGCGCGTTTCCGCATCTGAAAGGAACCAGTTCAGTACCTTGCGGATGCCCTTCTGTGCGATTTTCCGGCTGAGGATCACTTCCTGGCAGTCGCTGAAATACAGCTTCTGGCTCGCTTCGGTGAGGGCGTTGCGCACCCCGTCGAAGATGCTGTTGCCCTCCGATTCCAGAATTACGGGCTGCGTGCCCTGCTGCCCCTCTTCCCCGCCGGACGACATGTTCAGGCATTCAAAGGAAAGGTGGTACAGCTTCCCGTTCTGCCCTTCGTCGACGGCGACGGCCGTGACGATGGTCATGTTCTCCAGCTCGTGGTAGCTGAAACACCCCGAAAACGAGAGGGCGATCAGCGCCGATTCCAGCAGAGCGGCCGCTTTCCGCTTCCACCTCATTTCGCCCGGCCCCCTCCGGTCTGCCTCACCTTGTTGCGGCTGAGGAACTGGGGCCGCAGAATCATGTCTTTCCAGGGCACGCGGTAATACAGGTCCTTGTAGTCCTGCGCGGTGTGCGCGTAGGTGTCGGCCATGATGGGCACCCCGAACGAAGACATGCCGAACAGGCCGGCGAGCAGGGCCAGTTCGCCGAGCAGATAGCCGTACAGGCCCAGCACACAGGAGAAGAACAGAAGCGCGAAGCGGTGCAGGATCACGTAGCCCTTCAGGCGCGGGACCATCAGGCCGGTGATGCCCGTCAGGGCCACGATGATGATGATGGGGGCGCTGACGAGCTTCGCGTCGACGGCGGCCTGCCCGACGACCAGCGCGCCCACGATGCTGAGCGTCTGCCCCATGATGCCGGGCATGCGCGCGCCGGATTCGCGCAGCATCTCGAACACAATCAGCATGAAGGTGATCTCCAGCGCGGTGGGGAACGGGACGCCGCGCCGCGCGGAAGAGATGCTGATGAGCAGCGGCGTGGGAAGCATCTCCTGGTGAAAGTTGACCATCGCGATGTAGATGGCCGGCGTGCTGGTGGAGAGGGTGAAGGCCAGGATGCGCAGAAAGCGCCCGATGGACGCGAACATGAAATTCAGGTAGTAGTCCTCGTCGCTCTGAAAGTGCTCCACAAAAAGGTGGGGCACGGTCAGCACGTCCGGCGTGCCGTCCAGGAACAGCGCGACCCGCCCTTCCAGCAGCTTGCCGGCCACCACGTCCGGGCGCTCGGTCACGCCGACCGTCTTGACCGCTGAATACGGGGAATCCCGGATTTCCTCGACCAGGTAGTTCGTATCCAGCACGCCGTCGATGTTGATTTTTTTCAGCCGCCTCTGCAGCTCTTCGAGTGCGCCGCGGTTGACCACGCTGTTCAGGTAGCACACGCACGCCTTCGTGCGCGTGCGGCGGCCGAAGGTCATGTAGCGCATTTTCAGGTCCGGGGTGCGGAGCTTGCGGTGCAGCATGGTCAGGTTCGTGAGGAGGGACTCGTTGAACCCTTCGCGCGGGCCGCGCAGCACGCGCTCGCTCTCCGGCTCGGTGATGGAGCGCATCTTCCAGCCCTTGGTGTTCATCACCACGGCGTCGGCGCACCCTTCCGCAAACAGGACCGTGTCGCCGTACACGATGCCCTGCACGATTTTTTCCACCTGGTCCGTGCACTCCGCGCTGTCGGCGAGCGTGACGCTCTGCGCGACGGCGGCGGTCAGGCTTTCCCCTTTTTTGAACCGGTGCTGCAGCAGCGGGCGGATCACGTCCTCGTTCAGCAGCTTGTTGTTGACCATGCCGTCGATATAGACGAGGACGAAGCGCGCCGCGGGATCCGACGGGCTCGAAAGGGTCCGGACCTGCAGCGTGTCGTCCCCGGCGAACAGATTGCCGATGTACCGGACGTTCTCTTCCAGCCGGTCGGAAGGCAGTCTGGCGTCGCCAAAACCGTTTGGGCTGCTCAACGGGCATTCCCCCTTCTGCCGTTTTTCTTTAGGTTGTCCTCCGCCAAAGCAAATATACCTTCCGCAAAAATGCATCATTCGTCCATAT
Source organism: Ruminococcaceae bacterium UBA5401 (assembly GCA_002409675.1). Classification (GTDB taxonomy): domain Bacteria; phylum Bacillota; class Clostridia; order Oscillospirales; family Acutalibacteraceae; genus Thermocaproicibacter. Next base: position 44,478 of record DHOB01000025.1, read on the forward strand.
TCATGGAACAATCTGCGCTTGCGGCCGCCCCGCGCAGGGCTTACAATGGAGGCGCAAAAGAAACGGAAATCGAAACGGATGGAGAGGAGATTCGGCAATGCGTTCGGAGCAGGTGAAGGAAGAGCTTGCGCGGGGCCGGTACGGGGAGCGCCTGGCGCGGATTTACGGCTGCACGGAGCGGGGCGCGCAGACCTGCGCGCGGCGGCTGGCCGAAACGGTGGAGCGGTTTGAGAAGCTGTACGGCGCGGGCCGGGACGTCGCGGTCTTCAGCGCGCCCGGCCGGACGGAAGTGTGCGGGAACCACACCGACCACCAGGGCGGCCGCGTGCTCGCGGCCGGGGTGGACCTGGACGCCGTGGCCGTCGCCGCGCGCACGGAGGACGGCAGGGTCCGCGTGAAGTCGGAGGGGTTCCCGGCGGACGAAATCGAGGCGGGGGACCTTGAGAAAAAGCCGGGGGAGGAGAACACCTCGAAGGCGCTGATCCGCGGAATCTGCGCGGGATTCGCCCGGCGGGGCCGGCGGCCGGGCGGGTTCTGCGCCTACACCCGGTCGCAGGTGCTGCCCGGCTCCGGGCTGTCTTCCTCCGCCGCGTTCGAGGTGCTGGTGGGGTCCGTCGTGAACGGCCTGTTCTGCGGCGGGGAGGTGCCCCCGCTCGCCGTCGCGCAGATCGGCCGGTATGCCGAAAACGAGTATTTCGGCAAGCCGTGCGGGCTGATGGACCAGGCCGCGAGCGCCGTCGGGGGATTCGCGCTGCTGGACTTTTTCGAGGAAGGAAACCCGAAGGCGGAGAAGATCCCGTTCGATTTTTCCCGCTGCGGGTACCGGATGTGCATGATCGACACGAAGGGCAGCCACGCCGGCCTGACCCCGGACTACGCCGCCATCCCGCGGGAAATGCGCCGCGTGGCGGCCTGTTTCGGGAAGACGGTGCTGTCTCAGGTGGAGGAGCGCGGGTTCTACGCGCATCTGAAGGAGGTCCGCGCCGCCGCGGGGGACCGCGCCGTGCTGCGGGCCATCCACTTTTTCGGCGACAATGCCCGCGTGCTCAAAGAGGCCGGGGCGCTCAAAAAGGGCGACTTCGGCGCCTTTCTCCGCCTGGTTGTGGAGAGCGGCCGCTCGTCGTTCATGTACCTGCAGAACGTCTACTCGCCGTCCCGCGTGTCGGAGCAGGGCGTGGCGGTCGCCCTCGCGCTCTGCGAGCGGCTGCTGGCGCCCAGGGGCGGGGCGTGGCGCGTGCACGGCGGCGGATTTGCGGGCACGGTGCAGGCCTATGTGCCGGAAGACTTCCTCGGGCGGTTCACACGGGAAATCGAATCCGTGTTCGGCGAAAACACCTGCCGGCCGCTCGCCGTGCGGCCCGCCGGCGGCGTCCGGATTCTTTAAAGAAAATTTTATGGAGGGAAAATCCGAAAATGGCTGAACTGAGATGGGACCCGTTTCTCAAGGACTGGACGATGGTCGCATCAAACCGCCAGAACCGGCCGCAGATGCCGAAGGACTGGTGCCCGTTCTGCCCGTCCTCCGGCAATGTGCCGGACTACGACGTGATGGAGTACGACAACGACTTTCCGGCGCTGCGGCCGGACCCGCTCGCGCCGGACGGCGTGGGCACGGATTTTTTCAAGACGCGCCCCTGCTACGGGAAATGCGAGGTCATCCTCTATTCGCCGAAGCACAACGCCGCCCTCACGGACCTTTCCGACGCGCACATGCGCAGGCTGGTCGACCTGTGGTGCGGGCGCTTCGACGCCCTGCGCCGGGACCCGAAAGTCAGCTATATCTTCATCTTCGAGAACCGGGGCGAGGCCGTGGGCGTGACCATGCCGCACCCGCACGGGCAGATTTACGCCTACCCGTTCCTGCCGAAAAAGCTTGCGCTTGAAACCGCCTCCGCAAAGGAGTATTATGAGAAAACCGGGCGCTGCCTGTTCTGCGAGCACCTGAAGAACGAAAAGGCGGAAAAGAAGCGGATTATATTCCAGAACCCGTATTTTACGGTGTTCCTGCCGTTTTTCACCGCGTACCCCTACGGGGTCTATATCCAGTCGAACGCACACCGGCAGTACATCACGGACTTTACGGACGCGGAAAAGACCGCGCTGGGCGTCACGCTGCGCAGCACGGTCGGCATGCTCGACAGCCTGTTCGGCTACCGCTTCCCGTATATGATGTGCATGCACAACGCCCCGGTGGACGGGCGCGACTATTCCGCCTTTTTCCACTTCCACATCGAGTTTTATCCGCCGATGCGCAGCGCGCAGAAGCAGAAGTTCAACGCCTCCAGCGAAACGGGGGCCTGGGCCGCCTGCAATCCCACCTGCCCGGAGCAGACGGCGCAAGAGCTGCGCGCGGCCTACGCGCGCTTCCGGAACCGAAAGGAGAACAGACCATGAACGTGCTGATTACCGGCGGAGCCGGCTACATCGGTTCACACACCTGCGTGGAACTGCTGGAGCACGGCTGCGGCATCGTGGTGATGGACAATTACTGCAATTCCTCGCCGGACGTGATCCGCAGGATTCAGGCCATCGCGGGGAAAACCTTCCCCGTCTACCGGTGCGACATGCTGGATGATGCCGCGCTCGAAAAGGTTTTTAAAGAAAATTCCATCGACGCGGTGATCCACTTCGCCGGCCTCAAGGCGGTGGGCGAGTCCGTCGAAAAGCCGCTGGAATACTACCGCAACAACGTGACGGGGACGCTCAACCTGCTGTTCCTGATGCGAAAATACGGCGTGCGGCGGATGGTGTTCAGCTCCTCCGCGACGGTGTACGGCATGAACAACAGGGCGCCGTTCACCGAGGATATGCCGCTTTCCACGACCAACCCGTACGGCACGACGAAGCTGATGATAGAGACCATCCTGCGCGACCTCTGCCGCGCGGAAAAGGGCTGGAAAGTCGCGCTGTTGCGCTATTTCAACCCCATCGGCGCACATCCGAGCGGCGAAATCGGCGAGAACCCGAACGGCATCCCGAACAACCTGATGCCGTACATCATGAAGGTCGCCGTCGGCAAGCTGCCGTACCTGCGCGTGTTCGGCGACGATTACCCCACGCCGGACGGGACCGGCGTGCGCGACTATATCCATGTCTGCGACCTGGCGGCCGGGCACCTGAAGGCGCTGCAGAAGCTCGATTCCCTCGACGGCGCGCGGGCCTTCAACCTCGGCACCGGGAAGGGCAGCTCCGTGCTCGACGTGGTGCATGCGTTCGAGAAGGCCAGCGGCGTCAAAATCCCCTACAAGATCACGCCGCGCCGCCCGGGCGACATCGCCACCTGCTACGCCGACTGCACCCGCGCGAAAAACGAGCTCGGCTGGCAGGCGAAGTACACGCTCGGCGACATGTGCCGCGACAGCTGGAACTTCATCCGCAAAAATTCCTGAGCCGGAAAGCAAAAAGGCGGCCGGATGCACTTTAAAGTACATCCGGCCGCACCGTTGTCTGCGCGGGGAGAAAACGGCCCTATTCGGCGGAAGGCTCCGCGGGGTCGCCCGCCTGCGGCTGCCGCTCGTCCGCGCTTGTGCCTTCTTGGCCGCCGCCGTTCTCGTCTTTGCTGCCCGTTTCGCCGTTCGGCTCGGCGGAAAACGAATGCAGAAAGTCCTCGTCGTCGTCCGCGGCCTCTTCATCCTGCGGGGGAACGGGCGGCTCGGGGGGCGTTTCCGGCTTTGGGGACGCTTCCGGTTCGGCGGGTTTTTCCGCTTCCGCGTTGCCCGGCTGCGCGGCGTCTTTCTGTTCCTGCGCCTCGGCGCTTCCGCAGCCCTCTTCGCTGCAGGGCTGGCCCGCCGGAACGACCAGCTCATCCAGCTTTGCATAGGCTTTTTTCAGGCGGCGGGCGGCGCTGTCCACGGCGGCGCACTGGGGTTCGGTCCGGGTGTTGTCGGGGTCGCGCATGGTCTCGTAATAATATTTTCCAAGCTCGATGTACGCGCGGGCCTGGTGCCCTTTCTCGGTTTTAATCACGGTTTTCAGCCGGTTGACCATCGCGGCCCGGCGGTTCTGGTCCACCACAAAGTTGACGGCCCGGGTCACGGAATCGGCTGCCTGTTTCCAGAAATCCATTGCAATACCTCCCTGCCGCGGATAGCGGTTTTGCTCTGAAGCTTATTATACCTCAAACATTCTGTAAATAACAGTAGTATTTCATCTATTCCTTTTTTTATGACGACGTGCTATAATCTACAGTTATGCGGAACAATAGCGCAATAAGGAGAAAGGCAGAACATGTCGACACAGATAAGCAGGGATGTCGGCTGCCCGAAATGCGGCGCGGCGGTGCCGACCCGGATGTGGCAGGGCGTCTGCGCCCAGCAGAACCCCGAACTGCGGGTCCGCGCGCTGGAGGAGACCCTGTTCGACTGGCAGTGCCCCCGGTGCGGGTACCGGGCGCAGCTGGTCTACCCGTGCCTGTACCACGACCGGGAGCGCGGGTTCATGGTTTATCTGGCGCCGAACGGAAGCGGCAGGGAATTTCAGCCGGTGGACGTCGGCGGAAAATTCCCGCAGCTTGCGGGCGTGAAAAAGCGCGTGGTGTCGTCCCCGGCGGAACTGAAGGAGAAAATCCTGATTTTTGAGGCGGGCCTCGACGACCGGGCGGTGGAGCTTGTAAAATACGCGCTTGCGGGCGTGCTGGACAAAAAGCACGGCGAAAAGGCGGCGGAAGGGTACTTCGTCTCTGCGGACGAGCGGGCCAACCGGATCAGCTTCTGCTTTTTCCCGGAAGGGCGGGCGCGGGCGATTCCCCGCAGCACCCGGTTCGACGCCTACCGCAAATCGCTGGAGATTGCGGCGGCCGCGGCGGAAACGGAGGCCGAGCGCAACAGCTTTTTGCCGGTTGACGCCCTTGCCGCCCGCGGCATGCTGGGCGAATATCTCGGCGCGCAGGAAGAAAAGTAGAAAGGACCTTATCATATCACATGTGCGGATTATGCGGATTTACCGGCGAGGTCGTCGACAGGGATGCGGCGATCCGCGCCATGGCGGATAAACTCACCCACCGGGGGCCGGATTCCTCCGGCTATTTTACGGACGGCGGCATCGCGATGGGCTTCCGCCGCCTGAGCATCATCGACCTGGAGGGGGGCGACCAGCCGATTTACAGCGAGGACGGAAATTTAGTTTTGATGTTCAACGGCGAAATTTATAACTACCGCGAACTGCGGCACATCCTCATCGGGGACGGGCACCATTTTGCCACGGATACGGACAGCGAGGTCCTCCTCCACGGGTTCGAGGAGTGGGGCGAGGCGCTGCTGAACAAGCTGCGCGGCATGTTCGCCTTCGCCATCTGGAACCGGAAGGAGCGCAGCCTGTTCCTCGCACGCGACTTTTTCGGCATCAAGCCGATGCACTACGCGAAGTTCGGCGGGCACTTCGTGTATGCGTCGGAGATTAAAAGCATCCTCGCGTTCCCCGGCTTTGAAAAAAAGCTGAACGCCGACGCGCTGAACAACTACATCTCGTTCGAATACCCCGTCCCGCCGAAGACGTTTTTCGAGGGCGTGTACTGCCTGCCGCCCGCGCACTGCCTGTGGTACCGCGACGGGGAAGTGCAGATCCACCGTTACTGGGAGCCGAAGTTCGACCCCGACGAGACCATGACGGAGGAAGAGGCCGTCTCCCAAATCGAAAAGGTGTTCGAGGATTCCGTCTCGGCGCACCGCATCAGCGACGTGGAGGTCGGGTGCTTCCTTTCCAGCGGGGTGGATTCCAGCTATGTCGCGAGCTATTTCAAGGGGCAGAAGACGTTCACCGTCGGGTTTGGCGACGACGAGCGGTACAACGAAATCGGCTATGCCAAGCGCCTTTCGCGCGAGATCGGCCTGGAAAACCACGCCCACGTGATTACGCCGGAGGAGTACTGGGGCCACCTGCGCACGGTGCAGTATTACATGGACCAGCCCCTGGCCGACGCCTCCGGCGCCGCGCTGTATTTTGTGTCGAAAATAGCGAGCAAATACGTGAAGGTCGTCCTTTCCGGCGAAGGCGCGGACGAGCTGTTCGGCGGGTACAACATCTACCGCGAGCCGGACGACACGGCCCGCTACCGCAGGCTGCCGCTCGGGCTGCGCCGGGCGCTGGCCGCCCTGGCCGGCGGGATGCCGCGGTTCCGCGGCAGAAATTTCCTGCTGCGCGGGGCGCAGACGCTGGAGCAGCGCTTCATCGGCAACAGCAGCCTGTTCACGCTGCGGGAGAAGCGCCGCATCCTGCGGGAGGATTTCCCCGCCACGCCGCCGCAGGCGCTGACCGCCCCGGTCTGGGAGCGCGTGCGGGGCATGGACGACGTGACGCGGATGCAGTACCTCGACATCAACGTCTGGCTGGCGGGCGACATCCTGCTCAAGGCCGACCGCATGAGCATGGCCAGCTCGCTGGAGCTGCGCGTGCCGTTCCTCGACCGCCGCGTGTTCGAGGTCGCCTCGCACCTGCCGCGCCGGCTCAAGGTCAACCGCGAGAACACCAAGTACGCGCTGCGCAGGGCGGCGGCGCGCCACCTGCCGAAATTCACCGCGGAAAAGAAAAAGCTCGGCTTCCCGGTGCCCATCCGCGTCTGGCTGCGCCAGAAGAAATATTACGAGATGGTCAAGACGTCGTTCGCGTCCAAAACGGCCCGGCTGTTCTTCAACCCGGCGGCGCTTCAGGACCTGCTGGACAGGCACTACACGGGCAAGTGCGACAACAGCCGCGAAATCTGGACGGTGTTTTCGTTCCTGATCTGGTACGACGTCTATTTCAACGGCGTTTCCCACGCCCCGGGCCAGATGCCGGTTGTTTCGGACTGACCCCCGCGCTTTTCTTTGGAAAAAGAAAAGCGGGTCAAAAGAAACCGATTTCGATCACGTGCGGAAAGTAAGCTCCCTCGTCCGCTGCGCTTGCCGCTGTGCGGCATTTCCCCTGTCAGGGGAAGTGCCTGCGCGGTTTCAACAGCCTGCTTTTTCAGTAGGCGCGGCAAAAGAAACCGGTGCGGGGACGAAGAAACAACAGGCGGGAATAGTGTCCGCCCGGACAGAAAAAATACTCCCGAAGCGTTTCAACGCGCTTCGGGAGCTTTTCATATGCGGGAGCCTTTCATTTCCGTCCCGGACGCGCAGCGTCATACCCGCCTTCAGCGACCCCGGCGCTGGCTTATGTCAAAAGTCGGCGACGGGCGTTCGCACGGGAAAGCGATAGTGAGGGCTTCCAGATGAAAGTCGCGCGCGCACGGGGAAACAGCAGCCGGGGCTTTCAACAAGCCGTGTTCCTTTCCGGGAGTTTTCTCTGACCGTCCCGGCAGAGTAAGCTTGGGATTTTCACCGTTCTTTATGCCGGGCCGACGGGAGCGGCAACCTGCCGCCGCCCCCCGACAACCGACAGGGCAAATTTTTTGGCGGCGGAGAGGTCGTTTTCGTCCGGGTGGCCCTTGGCGACGCCGCCGAACATCTTCATCACCATGGTGTCGTACCCCTTGCAGGCGAAGCTGCCCGCGACGGCTGCGCCCGCTTTTTTCAGCTCCTCCGAAAAGCCGTCGTTGTATTTTCCGCTGCCCGTTCCGCTGGTCGAGAACACAAACACGGTTTTGCCCTTCAGGTCCATCGCCGCCGCGGCCTTTCTCAGCTTTTCGTAAAACCGGCCGTAGGCGATTCCGGCGCCGAATCCGATGATCTCGTACTCGCCCGGATTTTTGCCCTGCGCCTCGTCGGCCGGGCAGAGCTGAGCGCCGGTGGCCTGCGCCATGGCCTCGGCGACTTTTCTGGTGTTCCCGTGGTGGTAGGAGTCGTAGACAATCAGGCATTTTTTCATGGAAATCCCCCCGTTCCGAGAGTTCGGCGTTTCTTGTCTGTCTTTATTATGTATTCTTTATGTTCCCTGATTTTCGCTATTCTATCAGGCCCAGGTGCCGCACGGCCTTCAGGATTCCGTCGTCGAAAATTTCCGCCGTGACATAGTCGGCGGCCCTTTTCACCTCCTCCACCGCGTTGCCCATCGCCACGCCGCAGCCGACCGCGCCCATCATGCTCACGTCGTTGTAGCCGTCGCCGAACGCGACGGTGTCCTCTTTCGGGATTCCGGCGTAGGCGAGGAGGCGCCCGATGCCCTTCGCCTTGTTATGTCCGGGGAAAGAGAGGTCGGCGGTCAGGGTGCCGGGGTGCCGGTTCAGCACCATCTCGCCCCGGAACGCGTCTTTCTGCCGCTGGAACTCATCCTCGTCGGCAAAATAGAAATCCATGGAGCCCGCGTCCACTTCCTCCGGGCGCTGGTATTCGCGCAGAAAGTCCGGCAGGCCATAGGCCGCGTTCAGCGGCGCGTACAGCGGGGCGGGGACGCGGTGGGCCCATCCGTGGTGCTTGCCCACGAAGATGTACCGGCAGCCGAACGCGTCGAAATGCTCCGCCAGCGCCCGCAGGCGGGCCTGCGAGAAGGAGCTGTCGTACACCGTGTGGCCCTCGAACACCACGTGGGCGCCGTTCATGGCGACGAAGCTGCCGAAGATGCCGGGGAAGAACCGCCGGATGAACGGCTCCTGCCGGCCGGAACAGATCGCCACCCGGTGCCCCGCGCGCTTGAGGGCGTCCAGCGCGAAAAGCGTGCTCTGCGGAATCTGGAACGGGCGGCCGTTGCGGGTCGTCAAAAGGGTTCCGTCGATATCGAAGAAGATGGTTTTCTGCTTCATTTTTTCTCCTTTCGATGTATAGGACAGATGCCGCGGGGCGAAACTAAAGCCGAGGTGATGAAAGCGTGGATTACCTGTGGTCTTTTATCGTCGGAGGGGCGCTCTGCGTGGTGGGGCAGATCCTCATCGACTTTACCAAGCTGACGCCCGCGCGGATTCTGGTTTCGTTCGTGACGGCGGGCGTAATCCTCGGCGCCTGCGGCGTGTATGAACCGTTGGTGGAGTTTGCCCGCAGCGGCGCGACCGTGCCGCTGACGGGCTTTGGGTATCTGATGGCGAAAGGCACGCTGAAAGCCGTGCGGGAAAAGGGCCTGCTGGGCGCCTTTACCGGCGGGCTGACGGCGTCGGCTGCCGGGATTGCGGCGGCGGTGTTTTTCGGCTACCTGGCCGCCCTGTTTTCAAAATCGGGCGATAAGAGTTAGCCCCGGCTGGCGCTATGCGCGCGCGGGCTACCGCTACGCCGCGCTGGCGTGGCGCGTTTTCCGCATCGTGAACGGCAGCTTTTTCGGCCCGCTGCTCTGGCAGGGCGCAAAATACGCCTGGCGGCGCTGGCACCGCCGCCCGCAGAACAGGCAAAACGGACAGGTGTAGAACCGCCTGTCCGTACCGTTTCCGCTCTGCCGGGCCCGCGCGGCGAAGCCGCCGAAGCCCGTTTTTGCCCGCCCGATTACTGGATGGAGCAGTCAAGGTAATGCTCCAGGTCCTCTTCGTCCTTTTTCTTTTTCTCAAAAAACAAAACCACGGCGACGGCTACGGAAATCACCGCGGCAATCGTCGAAATCACTGCAATCCATACGGAAAGCTTTCCTGAGTTCTTCAAATCGGACACCCCCGTTTTCGTGAAGCCCGCAGTTTGCGTCTGAACCATTTTTATCATAGCCGGTTTCGGGCCAAAAGTCAATCCCGCGGGAGGCCGCGCTCCGCCTGCCGGGCGGGCAACAAAAAAGCAGGGCGAAACGCTCTGCTTTTTAAAACGCGGAAGTTTTCAGGAATGGGAATCCGCAGCGTTCAGCTTGCGCATCAGCGCGGATTTTTTTCTCGCCGCGTTGTTTTTATGCAGATGCCCGCGCGCGGCCGCCTGGTCGATCTTCTTTACGGCAGCCTGGACCGCCGCGGCTTTTTTCGCATCGCCGGAGTCGATGGCGGAATGCGCTTTTTTGATTTCCGTTTTCAGCTCGGTCTCGGCGGCTTTGTTGAGCTGGGTCTTCATGGCGATGACCTTCACGCGCTTCTTGGCCGATTTGATATTGGGCATGGTTCCACCTCCTTCGGCACTCAATCAGGAATCATATCCATTATGATACCATTCACACCGCAAAAATGCAAGGAAAATCTTGAAACCTGAAAGGGGAGATTCCATGAACTTCCGCACGGACCTGGCGCTGGAAAGCACCGAGCCGGCCCGGCAGGTGCGCCGCAGAGTGGGCGGCTGCACCGTCACCCGCATCGAGGAAGGGAAAAACACCTACGTCACCCTGGAGGTCAAGGCCATCTCGGACAGCATCGATTCCAACGACGCGCTGCTGAAGCTGGTCGCGCAGGAGCTGGCCGCCCTGCTGCCGGGGGAGGGGCCGGTGCTCGCGGCCGGCCTCGGGAACCGCGCGGTCACGCCGGACGCGCTCGGCCCGCTGACCGCGGAGCGCGTGCTCGCCACCCGGTATATCAAGGGGGAGATCGCCCGCGTGACCGGCCTGGGCGGCCTGCGGCCCGTCGCCGTGGTCAGCCCGGGGGTGCTCGGCTGCACGGGGATGGAGGCGTTCGAGGTGCTGCGGGCCATCGTCGCCGAAATCCGGCCTGCGGCCGTGGTGGCGGTGGACGCGCTGGCCGCGCGCAGCCCCGCGCGGCTCGGCTGCACCGTGCAGCTCAGCTCCGCCGGCATCTCGCCGGGCGCGGGCGTGGGCAACAGTCGCCCCCGCATCGACGAGAGCACCCTCGGGGTTCCCGTGGTCAGCATGGGCATCCCGACCGTGGTGGACGCCGTCACGCTCGCGCGCGACCTCGCGGGCAGGGCGGACCCCGAAAAGGTCGCGCCGCGGGGCGCCTCGATGATGGTGACGCCCCGCGAAATCGACCTGATTATCAACCGCGGGTCGCGCCTGCTGGCCATGGGCGTGAACCGGGCGCTGAACCCCACCCTGACCGTCGAGCAGTTTGAGGAGCTCACGTAGGGGCGCAATCATGAAACCGCGCCGGGCGGCATAAAAATGAAGGGTGCGGGCTTATCCCGTGGAAACCGTGCGGAACGGAGGCGGGACATGAACAGATGGGCTCAGAGGGCGGCGGCCTTCGCCACGGCGCTGCTGGCCGCGGCCGGGGTGGCGTGCGTCGGCCTGCGCCTGCCGCAAGAGGCGGCGCACAAGGCGGCGTTTGCGGCGGCGGGGTTCATCCTGCCCTCCGGAGACGCCGCGGATTTCTTCAGCGAAGAAGAGCAGGAAGAGGAGGGCGGCTCCTCTTCCCCGGCCTCCTCCGCACCGCCCGCGGCCTCCGGCGCGCCCGCATCCTCTTCGCCCTCCTCCGGCGGGGCCTCTTCGGTGGCGGCTTCTTCGGCCGCGCCGTCCTCGCAGCCGGCCGCGGGCCAGAAGGCGCTGGAGATGTGCATCGACAGCGGCGGCAAAAAGATTGAGGGGTTCTGGGTCAAGAACCTGACGGAGAAGAACGCTGCCATCGACTTTGCCCAGGAGCTGAAAAAGCAGCCCGCCGTGAAGATCCGCAAAAACGCCGGGCCGCAGGTGCTGATTTACCACACGCACACCACGGAAGCCTATGCCGAGAACCCCACCGCGCGCACGACGGACAAAACGCAGAGCGTCTGCGCCGTGGGGGACGAGATTGCAAAGCAGCTCACAGCCGCGGGCATCGGCGTGCTGCACGACACGACATACCACGACTACCCCGCCTACAACGGCTCTTACGACCGCTCCCGGGCGACCATGCAGAAGGACCTGAAAAAATACCCGGGGATTCAGGTCACGCTGGACATCCACCGCGACGCGATGCACCGCAGCGACGGCATGAAGCTGAAGCCCACCGCGCTGGTCAACGGCAAAAAGGCGGCGCAGGTCATGATCATCAGCGGCTGCGACGACAAGGGGGCCCTCGGCTACCCGAACTGGGAGTACAACCTGAGGCTGGCCCTGCGCCTGCAGAAGGCCATGACCGCCTACCAGAACCTCGGCCGGCCGCTGGATTTCTGCGCCCGCAAATACAACCAGGACATGACCAGGGGGTCGCTCCTTGTCGAAGTCGGCACGGACGTCAACACGCTGGCGGAGGCCAAATACGCCGGCGAGCTTTTCGGCAGGGCGCTCGCCGGGGTCCTGAACGGCCTGACGTAAAGACGTAAAAGAAGCGCGAACCGGATGCAAAGGAGAAACTGAGGAAGTGAAAAGCAGGAGGAAAGGCAGGAGGAGCGGCCGGGGCCTGCGGGCTTTTCTGACCGCGCTGGTCTGCACGCTCTGCGCGATCGCGCTGGCCTGCGGGGTCCTGGTTGTGGACAGCCGGTCCCGCAGAATCGGCTTTGACGACGGAAAGACCCTGATTTCGCAAATTACCGGCAAAAACATCAGCCTGTCTTGCATTGACGATAAAATATGTTATAATTATTTCGTATTGGAACCGTCGGGCGGAGAATGACAACGGAGGATTTTCATGAAGCGGCTGGGAAGTCTGATTTGTGCGCTTTTTCTAGTCCTTGCCCTGATTTTTTCTTTCCCGGCAGGCGCATTTGCGGCGAACGGAGGCGCGGGCGGCACGCCCGGAACGAACAAAGTGACGTCCGCCTCCTCAAAAACGTCTTCTGCGCCGCAGAACTCCACGTCGGAAAATCCGCCGCAGAACTCCACGCCGGGAAAAAGCACCACGTCGAAAAAAGAGACAAGCAGCAAGCCGGTTTCCCATTCTTCCGGCGGCGGGGCGGTGCAGCGCAGGGCGTCTTCCGCACCGGCGTCAAGCCGCAGGCGCAGGCGGAAAACGGCCTCCTCCTCTTCCGCCGCCTCCCTCCCCGCCTCCAGCGATGCCGCTTCCTTCACGGAGGCCTCCTCCGCCGAATCGGAGACGCTTTCCCTGCCCGCCGTGGGCAGCGTGGTGGAGCAGGACCCGCTCAGCTCCGCCGTGGAGCCGGACACCGGCAAAAAGACCCTGATCGGCGTGCTGTCCTGGGCGTGCATCCTGCTGGGCGTCCTCGTCGTGCTGATTGTGGTGCTGAGCAACCGGCGCCCGCCGCGCGGGCCGGGCCGCAAGCGCTACCGCAGGCCGAGGCGCGGCGGAAAACACCTGCTGAACGACAGATATTACCGCGGCCTCAACCGGTACTGAACGCCGTGCGGCTCCGCGGTTCCGGGGCGCCGAGTGCGCCCCGTTTTTCTATATAAAAGGTGGGATTCTTTTGACCGTTCCCCGCGAAAATATCCGGAATTTCTGCATCATCGCCCATATTGACCACGGCAAGAGCACGCTGGCCGACCGCATCCTGGAGCTGACCGATTCCGTCCCCCTGCGCGAGATGGAGAACCAGATTCTCGACGATATGGACCTCGAGCGCGAGCGCGGCATCACCATCAAGGCCCACGCCGTCACGCTGCTGTACCACGCGAAAAACGGGCGGGACTACGTCTTCAACCTGATCGACACGCCCGGCCACGTGGACTTCAACTACGAAGTCTCCCGTTCCCTCGCCGCGTGCGAGGGGGCCGTGCTGGTGGTGGACGCGTCCCAGGGCATCGAGGCGCAGACCCTTGCGAATACTTATCTGGCGGTCGACGCGGGCCTGGAGATTCTGCCCGTCATCAACAAAATCGACCTGCCCAGCGCCCAGCCGGAGCGGGTGCGGAAAGAGATTGAGGACGTGATCGGCATCCCCGCGGACGACGCGCCGTGCGTCTCCGCCAAGCTGGGCACCAACGTCGGCGCCGTGATGGAGCAGATTGTCAGGAACGTCCCGCCGCCGGGCGGGGACGAGAGCGCCCCGCTGCGCGCGCTGATTTTCGATTCCTACTACGACGCCTACAAGGGCGCGGTGGCCCATGTGCGCGTGAAGGACGGCCGCGTCGCGCCCGGCGACCGCATCCGCATGATGTCGGCGGGCGGCGAGTTCACGGTGGTGGAGTGCGGGTATATGCGCGCTACCGGCTTCGAGCCGGCGCCCTGCCTGCGCGCGGGCGACGTCGGCGTGATTTCCGCCTCCATCAAGGACGTGCGCGAGGCGCGCGTGGGCGACACCGTCACCCTCGCCTCCCGCCCGGCGGAAAAGCCGCTGCCCGGCTACCGCCCCGCCCGCCCGATGGTCTTCTGCGGCGTTTACCCGGCCGACGGCGCCAAGTACCCCGACCTGCGCGACGCGCTGGAGAAGCTGCA
>DHOB01000025.1:58707-59036 GCA_002409675.1 Ruminococcaceae bacterium UBA5401
CTGCTGCACATGGAGGTCGTGCAGGAGCGGCTGGAGCGCGAGTACGGCCTGGACCTGATTATGACCGCGCCGAGCGTCATCTACCGCATCCGCCTGACGGACGGAACCACGGTCGAAATCGACAACCCCACCAACTACCCGGACCCGTCCCGCATCGCCGAGGCGGACGAGCCCGTGGCGGACGCCCACATCTACACGCCGAAGCAGTACGTGGGCGGCATTATGGAGCTGTGCCAGGAGCGGCGCGGCACCTTCCTCGGCATGGACTACCTCGACACCGACCGCGTGGACGTGCATTACGAGCTGCCGCTCAACGAGATTGTCTACGA
>DHOB01000025.1:59279-59449 GCA_002409675.1 Ruminococcaceae bacterium UBA5401
GTCAAGCTGGACATCCTCATCAACGGCGAGCCCGTGGACGCGCTCTCGTTCATCCTCCATTCGGAGAAAGCCTACGCCCGCGCCCGCAGGATGGTGGAAAAGCTGCGCGACAAAATCCCGCGCCAGCTTTTCGAGGTGCCCATCCAGGCGTGCGTGGGCGGCCGCATCAT
>DHOB01000025.1:59687-62163 GCA_002409675.1 Ruminococcaceae bacterium UBA5401
CAGAAGGAGGGCAAAAAGCGCATGCGCCGGGTCGGCACGGTCGAGATTCCGCAGGACGCCTTCCTCAGCGTGCTCAAGCTGGATGAGTGACGGGGCGGTCGGGCTTTACCTGCACGTGCCGTTCTGCGCCGGCAAATGCCCTTACTGCGACTTTTATTCGCTGCCCGGGACCGGCCCGGCGATGGACCGGTACACGGCCTGCCTGGTGGACCGCATCCGCCGCGCGGCGGAGCGGACCGGCAGGCGCGCGGCGACCCTGTACGTCGGCGGGGGAACGCCCAGCCTGCTGGGACCCCGGCGCCTGTGCCGCATCCTCAGGGCGGCGCGGGAGGCGTTTTCCATCGGTCCGGACGCCGAAATCACCGTGGAGGCGAACCCCGGCGGCGGCCTTTCCGCCTTTTTCCGGGCGGTTCGGGCCGCGGGGGCCAACCGCGTGTCGCTCGGCCTGCAGTCGGCGGACGAAGAGGAGCTGCGCCTGCTCGGGCGGCGGCACACCGCGGCGGACGCCGCCCGGACCGTGCGGGACGCGCGCGAAGCGGGCTTCCAAAATATCTCGCTCGACCTGATGCTCGCCGTGCAGGGGCAGACGCCGCAGAGCCTGAAGCGATCGGTGGAGTTCTGCGCGGGCCTCGGCGCGGAGCACGTTTCGGCCTATCTGCTGCAGATTGAGCCGCGCACCGTCTACTGGGCGCGGCGGAAGGAGCTGCGCCTGCCGGGCGAGGACGAAGCGGCCCGGCTGTACCTGCTCGCGTGCGCGGAGCTGGAAAAGCGCGGCTACCGCCAGTACGAGATCTCAAACTTTGCCCGGCCGGGGTTCGAGAGCCGGCACAACCTGAACTACTGGCGGTGCGGCGAATACCTGGGCCTCGGCCCCTCGGCGCACTCGTTCCTGAACGGGCGGCGGTTCCATTTTCCGCGCGGCATGGCGGCGTTCCTGAACGGGGAGCCGCCGGTGCAGGACGGCCCGGGCGGCGGCTTCGAGGAGTACGCGATGCTGAAGCTGCGCCTTGCGGAGGGCCTCTCGGACGCCGCGTGCAAGGCGCGGTTCGGCCGGCCGGTGCCGGAGCGCGTGATGCGCGCCGCCCGCCGCTACGAGCCGCACGGCCTGACTTCCTGCCGCCCCGGCGGTTTCCGCCTCACTCCGCGCGGCTTTCTGCTCTCCGACGCCCTGACGCCGGAGCTCCTTTTCTGAAAATCTCCCGCGCGGGCGGCATGCCGCCGCTCCCGCCGGCCCGCCGTTCGGCGCGCGGAGAAAACTCCCGAAGAAAACGCTTCGGGAGCTTTTTATCCCCGCGAAACACAGCATTTCACAATTAGTTTACAATTAAGATATTGACATCGGGGCAAAGTAATGGTACTCTATTACGTAGAGTTAGCACTCTAATCAAGTGAGTGCTAAATTTAAGGCGGGAGGGATGTAGAGTTGGAGCTGAGCGAAAGAAAGCGGAAAATCCTCGCCGCGGTGGTCGAACTCTACATCGCGTCGGGGGAGCCGGTGGGCTCCAAATCGGTCTGCGGGGCGCTCGACATCAACGTCTCTTCGGCTACGGTGCGCAACGAGATGAGCGCCCTGAGCAGGCTGGGCCTGCTGGAGCAGCCGCACACCTCCGCGGGTCGGGTTCCTTCGCAGAAGGGCTACCGCGTCTATATCGACACGCTGATGAAGCGCCGGCCGATTTCAAAAGACGAGCAGCGGTACCTCGACAGCCTGATTCTGCCGGAGGCCTACGACCCCGAAAGACTGCTGGAGGGCGCGGCCCGCGTGCTGGCCTCGCTGACGAAATACGCCGCGGTTTCCACCACGCCGAACGGCGAGAGCGGGGTCATCCGGGCGGTGCAGCTGGTGCAGACCAGCCGCCGCACGGCCATGGTGATTCTGATGACCTCGGCGGGCACGATGAAGAGCCGGCTGTTCCGGTGCGACTTCGATCTGACGCCCGAAATCCTGCGGGTGTTTTTCCGCCTGCTGAACGAAAAGCTGGCGGGCGTGCCCGTGGCCGACGTGACGCCGGCCTACATGCAGTCGCTGGCTGCCTCGCTGGGCGAGATGGCCATGATGATGAGCTCCGCGCTGGAGGCGGTGGCCGAGGCCGCGCAGGAATCGATGCGTTCGCAGGTCTGCCTGAACGGCGAAGTGAACCTGCTGTTTTACCCCGAGTTCCGGGAAACCGGAATCCGCCGCATTCTCGACTTCCTCAGCCGGCCGGCGGACCTGTGCAGCCTTCTGGCGGACCCCGACGGCAGCCTGCGGGTGCTCATCGGGCGCGAGAGCAAGCGCCCGGAGCTGCAGAACTCCAGCGTGGTGGTTTCGCCCTACGCAATCGGGGGGCACAACGCGGGCGCCATCGCCATCATCGGGCCGATGCGGATGAATTACAGCAAAATCATCTCCAATATGGAATACCTTTCCGATACCGTCAGCCGGATGCTGACGGAGCTGATGGATTTTGACTGAAGAAAGGGGCAGCGCTTTGGA
>DHOB01000076.1:0-388 GCA_002409675.1 Ruminococcaceae bacterium UBA5401
AGCCGGACCCCTTCGCGCACGGATGCGATTTTCGGGTTCGGCTCCACGCCGGCAAGCTCCGTGACCGAAACGAAGTTTTTCTTGAGCTGGCTGAGGACCGTATCGTACAGCCCGCTGCGCTTGATGCTGCCGCCGCCGTACACCAGCAGCGCGCGCGAGCCGTACTGCTGGACAATGCCGCCCAGCTTTTCCACCTGGCCCTTCCCAAAATAGATGGCGGTGGGGACGGAGAAAACAAAATCGTTCATAGCTATCTTCCTTTCGTTTCCGCTTTGCGGCCGTTTCTTTTTTATTTTCTTCAATTATAACATGCCCGGCCGCCCCGCGCCAGACATGAGGGCGCAATTTCTGGAAAAGCCTTGACTTTTTCTTTCCGCCGCCTGCGGTT
>DHOB01000076.1:523-771 GCA_002409675.1 Ruminococcaceae bacterium UBA5401
CGGCCGCGGATATGGTATAATCGGAAAGGAAACGAATGGGAGGAATCAATCGATGGGCTCCAGGGAAGAATTTGAACAGATTTATCATGAAAATATTTCGCGGGCCGGCTCGGAGGAGCTGCTCAAATGGCTGCAGACGACGGATTTCTTTGTCGCGCCCGCCAGCACCAAATTCCACTGCGCCTGCCTCGGCGGCCTGGTCAAGCACAGCGTAAGCGTCTACCGCGTGATGCGGGAGAAGCACTTCG
>DHOB01000076.1:1062-3914 GCA_002409675.1 Ruminococcaceae bacterium UBA5401
GAGGACAGCTTCCCCTACGGCCACGGGGAAAAATCCGTCTTTCTGATCGAGCGGTTCATGCGGCTGAAAACGTCCGAGGCCGTCGCCATCCGCTGGCACATGGGCGGCTTCGACGACGCCGTGAAGGGCGGCTGCTACTCCATCAGCCGGGCGTATGAGAAATATCCGCTGGCGGTCAAACTGCACCTTTCGGACCTCGAAAGCACCTACCTGCGCGAAAAGGGCACTTCCGAAGTTCCGCACAGATAGCGGGCCGGCTCTTTCATCCCCGGGCGCCTGATTCGGCGTCCGGGGATTTTTTATGGATTTGTCCCTTTTACAAACACTGGCCGGCTTTTCACGCGCGCGCTGTCACCCGAATCCGCCCGTTAATATTATAGGGAAAGGGGACTGTCTCAAGTGAATAAATCCCAAAAAGCATGTCAACAATATTTTACGGAAAATCCATTATTTTGAAGATTCGGAGCGTGAAATGAAACTATGATGATTGTCCGCAGAGGCGACATCTACTACGCCGACCTCAGCCCCGTTGTCGGCTCGGAACAGGGCGGGGTGCGGCCGGTTTTGATTATTCAAAACGACATCGGCAACCGCTTCAGCCCGACCGTGATAGCGGCGGCCATCACCAGCCAGCGGTCGAAGGCCAACCTGCCCACGCATATCCTGCTGAACGCGGGCAAAACGGGGCTTGCGAAAGACTCCATCGTCCTGCTGGAGCAGGTGCGCACGCTGGATAAGCACAGGCTGAGGGAACGCATGGGCCGCCTGGACCGGGAATCCATGTCCCGCGTCGACCAGGCGCTTTCCATCAGTTTCGGCCTTGTTGAAAGGGAGCCGATGCGGCAGGCTACATAGACCGTCCCGGTACCATGTAGCGTATATTCAGAACCGCACGGAAAAGAATAGGAATATCCCAGTAAAGAAAAGGAGAGGTTGTCATGGCACTCACGGAGAAGGAACTTTCCGCCATTGAGGACCAGCTGGCCAGCGAGCAGACGATGGTGACGAAGCTGAAGGCCTACGCCCAGCTTTGCACGGACCAGGTGCTCAGGCAGAAATGCGGCGACGCCGCACAGAAACATCAGAATCACTTCGACAGGCTGATGGGCTTTTTGAACTGAAAGGAAAGGGAAAAAGATGAGCTTTTCAAAATCCAGCCAAATCAGCGGGAACTGGTCCGCCGGCACCATGCCCGAAAAAGAAATGATGAACGACGTGCTTTCCTCCGAGAAGTATCTGACGGAGCTTTACAACACCAATGCCAACGAATGCGCCACGCCCAACGTGCGCGACGGGTTCCTGCAGATCCTTTCGGAAGAACACCAGATTCAGGCCGACATTTTCGACGCGATGAAACAGCGCGGATGGTACCAGACCCCCGCGGCGGAACAGCAGAAAATCCAGCAGACCAAACAGAAATATCAGGCTTCCGGCGCGCAGGGCTGATTCTGCCGAAAGGCGGAGCGGGCGGTTTCGTCCGTTTCCGCCTTTTTTTTGGCTTTGCGCCCTGAATTGCAGTTGAATCTGCCGCCCCAAAATGATACAATTTTAAATTATGGGGCAGGTGGACGGTTTGAGTGTCAAAAAATGGCGGGTTCTACCGCACGACGGCGCGGCCGCGCAGAAGCTTGCCGCCCGGGCGGGCATTCCGGAGCTGCTGGCGGTTCTGCTGCAGACGCGGGGCATCGCGGACGAGCGGCAGGCGAAGCGGTTCCTTTCGGGGGAAGCCGGATTTTCGGACCCTTTTCTTCTGCCCGATATGGAAAAGGCCGTGCGGCGCATCCTGCGCGCGCTGGACGGCTTTGAAAAAATCGCGGTTTACGGCGACTATGATGCGGACGGCGTGACGGCCACGGCCATGCTGTACTCGTACCTCGAATCCTGCGGCGGAAACGTCGTCTATTATATTCCGGAGCGGGAGGGCGAGGGCTACGGCCTGAACAAAAAGGCGGTCGGGGCGCTGCACGCCCAGGGCGTGCGGCTGATTGTGACCGTGGACAACGGCATCTCCTCCGCGCCGGAAATCGCGTTCGCGTCCTCCCTCGGGATGGACACCGTGGTGACGGACCACCACCGCGCGGGGAAGGAGCTGCCCCCGGCCTGTGCGGTCGTGGACGCCTGGCGCGCCGACAGCCGCTGCCCGTACCGCGATTTTTCCGGCGCGGGCGTCGCGTTCAAGCTGCTCTCCGCACTGGAAGGCCCCGACGGCGCCGGCGCTCTGCTCGAAAATTACGCCGACCTCGCGGCGATCGGGACCATCGGGGATTCGGTCCCGCTCACGGGCGAGAACCGCGCGCTGGTCCGCGCCGGCGTCGGGCAGATTTCGCGCGGCGACCGCATCGGCCTGAGCGCCCTTCTTCAGCAGGCCGGGCTGGAGGGCCGCCCCGTCACGGCGGAGGAAGTCGCCTTCGCCGTGGTGCCGCGCATCAACGCGGCCGGCCGCGTCGGCTCGCCGGACCGCGCCGTGCGCCTGCTGACGACCGAGTCGCCCGAAGAAGCCGGCGGGCTTGCGGCCGAAATCTGCCGCGATAACGGCGAGCGCCGCCGCATCGAGGCCGACATCTTCGCAAAGGTGATGGAGCAGTTCGATAAAGACCCGGCGCTGCTGTACGACCGCGTCCTCGTCGCGGCGGGCGAGGGCTGGCACCCCGGTGTGATCGGCATTGTGGCCGCGCGCGTGACGGAGCGGTTCGGCAAGCCCTGCGTGGTGATTTCGCGCGATGGGGACGAGGCAAAGGGCTCCGGCCGGAGTGTGGCGGGGTTTTCGCTGTTCCTCGCGGTCAGCGCGTGCGCGGACCTGCTGACCCGCTTCGGGGGGCACCCCATGGCGGCGGGCCTCACCCTTCCCGCCG
>DHOB01000076.1:4169-4666 GCA_002409675.1 Ruminococcaceae bacterium UBA5401
ATCCCCGACCTTCTGCGCGCGCTGGAGCCGTTCGGCATGGGCAACCCGCGCCCGCTGTTCGGGCTTGCGGGCGTGACGATTCGCGACGTCACGCCGGTCGGCGGGGGAAAACACCTGCGCGTGACGGTGGAGCGGGGGGGCTGCTCCGCGCGGTGCATGAAATTCGGCACGACGCTGGAGCAGTTCGCCTACCGGCCCGGCGACACGGTGGACCTCGCCGTTTCGCTGCAGGCGGACACCTACAACGGCCACAGGGAGCTTTCCGTCATCATCCGCTGCATGCGCTTTTCCGGCGAGGACGGGGACGCCCTGACAGCCGGGCGCGCCCTCTACGAAAAATTCCGCAGGGGAGAGCCCCTCGCCCCGAAGGAGGCAGCGGCCCTTCTCCCCACGCGGAGCGACTTTGCCGCCGTGTACCGCGCGGTGCGGGACGGCCGGGCCGCCGGGACGGCAGAAGAGCTGCTGGCGCGCGTCTCCGGCGGAAAGATGGGGCTGCC
>DHOB01000076.1:4877-6821 GCA_002409675.1 Ruminococcaceae bacterium UBA5401
TCGCTCCGGGTGGTGCCGCGGGAAGGGAAAGTCAGCCTGCCGGATTCGCGCCTGCTTTCCTCCCTGAAATCTTACCAGGAAGCCGGTGTGAAAAATGGCGTGGCCGCTCGAAACGTATAACGACCTTGTGGAGCTGATCGGCAAGAGCGAGCACGAGTACGACATGGACCTCATCGGGCGCGCCTACCGCCTTGCGGAAAGCTCCCACAGGGGCCAGAAACGGCTTTCCGGCGCGCCGTATATTTCGCACCCCGTCGCGGTGGCCTGCATCCTCGTGCAGCTCGGCATGGATTCGGAGTCGGTGGCCGCCGGGCTTCTGCACGACGTTGTGGAGGACACCCCCATCAGCCTGGAGCAGATCCGGAAAGAATTCGGGGACGAGGTCGCCGAGCTGACCGACGGCGTCACGAAGCTCGGCCGCATCCCGTATTCCTCGCGCGAAGTACAGCAGGCCGAGAACCTGCGCAAGATGCTGATCGCGATGTCCGAGGACATCCGCGTGATCATCATCAAGCTCGCCGACCGCCTGCACAACATGCGCACCATCGAGTTCATGCCGCCCCAGAAGCAGCGGGACAAGGCCCTTGAGAACATGGAGGTCTACGCCCCCATCGCGCACCGCCTCGGCATCCGGGCCGTGAAGGAGGAGCTGGAGGATCTTTCGCTGCGCATCCTCGACCCCGTCGCCTACCATGAAATTGAAAACGGGCTGGAGCTCCGCGCGGGCGAGCGCGCCGCCTTCATCGAGCGCACCAAGAAGAAAATCAGCGACCGCGTCTCCCAGACCATCCCCAACGTCTACCTGGAAGGGCGCGTCAAGAGCATCTACGGCATCTACCGCAAGATGTTCCTCCAGAACCGCTCGATGGACGAGATTTACGACATTTACGCCGTCCGCGTGATTGTGGACACGGTGAACGACTGCTATAATGTTCTGGGCATCGTCCACGACATGTTCCGCCCGCTGCCGAACCGGTTTAAGGACTATATCTCGACGCCCAAGCCCAACATGTACCAGTCCCTGCACACGACGGTCATCGGCAAGGAGGGCATCCCGTTCGAGGTGCAGATCCGCACATGGGAGATGCACCACACCGCGGAATACGGCATTGCGGCGCACTGGAAATACAAGCTCGGCATGACGTCAAACAAAGAAGACTCGTTTGAGAAGCGCCTCGCCTGGATTCGCCAGATGCTGGACAACGAGCGCGACAGCGGCGACGCGACCGACCTGGTCCGCATGATCAAATCCGACCTTGTGCCGGAGGAGGTCTTCGTCTTTACGCCGCGCGGCGACGTGATCAGCCTGCCCGCCGGGGCGACGGTGATCGATTTCGCCTACGCCATCCACAGCGCCGTGGGGAACCGCATGGTGGGCGCCAAGGTCGACAAGCGCATCGTCCCGCTGGACTATAAAGTCAAAACGGGCGAAATCATCGAAATCCTCACTTCCAAAGAAGCGCGCGGCCCGAGCCGCGACTGGCTGAAAATCGTCAGAACCAGCGAGGCGCGCAACAAAATCCGCTCCTGGTTCAAGCACGAAAGGCGGGACGAGAACATCGCCGAGGGCAAATCGGAGCTGAACCGCGAGCTCCGCCGCAACGGAATCGAGCCGGAGGAGGACGAGCTGAACAGGGTCCTCGAAAAGCTCGGCCCGCGGCACAACTGCCCGACCGCAGAGGATATGTACGCGGCCATCGGCTACGGCGGCGTGCCGGTCTGGAAGGTCATCCCGAAAGTCCGGGAGGTCTGGCAGAAAAAGCACCGCGCCGCGGCCCCCGCGGTGCCGCGCATTCCGGCCCCTTCCGCCCCGAAGCGCTCGGCGGGCGTGGTGGTGGAGGGGATGGACAACTGCCTGGTCAAGTTCGCGCGCTGCTGCAACCCGCTGCCGGGCGACGAGATCATCGGCTTCATCACGCGCGGCTTCGGCGTGTCCATCCACAA
>DHOB01000055.1:0-22588 GCA_002409675.1 Ruminococcaceae bacterium UBA5401
ATCGGCTCGTACACGTTCTACCTGCTGGGCAGCCCGTTTTTCTGGCTGACCATCCCGTTCCCGAGCTGGATGGTGCCGCACCTGATGGGCCCGCTGCTGATTCTGAAATTCGGCTGCGCCACGCTGACCTCCTACATCTGGCTGCGGCGGTACGTGCGGCACCCGGACTATGCGATCGTGGGCGCGCTGCTGTACGCATTCTCCGGCTTTTCGATTTACAACATCTTTTTCAACCATTTTCACGAGGCGATCGTCTTTTTCCCGCTGCTGCTCTGGTCGCTGGACGAATACATGTACCATCGCCGCCGGGTGGTGTTCGCGGTGATGGTCTTCGTGTGCTGCACCGTCAACTACTACTTTTTCGCCGGGCAGGTCGTTTTTCTGCTCCTGTACTGGATTATTCGGATGCTCTCGGGGAGCTGGGACATCAGCCTGCGGGATTTTCTGCTGATGCTCTGCGAAGCGATCATCGGGGTGCTGTGCTCCGCCGTGCTGCTGGTGCCGACGGTGCTGGCGGTCGTGCAGAACCCGCGGGTTAACGACCCGCCGCAGGGCTGGAACGCCCTGCTGTACGACTACAACCAGCGGTACATCCATATCCTGGAGTGCTTCTTCTTCCCGCCGGACATCCCGGCCCGCCCGAACTTTACGCCGAACTCGGAGGCGCAGTGGGCCTCGCTCGGCGCGTGGCTGCCGCTTTTCAGCATGAGCGGAGTGCTCGTGTTTCTGCAGAACCGCGGCAAGCACTGGCTCAAGACGCTGCTCTGCACGCTGTTCTTCATGACAATGGTGCCGGTGCTGAACGCGGCGTTCCAGCTCTTTAACATGACCTATTACGCGCGGTGGTTCTATATGCTGACGCTGATGATGTCGCTGGCGACGGTGGCGTCGCTGCAGAGCGCGCCGACCGCCGACTGGCGGCGGGCTGTATACTGGACGCTCGGCATCACGCTGGGCATTGCCCTGCCCATCGGGCTGATGCCCAAAACCGTAGAAAGCGCAGCCGGCGACAAAAGCCTCGTTTTCGGCCTGGAGGATTACCCCACCCGGTTCTGGTCCTATGTGGCCATCGCCCTGCTGAGCCTCGCCCTGCTGGTCATCCTTTTCCAGTACCGCAAAACGGGGCGCGCCAAGTTCCTGCACAGGTGCATGTCCGGCATTGCGCTGGTCACGGTGATCTACGCGGCCTTCTTCATCGCGCTCGGCAAAACGCAGAGCGACGACACCCACAACTGGATCATCCCCTATTCCCTGAACGCCGGCAAAGACATCCGCCTGCCCGACGACGGGAACAGCCGCATCGATGTGTACGACGGCATGGACAACCAGGCCATGTTCTGGCAGAAGCCCTCCGTCCAGGCTTTTCACAGCATCGTGCCCGGCTCGGTGATGGAGTTTTACCCGACCATCGGCGTGCAGCGGGACGTCGGCTCCCGGCCGGACACCACCGTCTACGGTCTGCGCGGCCTGACGAGCTGCCGCTGGCTTTTCGACCCGGTGAGCAGCGGCAAGGATTTTCAGGATTCCTCGGGCGCGACGATGATGCCGGGCTGGAGCTACTACGCGACGCAGAACGGCTGCGACATCTACCGGAACGACTATTTTATCCCGATGGGCTTCTCTTACGACGGCTACATCACGCGCAGCGAATACAACGCCGTCCCGGAATCGGACCGCCACCTCGCGCTGCTCAAGGCGCTGGTGCTGGAGGATGACGACGCCGCGAAGTACGGCGGCCTTCTGCAGCATCTGGACACGAACAGCTTTCAGTACACCGAATCCGCCTATTTCGGCGACTGTACCGCGCGGAAGGCGGCGTCGTGCTCCTCCTTCCACTACGACAACGGTGGATTTTCGGCCTCCTTCACCGCCGACAAAGACCGGCTGGTGTTTTTCAGCGTCCCGTGGGAAGGCGGCTGGAGCGCCACGGTCAACGGCAAAAAGGCCGACATCGTCCGGGTCAACGTCGGCTTCATGGCCGTGAAGGTCCCGAAAGGGGCGTCCAGCATCCGGTTCAACTACCAGACGCCGGGCATCCGCCTCGGCGCGGTCGTCACGCTGGGCGGGTTCCTGCTGCTCGCGTTCTACTGGTTCATGACGCGCCGCCGCCCCCGCCGGCAGACGAAATTCCGCGTCAAATCCCGC
This sequence comes from Ruminococcaceae bacterium UBA5401, assembly GCA_002409675.1. Lineage (GTDB taxonomy): Bacteria > Bacillota > Clostridia > Oscillospirales > Acutalibacteraceae > Thermocaproicibacter. Next base: position 2,146 of record DHOB01000055.1, read on the forward strand.
ACCGGGCCTTCCGGCGAAGGCCGGCCGAACGGAGGAAACTGAAATGCCGATTGTTTATCTGGTCATCCCCTGCTACAACGAAGAAAAAGTCCTGCCGGAAACGGTGAAGCGCCTTTCCGCCAAGCTGAGCGCAATGGCGCGGGCCGGCCTGGCGGGCAAGGGCAGCCGCATGCTTTTTGTGGACGACGGCAGCCGGGACCGCACATGGGAGCTGATCTCCCGCTTCAGCGAAGAGGACGCGCGCGTCTGCGGAATCCGCCTGGCGCACAACCGCGGCCACCAGAACGCGCTGCTCGCCGGCCTGATGACGGCGCGCAGATACGCCGACTGCGCCGTCAGCCTGGACGCGGACCTTCAGGACGACGTGGAGGTCCTCGACGAGTTCGTCCGCAAATTTCTGGAGGGCTGCGACGTGGTCTACGGCGTGCGCAGAAAGCGCGCGACCGACACGTTCTTCAAGCGCGCGACCGCGCAGGCGTATTACCGCCTGCTGGCCGCCCTCGGCGTGGACGTGGTCTACAACCACGCGGATTACCGCCTGATGAGCCGCCGCGCGCTCGACGCCCTCGGCGAGTACCGCGAGGTCAACCTGTTCCTGCGCGGGCTGGTCCCGCTGATCGGCTACCGCAGCGCCTGCGTCTACTACGACCGGCACGAGCGCTTTGCCGGGGAATCGAAATACCCGCTCAAAAAGATGCTGGCGCTCGCCGTGGACGGCGTCACCTCGTTCAGCACCAGGCCGCTGGAGCTCATCTTCCGCCTCGGCGCGCTGGTGTCCCTGGCCGGCCTGGTTGGCACCATCTGGTCGCTGGTCTCGCATCTGCGCGGCGCGGCGGCGGCCTGGGCGCCCGCCGTGTGGTCGCTCTGGCTGCTCGGCGGCCTGCTGATGCTCTGCCTCGGCGTCACCGGGGTCTACCTCGGCAAAATCTACGCCGAAACCAAGGCCCGCCCCCGTTACCGCATCGCCGAGCGCGCCGGGCAGCCGGCAGAGCCGGCTTCGGCCCGCCGTTCAGAGCAGAGCGAAACAGAAGCCCGCTCTGGCGGGACAGTCAGAGACAGCTCCCGTTGATAGAAACGGCACAGTTTCCCAAAGCTCCCGGGACGGTCTCCGGCGACACTCGGCCGGCCCCGGGAGATTCCCGTTTCTGTCCCGGCAAAGCGCGCCGCCGGTTTCTGCTGCTCCCCACACCGGGCCAACGCCCGCGGCGACACGCCGCCGCCGCTTCCCCGTGCGACAGCATAAAAAATCTCCCGGAGCATTTTGATGCGCTTCGGGAGATCCTTTTCGAGATTTTCGAGGGCATTTTCTTTCTGTCCCGGCGGGCCTGCGGAAGCGGAAACCATACATGTATTCGCGCGGCGCGTCCGGACGGTCTCCGGCGACATTCGGCCGGCCCCGGGAGATTTTCCTTTTCTGTCCCCGGCAAAGCGCGCCGCCGGTTTCTGCCGTTCCCCACGCCGGGCCGACGCCCGCGGCGACACGCCGCCGCTTCCCCGTGCGACAGCATAAAGAATCTCCCGGAGCATTTTGATGCGCTTCGGGAGATTCTTTTCGAGATTTTCGAGGGCATTTTCTTTCTGTCCCGGCGGGCCTGCGGAAGCGGAAACCATACATGGATTCGCGCGGCGCGTCCGGACAGTCGCCGGCGACATTCGGCCGGCTCCGGGAGATTCCCGTTTCTGTCCCGGCAAAACGCGCCGCCGGTTTCTGCTGCTCCCCACGCCGGGCCGACGCCCGCGGCGACACGCCGCCGCCGGTTTCTGCCGTTCCCCACGCCGGGCCGACGCCCGCGGCGACACGCCGCCGCTACGCCCGGAAGCCGAACAGCCCGTCCAGCCAGCCGGCGCACAGAGGGAACCATGTGGCGCAGTGGGGGCTGGGGGTGCCGACCTCCCGCGTGCAGAGGGACATGCCGTGCCCGCCTTTCTGGTAGATGTGGCACTCGAACGGAATATGCCGGCTCTGCAGCGCCGCCGCGAACAGCAGGGCGTTCTCGACGGGGACGCAGTCGTCCTCCACGGTGTGCCACAGGAACGCGGGCGGCGTGCGGGGCGATATGTGGTTTTCCAGAGAGAAAAAGTGCACCTGCTCCGGAGTGGGGCTGCCGCCCGAGACTTTCTCGATGGATTCTCTGTGGGCGAACCGGCCCGCCGTGAGCACGGCATAGCAGAGGACCATGGCGTCGGGGCGGTTCCGCCCGCCCTTGGTGTCGATTCGGGCCTTGAGCTCCGGGCTGTCCCATAAAGTGCCGAGGCCGGCGGCGACATGCCCGCCGGCTGAAAAGCCGCAGACCGCGATTTTGCCCGGCAGCACGTTCCACTCCGCGCTGCTCTCCCGGATGCGGATCAGGGTCAGGGAGGCGTCAATCAGCGGGCGCAGGTCCGCCGCCCGGTCCCCGACGGAATAGGAGAGGATAAAGACCTGGTATCCGTGCGCAAAAAAAGCCGCGGCGGGCGGCTCGGATTCGCGCTCCGAAAGAAACTCGTAGGCGCCGCCCGGCAGAATCACGGCGCACGGGCGCCTGGTAAATTCCGGCTCGTTCGCCATCGGGTCGTGCAGATAACCGACGACGCGGGCCCCGCTTTCCGGATTCGGACTGAAACGAACGGTTTTCAACTGTTCCGCTCCCTTCCCGGCGCTTCAGGATTTTTCTTTTTCGCCTTTATCAGGGGCGCCAGACGGATGCCCCTCGTTTTTGCCGAGCGCGCCCTCCAGCGTGTGCCAGCCGAGGACGGCGCATTTCACGCGCGCGGGCATGTGGGCGACGCCGCGCAGCGCGACGGCCTCGTCCAGCTCCTCGAGCTGCTTCTCGTCGGTGACTTCGCCCTTAATCATGCCGATGAACGTCTTGGCCAGCCGCAGCGCCTCTGCGGTCGTTTTCCCTTTGACAAGGTCGATCATGATGGAGGCGGAGGCCTGCGAGATTGCGCAGCCGACGCCCGTAAAGCCCGCGTCCTCAATCACGCCGTCCTTTTCGCGGAGCTGAAGCTGGATTTCGTCCCCGCAGCTCGGGTTGACCCCCTTGAGCGTGACCGTCGGATTCTCAATCGGGTGCTTGTTGCGCCTGGAGTTGTTGTGCTCCGTCAGAATCTGCGTGTAAATCTGGTTAAGCTCCAAGGCCGAGCCACCTCCTGACCCTGCTCAGGCTCTGAAGGAAAGCGTCGACGTCTTCTTTGGTGTTGTAAAAGTAAAGGCTGGCGCGGCAGGTCGCGTTCACGTGCATATACTCCAGCAGCGGCTCGGCGCAGTGGTGCCCCGCCCGGATGGCGACGCCGTCCGCGTCGAGGATGGAGGCGACGTCGTGCGGGTGGACGCCCTCCACATTGAACGAAATCACCCCGCAGCGGTCTTCCCGCGCTTCGGTGCCGCCGTAAACCGTGACGTGCGGAATCTGCGCGAGCCCCTTCAGCGTGTAAGCAAGCAGCCGGTCCTCCGTCTGGCGGATGGTCCGGTAGCCGACTTTCCGGAGGTAGCGCACGGCCTCCGCAAGGCCCACGGCGCCGCCCACGTTCTGCGTGCCGGCCTCGAACTTCTGCGGCAGGGGGGCGAAGGTCGCGGACTGCTCGTGCACATACTCGATCATCTCTCCGCCCATCAGGAAGGGCGGCATGCGGTTCAGCAGCTTCTCTTTGCCGTAGAGCACGCCGATGCCCATCGGCGCCAGCATCTTGTGGCCGGAGAAGGCCATGAAGTCCACGTCCAGGTCCGAAACGTCCACCGGGTAGTGCGGGATTCCCTGGGCGCTGTCCAGCACGGTGACTGCGCCGACGGAATGCGCTTTCCGGACGATTTTCCTGACCGGGTAGACGGTGCCGAGCACGTTGGAAACCTGCGCGAACGCAACGACCTTCGTCTTTCTGGTGATTTTCCGGTCAATTTCCTCGTCGCTCAGGCGGCCGGAGGCATCCGGGTACAGGTAGACCAGCTTTGCGCCCTTCACGCGCGCGACCATCTGCCACGGCACCAGGTTGCTGTGGTGCTCGCTGACCGGCAGCGCAATCTCGTCGCCCCGGTTCACGAAATTCAGGCCGTAGCTGTACGCGACAAGGTTCAGCGACTCGCTCGCGTTGCGCGTGAAAATCACTTCGCAGTCTTTTTTCGCGCCGATGAATTCCGCCACCGTGCGGCGCGCGTCCTCGTACATCTGCGTGGCCTTCACGCTCAGGGCGTACAGGCCGCGGTGGGGGTTGGCGTTGAACCGGCGGTAATATTCGTTCACGGCGCGCAGCACCTGCACCGGCTTCTGCGTGGTGGCGGCGTTGTCCAGATAAACCAGCCGCTTGCCGTTCATCTGCTCTTTCAGAACGGGAAAGTCATTCAGGTAGGGGTTCAAAGTCTGTTCAGCCTCTTTTCCACATATTCCGCGACGGCGTTTCTCAGTTTTTCGTCCGGGATCTGGTCCGTCACGGGCCGGAACTGCGCCTTGATGATCAGCTTTTTGGCCTCCAGCTCGCTCAGGCCGCGCGTCATCAGGTAAAACAGGCGGTTTTCGTCGATTTTACCGGTCGAGGCCGCGTGCTGGCCGTCCACGTCCTCTTCCGCGCACAGAATCAGCGGCGCGGTGCGGTTGCGCACCTTCGGGCTGAACAGCAGGTTGAACTCGCTCTCCTTGCCGACGGCCTGCTTGGCGCCGCGGACGAAGTCGATGGTCCCGCGGAAGGTTTTCTCGCTCTCGTCCAGCAGGGCGCCGGAAACGCGGATGTCGCTGCGCGTCTTTCTGCCGACGTGCTGCGCGACGTAGTTGATGTCGATGGACCGGCTGCGGTCGCCGAAGTAAATCGCGTCGAGGCTCAGGCGGCTCCTCAGGCCCTCCAGCCGGGCCTTGCAGCCCGCGAGCGCCTTCCTGCCGCCGAGCTCCGCCTGGATTACATGGATTGTGCCGCCCTCGCCCGCGGCGGCGCCGATATTGTCCATGCCAAGGCAGCCGTCGCCGAGAAGCTGTACCTGAATCAGCCGGACCGAAGCCCCTTTCGCCGCGTACAGCCGGGTCAGCCCGGCATGGAAACCGCGCCGCGCGCCGCCCAAGTAGCTGACAACCACTGTCACGTCGCTGCCCTCTTCGGCGACCACCGCGTTCTCGTCCACGACGAACGGGCTGTTCTCATCCACGCGGTAGGTGAGAAAAACGGGGGTTTTCGCATGGACGCCGGCGGCGACTTTAAGGGAGACGCCGCAGTTGCGGTGCTCCGCCACAAAATCCGCCTCTTCATGGCCCATGCCGGTTTCCGGCTCCCCGGCCGGCAGCGGACCGGAAAAAGCCGCCACCCCTTCCGGCAGCTCCCCGGCGGGGCCGGGCCCCGTGTAGGGCGCGGCCGGGGGAAGCTCCTCCGCCAGGGCGGTGTCGTTGATGCCCAGCCGGTTCCATGTCCGGGCCGGCAGGACGTTTGTATGCTGAAAGTTCAGATCCATGATTTCTTCACTCCTCGCCGCCGGCCTCAGCCGATGGCGCCCTCCATTTCCAGTTTAATCAGGTTGTTCATCTCCACCGCGTACTCGACCGGCAGCTCCTTGGCGATCGGCTCGGCGAAGCCCGTCACGATCATCGCCTTCGCGTCCTCCTCCGAGATACCCCGGCTCATCAGGTAAAAGACGGCGTCGTCGCTGATGCGGCCGATTTTCGCCTCGTGCCCGACGTCCACGTCGTCGTTGCGGATATCCATCACCGGGATGGTGTCGGAGCGGGAGCGGTCGTCCAGCATCAGCGACTCGCAGTTCACGGCGGACTTGCACCCGTAGGCCTGCGGGAGGATTTCGACCGAGCTGCGGTAGACGCAGTTGCCGCCGTCCTTCGAGATGGACTTGGTGTTGATGCTGGAGTAGGTGTGCGGGGCGGCGTGGACGACCTTGGCGCCGGTGTCAAGGGACTGCCCTTTCCCGGCGAAGGTGATGCCCGTGAACTCCATGCGCGAATGTTCTCCCTTGAGGATGCTCATGGGGTACAGGTACGAAACGTGGGAGCCGAACGATCCGGAGACCCACTCGATGGTGCCGCCCTCTTCCACAAGGGCGCGCTTGGTGTTCAGGTTGTACATGTTCTTCGACCAGTTCTCGATGGTGGAGTAGCGCAGGTGCGCGTTCTTGCCGACGTAAAGCTCCACGCAGCCGGCGTGCAGGTTCGCCACGTTGTACTTCGGCGCGGAGCAGCCCTCGATGAAGTGCACGCTGGAGCCCTCGCTCACGATGATGAGCGTGTGCTCGAACTGGCCCGCGCCCGGCGCGTTCAGCCGGAAATACGACTGCAGCGGGATTTTCACATGCACGTGCGGCGGCACGTACACGAACGAGCCGCCCGACCAGACCGCCCCGTGCAGGGCCACGAACTTGTGGTCCTCGGGCGGCACCAGCTTCATGAAATGCTTTTTGACCATCGGACCGTAGACGGGGTCGCGCAGCGCGCTCTCCATATCGGTGTAAATCACGCCCTGGCGGCGCACCTCCTCGCGCACATTGTGGTACACGACCTCAGAATCGTACTGCGCGCCCACGCCCGCAAGGGATTTGCGCTCCGCCTCGGGGATGCCCAGGCGCACGAACGTGTTCTTGATGTCCTCCGGCACCTGGGCCCAGTTGCCCCGCATCGGCGTGTTCGGCCGGATGTAGGTGACAATCTCGTCCATGTTGAGGCCGTCGAGCGGCGGGCCCCACGTCGGCATGGGCAGACGGTTGTAGGTCCGCAGCGATTTCAGGCGGAACAGGCGCATCCATTCCGGGTCGTTCTTCGCGGCGGAAATCTCGTTGACGATCTCCGGCGTCAGGCCCTGCCCGACCTGGTAGGCCGGATGGACCGCGTCTTTGATGTCGTATATGGTGCGGTCGATGTCCTGCACCATGGTCTTCTTTTTTTCCATTTCCCGTCTCCTCCGCACCGTCAGACCGCTTTGGATTCCGCCAGCGGCTGGAATCCGGATTCGTTGATTTCATCAATCAGGCTGCTGCCGCCCGTGCGGACGATTTTGCCGTCCATCAGCACGTGCACCCGGTCCACCGGCAGGTACTCCAGGATTTTCGTGTTGTGGGTGATGATCAGCAGCGAATTTTTGCGGTTCCGGAATTTTTCGACCCCGCGCGAGACGATTTTGACCGCGTCCACGTCCAGGCCGGAATCCGTCTCGTCCAGAATGGCGAGCTTCGGGTTCAGCATCAGCATCTGCAGAATCTCGGATTTTTTCTTTTCCCCGCCGGAAAAACCGACGTTCAGGTACCGGGAGGCGTACTCCTCATCCATGCCCAGCTCGGCCATCTTCTGCCGGAGCTCCCGCTGGTAGGCGAACAGGCGCACGGGCTTGCCCGTGAGCGCCACCCGCGAAGTGCGCAGGAAATTTTCCAGCGTGATGCCGGGCACTTCCTCCGGGCTCTGGAACGAGAGGAACAGCCCCGCCTTCGCGCGCTCGTTCGTGGGCAGGCGGGTGATGTCCTTCCCCCCGAACAGGATGGAGCCCTCCTCCACTTTGTACTGGGGATGCCCCATAATGGTATTTACAAGCGTGGATTTGCCCGCGCCGTTCGGCCCCATCAAAACGTGGACCTCCCCTTCGTTTACGGAAAGGTCCACTCCCTTCAGGATTTCGGCGCCGTCCACGCTGACCTTCAGATTTTTTACTTCCAGCAACATCATATCCACCTCTGCAAAGGGCGCCTTCCGCAGCGCCCCGTTCTATGATTCCATGGTTCGGAGAATGTATACCAATTTAATGCACATTCATATTATATCAGAATTTTCCGCCAATGCAAGCGCCGGAAGCATAAAATCACCGAAAATCCGAAATTTTGCATCCCAGCGCTTCCGCCAGCCTGCGCAGGGTGTTTTCATCCGGCTCCTTTTCGAGGTTTTCCCACTCGAAGACCTCTTTCTGCGAGACGCCGAGCTTCTGCGCGAGCGCCTCGCGCGAAAGCCCGGCAAGGTGCCGGTAAGTGGCGATCTTCCTGACCGGCTCCAGCAGGTGGGCCATTTGTTTTTCCCGGTCTATCAGCAGGGGGCAGCCGTTGTGCAGCATCAGTTCGCAGGAATTTCCCTCCGGGCCGAACACAGCCGGCCCGCCGTCCGGCGAGCGCCCCTGCGCATATCCGCCGGGCAGAACGTACTCGCGGCCGCCGTCGTCCCGGCCGCGCCAGTCCGGGTCGCCGCCCCACGGCAGAAGGGAGCAGTTTTCCCGCTCCCGGCTCGGGTCGCGTAAAGAGACGCAGTGGATTTTATAGACCGTGATGATTTCGTTCATGCTCCGCAAACCCTTCTTCCCGTTAGTATGCCAAATGATTATAGCACAATTCCGCGGCTGCGAAAACACCCGAAAAAGCGGTGCGCCTTCCGCAAAAAGCCCGCCGGGCGGGAATCCCCGTCCGGCGGGCTTTTATCGCATGGATATCCGGTTTACACATACTTGTCGTCCGCGGCGGCCGCCAGCGCCGCTTTGGCCTTCGGCGCGGCGGGGACGGCGGCGGCCTTGGCCCGCGGGGCTTTCGCCGGTGCGGCGGGCGGCGCCTTCACGGTCGCAGGGGCGGCCGGCCTGCGGGCCTGCGGGGCCGCGCTTTTCTGCGGGGCGGGCCTCGCCTGGGCCGTCTTTTTCTCGTCCAGTTTAATCGTCGCAAGCAGCCGCTTGAGGGCTTTGCCCTGGGCGGCCAGTTCCTCGCTGGCCGCCGCGCTCTGCTCCGCCGTGGCGGAGTTGGTCTGCACCACCGCGGAAATCTGCTGCACGCCCTGGGTAATCTGCCCGATGGAGGTCGCCTGCTGGCTGGAGGCCTTGGCGATTTCTTCTATCAGCCCGTCGGCATGGCTGGCGGCCTGCATGACTTCGGTCAGCGTCTTTTCGGTGGAATCCGCCACCTTGGAGCCGTTCCCGACCGCCTTGATGGCGTTTTCAATCAGGTCCGTGGTGTTCTTTGCGGCCTCCGCGCTCTTGCTCGCAAGGTTGCGGACCTCGTCCGCGACGACGGCGAAGCCCTTGCCCGCTTCGCCCGCGCGGGCGGCCTCTACGGCGGCGTTCAGCGCGAGGATGTTGGTCTGGAAGGCGATGTCGTCGATGGTCTTGATGATGTTGCCGATTTGCTTGGAGGTCTCGCTGATGTTCTGCATCGCCTTGGTCATCTCGGCCATTTCCATGCTGGCGTCTTCGAGCTTTTTCTCCTCTTCGGAAGAAGCGCGGTTGGCCTCGGCGGCATTGTCGGCGTTTTTCTTCACGTCCGTCGAAATCTCGGCGACGGTCGCCGACAGCTCCTCAATCGAGCTGGCCTGCTCCGTCGCGCCCTGGGCCAGGGCCTGCGACCCGCTCGCCACCTGGTCGGAGCCGCTGGCGGTCTGGTCGGCGGCTTCCCGCACGTTGAGGGCGAGCGCCGTGAGCGCCTTGCGGATATGGTCCAGCGCAGACCCGACTTTAGTCCATTCGCCCTGCCACTCATAGTCCGGGTGGTAAGACAGGTCCTGTGAAGTCAGGTGTTCCAGCGCCGCGACCATTTCCCGTATCGCGCCGCGCTGCTTGGAAACAAACTCGGTGAGGGAGACGGCAATCTGCCCCAGCTCGTCGCCGGTATCCGCTTTGTCAAGGTGAAAGTCCAGGCTGCCGTTCTTCAGGTCATCAAGCGCGTTGGAGATATCGCTGACGGTGTGGGCGACCCGCCCGCCAAACCGGCCGGTGGCAAACAGGGCAATCACCACGCCGGCCGCCAGCAAAGCGAGGGAAACCGGCGCGGCAATATCCATGGCCGACGTATAAGCAGCCTCGTTTCCCTTGTTGACCGCCGAGACGACCAGCAGCACCACGGTCGGCACGGCCAGCAGGAGGACTACCCAAAGAACGCGGAGGAAAAGTGTCCTGCGTATGTTGTTCGTTTTTTTGCCATTCATAAAGCGATTACTCCTTTTTATCCGGGGCCGGAGAATCTGCGGGCGCAGGGCTTTGGGCCTGCCCTTCCCCGGCGGCATCCTGCGGCACATCATCTTTGCCGGCCTCGTCCGCCGGCTGCGTCACCTGGCTGAATTCCTCGTCGGAAAGAATTTTGGAAACGTCCAGCAGCAGGACCACTTTCTCCCCGATGCGGCCGATTCCGGTCAGATACCGGTTCGTGACATTGCGGGAGACCTTCGGCGCGGGGGTGATGTGGTCCGCGCCGATATCCGTGACCTCGTCGACCGTGTCCACGATAAAGCCGATATAGCTGTCTTCGACGCTGGTCACGACGATGCACGTGTTTTCCGTATATTCCGCCTCGGGCTTTTTCAGCCGGAGGCGCATGTCGATGACCGGGATGATGTTCCCGCGCAGGTTGATGACGCCTTTCGCATAATCGGGAAAATCCGGCAGGGGCGTGATGTCCTGCATACTGATGATCTGCACGACGTCCGAAATCGGAATCCCGAAAAGCTCCCCGTCCGTCCAGAAGGTCAGGAACTTCTGCTCCGCCTCCGCACTGTCTTCGTCTTCGTCCTCTTCGGTGCCGTCGGCGACATCCAGTCCCTTTGAAAGTATCTTTTCCATTCTTCGTTCACCTCAGCTTTTCTGAAATGGCCCCGCAGGGCACGGTTCTGCGCCGTTCCGGCGGCCTCTGCCGCGGCGGGTCAGGCGACCGGCTGCCCGCTGGAAAGCTGCCGCGCCTCCCCTTCCGGCTGCTCCCGCGGCTCTTTCCGCCGGCTCTCCGCGCCGCGGTGCGTCAGGACTTCCGCCAGGTCGAGGAACAGGGCCGCCTCCCGGCCCAGGGTCACGATGCCGCGCACAAAGCGCCTGCCTATCGCCTTGCGGGACTGCAGCGTTTCGTCAATCTGGTCCTCCGTCACGTCGAGCACATCCTTCACCGCGTCCACAATCAGGCCGACCGTATTTTCGCCCTGCTCCACGATTACGACGCTGGTGCGGGAGCTGTATTCTTTTTCTTCCTTATGGAGCCGCAGCCGCATGTCGATGACGGGCACAATCTTGCCGCGCAGGTTGATGACTCCCTTGACGTAATCGGGGAGGTTCGGCAGAAAAGTCATCGGCTGGATGCGGATGATTTCCACCACCTGGGACGTGGGGATGCAGTAAAGCTGCCCGTCGATGTAAAAAGTCAGGTATTTTTCGGCGGAGGCGCTTTTCTTTGCGGACGCTCCTCTTCTCTGCCGCTTCCTACTGGTCTTTTTCATGGATTTCACCCTTTCCGCCGCAGAGCGCCGTTTCCGGGCTTGACGCGCGCCGGGCGGCCGCCGGAAACGCTCTGCCTTCGGTTTATGTATCGGCACGGCGGGGCAAAAAGTTAGCGGGTGCGGGCGCAAAAGTCAAAAACTTTGCGGAGTTTCTCCCGGCCGGCCCGCCGGGGGCTTTTCGTCTTCCTGAGGAACCGCCGCGGAATCGTCCGGCTGGGGCGCGCCGGGCTCCGCCTGGGCGCCGGAGGGCGCCTCCTCTTTCCCGGTGGGCGGTTCGCGCGTGACCTTCCCCTGCGCGTCGACCGAAAAGCCGAGGAAATACAGGTAGATATCCACCACCGCCTGGTACAGCTCCGGCGGGATTTCGGTCCCCGCACGCATCTGCGAAAGGAGCGTGGCGAGCGAATCGTCGCGGAAAACGGGGACGCCGCTGCGCTCCGCGATGCCGATGATGCGCTGCGCCGCCTCCCCCGCCCCGGACGCCACCACCACCGGGGCGTCGTCCGGTGAAGAGGGGGAGTACTTCAGTGCGGCGGCCTTCTGGAGCTTTTCAAACGGAGACATCTATGGCCCGCTTCCTTTCGTCGATTTTTTTTCGGATGATCTTCGGGACCTCCGGCTCCCGGCAGGACGTGAGCCGGACGGAGCCGGGCGCGAGGCCGTCGCGCTGCAGGATGCCGGCGAGGTCCGCGCGGATTTCTCCGCGGCGGCGGGCCAGCGCGGGCGGGCAGGCGAGGTGCAGGTCGGCCCGCTTGCCCGTCAGGCTGACGGAAGCCTCGAAATACCCGAGGTCCTGGATGTCGAACGTCAGGTAAAGCCGCACCGGCCGCACGCCGGCCTCCCCACGCGGGGCCGGCGGGGCCTCCGCGTCTTTCTTTTCAATCCAGATTTCGGTAAACAGAAAGCGCCCCCCGACGCTGGCGGGGAGGAACAGATGGACGAAAGGCATGAACACGCTGTGGTCCAGCAGCACGGAGGTGCAGATGTCCCGCACGGCGGCCGGGTCGAGGCCCTCCGATTCGCCTTCGCCGCGCCTGCCCGCGCGGGAGAGCAGCGAGGCCAGCGCGCGCGAAAATTCGTTTTCCGGCTCCGCCTGCCGCGACAGGACCTCCTGCGCAAAAAGGCCCTGCATCCGGCCGGCCTCCTCCTCCGGCAGGTTCAGGCCGGTGCGGCAGTAACGGAGCAGCTCCTCGAACCTGGCCACCAGGTCCTTGCGCGACCCTGTCTCCAGAATGGCGAGGTTGTTGATCAGCAGGGAAATCGCGTCGCGCGATTTGCCGTAGTCGTTCGTCCGGGCCACATAGCGGGAAAGAAGCGGCAGGATTTCTTTTTTGACCGCCTCGGCAAAAGCGCCGGGGGAAGCGTCTTCCGGCGGGAGCTTCTCCTGCGCGGCCTGCAGCTTTCTGGCGTATACGGCGGGGATGGAGGCTTCGACGGCACGCAGGTTGTTGAGAATCGACTGCCGGACTTCGCCGGCGGAAAAGCAGCCCGTGAAGGCGCGGAGAAAATCGGCGATTCTCAGGTCGAGCTGCGGGTCGTCGGCCCGCCCGGAAAGGCGGTCCAGGTACCGGAACAGCGGCCCGCTGAACAGCGTGCCGTTTTCCTGCTGAAACACCAGGTTCTTCACGATATCTCCCCGCTCCATCGTCAGGGCCGCGGCCAGCCGCTGCAGGGGCGGCGCGTCGGCGGGCAGGGCCCGGCCCGGCGCCTGCGGCCCGGCCGCAGCCATGGAGGCCAGGCGCTGCAGCGTTTCGCCGAGGCCGGGCGTCTGCTCCCACCGGCGGATGAAGGCCCCGAAGACCGAGTCCCGGGCAAGGAGCAGCTCCCGCTGCCCGCCGTCCGTCTTCTGCCCGCCGGCCTGCGGGACCCGGCCGGGGTTGACGGGCTGGGTCCTCGGCGTTTCGGGCGTGGAATTGGGCCGTGTGACTTTTCCGTCGGAGCCGACCGGCGCCGTAATGCGCAGATTTTCCGGCATCAATAGCACTTCTTTCGTAAAAATTTATCGGGAAACGGGCGTTGGACTAAAGAATAGTCGGCTGGTGCCGATAAACAGAGTAAACGAGCAAGAGTTTCCCCTCTGGGGAATTTCGGCCGCCGGCGGAAGCCGGCCGCCCGAAAAAGTTGGGAGTGACAAGAATGGACAACGGCAGCGACTCCATGCTGGACGTCTTTCTGTTTGAAACGGACGACCTTCTGGAGCATCTTGACGATATCCTGCTCACGTGCGAGAAGGCGAAAAACTTCGACCCGGACAGCATCAACGAGATTTTCCGGATCATGCACACCATCAAAGGGTCTTCCGCCATGCTGGAGTTCAACAGCCTCACGTCGGTGGCCCATAAGATGGAGGACCTGTTCGCCTATGTGCGGGAGAAGGGAATCAGTCAGGAGCATATCGAGGGCCTTATCGACCTGATGTTCCGCGCGAGCGACTTTCTGAAGGCGGAAGTGGAAAAGGTCCGCGCAGGACAGCCGCTTACTACTGATATCGGCACTTTGGAACAGGATATTAACGCTTTCCTCAAAAAGATTTCGGGCGGGGCGGCGCAGGCCGCCCCCGCGCCGGCCGCCGGGAAAGGCCCGCAGAAAGACGCCGGCGCGGACGAAGCCGGCGTGCTGAAGAAAGAAACGGAAAAGGGATATCCCTTCGCCGTTCGGGTCTTCTTCGACGAAGAGGCGCAGATGGTCAACCTGCGCGCCTTCATGCTCGCCAAAAAGGTGGAGGACGTGTGCGCCGATTTCGACAAATACCCGCCGGACATCGAAACCAACCCGAAGACGGCCGCCGCGATTTCCGGCGGCGGGTTTTTCCTCTTTTTCCGCACGAAGGAGAATCTGGAGAAGGCCCTGCCGGCGGTCAAGGACTTCCCCTATACCAAGAGCCACAGCGAAATCCCCCCGCTGAAGTCCGCCGCCCCGGCCACGGCGCCCGCCGCAAAGCCCCGGACGCCGGCCCGCGGCCCGGCGCCGCGGGCCGCGCGGCAGAGCCTCATCAGCGTGAACCTCTCCAAACTGGACAGCCTGATGGACCTGATGGGCGAAATCGTGATTACCGAATCGATGGTGACCTCCAACCCGGCGCTGCAGCAGAGCGGGATGGACAATAACTTCACGAAGGCCTCGCGCCAGCTTCGCAAGCTGACGGACGAGCTGCAGGAAATCGTGATGTCCATCCGCATGGTGCCGATCTCCACCGTGTTTCAGAAGATGCGGCGCATCGTGCGCGACATGAACCGCAAGCTCGGCAAGGACGCGCAGCTCGTGCTGGTGGGCGAAGAGACCGAAGTGGACAAGACCATTGTGGACAGCATCTCGGACCCCATCATGCACCTGGTGCGCAACGCGATGGACCACGGCATCGAGTCGAAGGAAGAGCGCCTGAAGGCCGGCAAGCCCGAATCCGGGACCATCACGCTCTCCGCCCAGAACACGGGCGGCGACATCCTGGTCTCCGTGGCGGACGACGGGGCCGGCATCGACCGCGGAGCCGTGCTGAAAAAGGCGCAGCAGAAGGGCCTGCTGACCAAGCAGCCGCACGAATACACCGACCAGGAGGTGTACCAGTTCCTGCTGATGCCGGGCTTTTCGACCAACGAGGTCGTGACCGAGTACTCCGGCCGCGGGGTCGGCATGGACGTCGTGAAGAAAAACGTCGAGAAAATTGGCGGCGACGTGGCCATCGACAGCACGCCGGGCAAGGGGACGAAAATCGTCTTCAAAATCCCGCTGACCCTCGCCATCATCAACGGCATGAAGATTTCGGTCGGCGACACCATGTTCACCGTGCCCATCAAAAACATCCGCCAGTCCTTCAAAGCCGCGGACAGCAGCATTCTGTACGACACCGACATGCGCGAGTTCATCCTGGTGCGGAACCGGTACTACCCCCTCGTGCGCCTGCACAAGGCCTACCATATCGACACGAAAGTCACCGACATCGCCGGCGGCATCGTGATTCTGGTGGGCACGCACGACAGCTCGTTCTGCATCTTTGCGGACGCGCTGCTGGGCGAGCAGCAGGTCGTCGTGAAGTCCCTGCCCAGCTACCTCAACCAGTTCGGCGTGCGCAAATCCGGCATCGACGGGTGCGCCATCCTCGGCGACGGCAGCATCAGCCTGATTCTGAACGTGCAGAACCTGTACAATGCAAGCTGAGGCCCGCGCGTCCGGGCGGCCCGCTGCGGGCGGTGGGGCCGGATGATTCAGCTCACCGATTCCGAGTTCCGCCGGCTGGTGGCCTTCGTCCGCGGCAACTTCGGCATAGACCTGAGCAAAAAGCGCCTGCTGATTGAGGCGCGGATGTACGCGGTGCTGGCCCGGAAAAAGGTCTCGAGCTTCTCGCAGTACTTCGAGATGGTCCGCGGCGACCGCAACGAGCTGAACGCGATGATGAACCGGCTGACCACCAACCACACCTATTTCATGCGCGAGCCCCGCCACTTCGAGTTCTTGAAAGACGTGATCCTCCCCGCCCAGGAGAAGACCAACCGCAGCCGCAGCCTGCATGTCTGGAGCGCGGGCTGCTCCACGGGCGAGGAGGCCTACACGGCCGTGATGGTGATGAAGGAGTATTTCGCGCTGTGCCCCGGCTGGGATTACCGCACGCTCGCCACGGACCTTTCCACCCGGGCGCTGCAGAGCGCCGCGCGCGGCGTTTACCCCGAGGAATCGCTGGCCGGCCTTCCGCCGCAGTGGAGGCACCGCTACTTCCGCAGGCAGAGCGGGGGCTGTGCGCTGAGCGACGAAATCCGGCGGGAAGTGATTTTCCGGCAGCTGAACCTGATGGAGCCGTTCCCGTTCCACACGCCCTTCGACCTGATTTTCTGCCGGAATGTGATGATTTATTTCAGCCAGGAAGCGAGGGACAGCCTGGTCGCCCGGTTCCGCGACGCGCTGAAGCCCGGCGGCTATCTGTTCATCGGCCATTCGGAGACCATTCCGCACAACGCGATGGGCCTTCGGTACATCGAGCCTTCAATTTACCAGAAAGGACCCTGAGAGCTGAACATGCAGCCAAGCCCTGTGAAAGTCCTGATTGTGAACGAGTCCCTCCCCTTCCGGACTGCCGTGCAGCAGGCGGTGGCCGGGGATGCGGGAATCCGGGTCGTCGGCTGGGCCGAGGGACCCGAAGAGGCGGAGCGAAAAATCCGGGCGCTCGGCCCGGACGTGCTGGTGGCGGACGCGGTGTTTCCGGAAAAGACGGGCGTCCGGGAATTTCTGAAAAGCCTGCGCCGGTTCTGCTCCCTGCCTGCGGTGGCCGTCGGCCCCCCGCAGGACCGCGCGGCCTGGACCGACGGCGGGGAGCCCGCCGGGTCCTACGTCGGCCTGCCGGACCTGCGCGCCGCGGGCGGGTTTGCGGCCTTCAGCGGCGAAATCCGCGCCAAGCTCCGGCTGGCCGTGCACCGGGCCGGGGCGGGCGCGCCGCCGGCCCGGCTGAGGACCCGCTTCCGCGTGGTCGCAATCGGCGCTTCCACCGGCGGGACCGAGGCCACCGCCGCCATCCTGCGCGACCTGCCGGCAGAGATGCCCGGCATCGTGATTGTGCAGCACATGCCGGCGAACTTCACCCGCATGTACGCCGAGCGGCTGGACCGCGTCTCCCGGCTGAAAGTCTCCGAGGCGAAGACCGGCGACCGCGTGGAGCCCGGCACGGCGCTGGTCGCCCCCGGCGGCAAGCACCTGTACCTCAGAAAAGACGCGAAGGGCTATTACGTCCGGTGCGCCAGGGGGGAGAAGGTCAACGGCCACTGCCCTTCGGTGGACGAGCTGTTCAACTCCGTCGCCGCCGCGGCCGGCAAAGAGGCCGTCGGGGTCATCCTGACGGGCATGGGGCGCGACGGGGCCCGCGGGCTGCTGAGCATGCGCAGGGCCGGCGCGTACACCATCGGGCAGGACCGGGAATCCTGCGTGGTGTACGGCATGCCGATGGCGGCGTACGAGCTGGGGGCCGTAAAGGTGCAGGCGCCGGTCGAAAAAATCGCAGGAATGCTCTCCAGTCAAGTGGGATTGGATTTTCATTGCTGAGTTCCGTTTCGATGGAAGGAGTTGTCGAATCAAAATGAAAAAATTCTGGAAAAAACAGGCGAGCCCCAAAGTGAAAAAAATCCGCTCCCGGCGCGGCGGAAAGCAGACCACCCTCCGCGGCAGGCTGATGCGCAGCATGATCTGCCTGACGGCGGCGGTCAGCGCCGCCATCGCCGTCGTGACCTGCACGCTTTCTTATTATACCATCCGCAGCAACATGCAGCAGCAGGTCACCCGCATTTCCACCGCATACAAGCAGTCGGTGGAAAATGCGATTAAAAACTACAGCCTGAGCCTTGAGGCCATCGCCGCGAACCCCTCGATCACCAGCACCACAAGCCCGCAGTCCATGTGGAAGGACACCCTCAACTTCCTCGCGACCAGCTACCACTTTTCCGAGGCCGGCCTCGCCGACAAAAACGGAAAAACGCTGGACGGCGCGGACATCAGCAAGACGGACTATTTTCAAAACGGCTCCTACGGCGGGGGCTCGTACCTTTCGACCATGACGAAGCAGGAAAGCGGCGGCATGGCGCTGTATCTCGCCAGCAAGGTCAACAACGGCACCGGGTACGACGGCGTCGTCTATGCCAAGCTGGACAGCGACGCCTTCAACCAGGTGATCGACGGCCTTTCCATCGGCCAAAAAGGGTTCGGCTTCATCATTGACAAAGCAGGGAAAATCATCGCGCATAAGAACCCCAAATACATCAAGGACGAAGTCAACTACATCGAGCTCGCCAAGAAGAACCCCGCCTATGCGGACGCCGCCGGCCTGGTGCGGAAAATGGCCACCCGCAGAGCGGGCAGCACCTCTTGCACGATCGACGGCCAGCAGCTGTACGTCGCCTATGCGCCCATTTCGGGCACGGACTACAACCTTGCGGTGGCGGCGGACGTCCCCGAAATGATGGCCGACCTCTATAAATCCATCTGGTTCATCACCGCGGTGGCCGCGGTGTTCATCGCGGTCTCCATCCTGCTCGCCGCCCGCGTGTCGGGCCCCATCGCCCGTTCCGTCGGCGGGCTGGTCGGCCGCATCGGCGGGCTGGAGAAAGGCGACCTGCACAGCGAGGTCCCGCCGGTCCATACGCGCGACGAGATCGAGACGCTGTCCAGGGCTTTCTCGAACACCGTCGGCGCGCTGAACGGCGATATCGGTGAAATCTCCCATATTCTCGGGGCCATGGCGCAGGGCGATTTTTCCGTTCGCCCGCAGCGGGATTATACCGGCGATTTTCAGGCCATCCGCGACGCGCTGAGCGCAATTCTCGCCTCCATGAGCGAGACGTTCCGCAGAATCCGCGGGATGGCCGACCAGGTCGCGGGCGGCTCGCGGCAGATGTCCAACGCCTCGCAGGCGCTGGCCCAGGGCGCGGCGGAGCAGAGCGCGACCATTCAGGAGCTTTCGGAGTCCGTCCGCAAGATAGCCGGGCAGGCCGAAGGCAATGCGAAAAGCGCCCGGCGCGCCGACGAGCTCTCCAACGAAGCCACGCAGGCGGTCTCGGACGGCACCCGCCAGATGGAGCGCCTGACGGGGGCCATGGGCAGAATCAGCGACTCCTCCGAAAAGATTGAGAAAATCATCAAGACCATCCAGGACATCGCCTTCCAGACCAACATCCTCGCCCTGAACGCCGCCGTCGAAGCCGCCCGTGCCGGGGAAGCCGGCCGGGGCTTCTCGGTCGTCGCGGACGAGGTGCGCAACCTCGCCAACCGCAGCGCGGAAGCCGTAAAGAGCACCTCGGCGCTGATTCAGAGTTCCGGCGAAGCGGTGAAGGACGGGCTGAAGACCACGGAAGAGACGGGCCGGTCCCTCAAGGCGGTCACCGAGGCCGTGCAGCAGGTCGGCGCCCTGCTGGATTCCATCGCGAAGGCGGCGGACGGCCAGGCGCAGTCCGTGCGCAAGGTGGACGGCAACGTCGAGCAGATTTCCGCGGTGGTGCAGACC
Organism: Ruminococcaceae bacterium UBA5401; assembly: GCA_002409675.1. Classification (GTDB taxonomy): domain Bacteria; phylum Bacillota; class Clostridia; order Oscillospirales; family Acutalibacteraceae; genus Thermocaproicibacter. The sequence continues at coordinate 21,232 of DHOB01000055.1, forward strand.
AACTCCGCCACGGCGGAAGAGAGCGCCGCAACCAGCGAAGAGCTGAACCGCCTGGCCGAAGCGCTGAGCGAAACCATGGCGAAGTTCCAGCTTGCGGCACAGAGCGGGGCAGCCGTGCCGGATGCCGCCGCCCCCGAAGAGGAAGAAGCGCTGCCGGCCGGGGCGTAAAATCCGAAACGGCGCTTCCCGCAAAAAACCGATGTGAAAAAATCACACCGGTTTTTCTTTTTTCTAAACTTTTCCCGCCGGCAGCCGATATAAAAATTAGAAGTCCGCAGAAATCCGCAGCTTAACCGGTGGCAGTCTGCCGAACCGGAATCGGAGGGTTGTTTATGAGCTCCACAGCATCCACTTCTTCCATCTCCTCATTTTATACGGAAAACGGCGTCACGCGCCTGAACGGCTCGGAGCTGATGTCCGGCCTCGACACGCAGAAGCTGATTGACGCGATGACGGCAAAGACCCAGAGCAAAATCGACAAGCAGAATTCCCTGGAGCAGGTCGCCACCTGGCGGCGCGAAATGTACCGCGAAGTGGAATCGCTGATGCAGAAGCTTTCCGACGATTACTTTTCGTTCGCGAGCGACACCAACATCCTGAGCTCCACCTTTTTCTCCTCCTTGGACCTGGTCAGCTCCTCGTCCGCGGTCAGCGCGACGGGCACGGCCTCGAACGCGGGCAACGTCGTGGTCAACAGTGTCTCGCAGACGGCGAAAGCGGCCGTCTACACCACGCAGGACATCAGCGGAGTGACCACCATCCAGTCCGGCGCGCTGCGGAGCGAATGGGCGCAGTCGGCCGTGGGCGGAAAATCGCTCGTCGTCGGGTACGGTGGAAAGCAGTACACCCTTACGGTGGACAGCTCCGTCACGCTCGATTCAGGCGCAGATGCAGATGCCAACGCGAACCTGACGAAGATTACAGATAACCTGAACAAGCAGATTGCCTCTTCCGACGAGCTGAAGGGGCACGTGGAGTTTTCGGCCGAAAACGGTCAGGTTACTCTTAAAAGTACGGATGGAACAACAGATGTATCCGTCACGGCGTACAAGGCCGACGGGGACGACACCAGCGGGGAAACGTTTCTCTCCGCGCTCGGCCTGAGCGGGAAGACCGCCGCGGCCAGCATCACCGGCGACACCGTCACCACCGATGCCGACAGCCCGCTGTTCAACCAGACGGTCAGCTCCGCTTCCTACCTGAAGCTGAAAGTCGACGGAACGGATTACACGGTCTACCTCGGGACTGACGAAGACGGGAATCCGCTGGATTTAAGCAACGTGAGCTCCACAGATGAAGTCGCCAATGCAGTCGCCCAGCAGCTTCAGAGCCAGATTGCGGGCAATTCCGACCTGAA